>WYBK01000100.1 GCA_011525905.1 Acidobacteriota bacterium
GGAGGTGGACGAGCGCGCCGCCGATCGGCGTGCCGGGGACGCCCGAGCCGGCGACCAGGACCTTGCCCGAGATCGCCGCGGCCAGTGGCGCGGCGCCGATCAGCGCGAGCGCCACGAGCCCGGCGGCGCGGCGGGGATGGGAGCGGAACGGTCGGCTCATCGCGACTCCTCGCAGGGAAGGCAACCGGCCCAATCTAACCGATCTCGATCCGCTCGGCGCCCGCGTCGCCCTCGCTCGGGCGGGCGCGCCAGCCGCAGAAGAGCGCCGGCACGAGCAGCAGGTCGCCGACCACGGCGAGCGCGATCGCGCTCGAGGAGAGGACGCCGAAGCGCGCCGTCGGGCGGAAGTCGGAGAGGGCGCAGACGCCGAAGCCGGCGGCGAGAATCGCGCCCGTCAGCAGGTAGGCGGGCGCCGCCAGCGCGACCTTGCCGACCACCGCCTCGCGCGCGCCGAGCGCCGCGCGCCGCTCGCGGTAGGGGGCGAGGGTGTGGATCGTGTTGTCGACCACCAGGCCGAGCACGATCGAGGCGACCATCACCGTGGCGACGTCGAGCGGCGCGCCGAGCCACCCCATGCCGCCGAAGATCGCGGCGACCGGGAAGAGCGTGGCGGCGAGGGCGCGCGCGACCCAGCGGGCGCGCCGCAGCAGCAGCACGAAGGTGACGAGCATCGCCGGCACCGTGAGCGCCAGGGCGGCACCGACGGTGGTCAGCAGGTGGCGCTGCAGCTCGAGCAGGAGCGGGAAGCTGCCGGTCGTCGCGACCCGCGCCCCGGGGAAGCGGCGCTCGGCCTCGGCGCGCGCCTCGGTGAGCCAGGGCTCGAGCGCCGGATAGCCGACCGTCGCGACGAAGACGGTCAGGCGCGTCGAGCGGCCGTCCGGCTCGAGGAAGCGCGCGACCGCGCGCGCGCCCTCCGGATCGGCGCGGGCGAGCGCGAGGATCCCGGGGCGGCGGGTCACCGCCGGCAGGGCGGCGAAGGGCGTGCCGGCGGCGATGCCGTCGGCGAGCTCGGCGGCCGAGACCGCGGCGAGCGCTGGCGCCCGGGCGCCGATCGCCGCCGCGAGGCCGGCGAGCCGCTCGAGGGCCTCGCCGTCGTCGAGGCCGGGCGCTCCCGCGGCCGCCTCGATCCAGACCTCGACCGTGGCGACGCCGACGCCGGCGCGCTCGAGGCGCGCCGTCTTCGCGCGCACCGGGTGGTCGGCGGGCAGGTAGGAGAGCGCGTTGCTCTCGAGCGAGAGCCGCGGCAGGCCGGCGAGCGCCAGCGCCGCGACGAGCGCGTAGAGCGCGACGACCCGCCCCGGGCGCGCCGCGGCGCGCGCCGCCCAGCGCCGCCCGAAGCGCTCGAGCCGCGCCTCGAGCGCACGCTCGGGCAGCGCACCGCGGCGGGCCGCGAAGGTCGCCAGCAGCGCCGGCAGCAGCGTGAAGGCCGCCGCCAGCACGACCAGCAGCCCGGCGCCCGCCCAGAGGCCGAGCGTGCGCACCGGCGCCACCCGCGAGCTCGCCAACGCGGCGAAGCCGATCGCGGTGGTCAGCGCCGCGGCGGCGACCGCGCGCCCCTTCTCCCGGTAGGTGGCGAGCGTCGCGGCGGCGGCGTCGAGCCCCTCGCTCTCGAGCGCCCGGCAGCGGATCAGCAGGTGCAGGGCGGTGGCGAGCGCGATGACGAAGAGCAGCGGCGGCAGCACCGCGAGGATCAAGTTGACCCGGACTCCGAGCCACCCCATCGCCCCGAGCAGCGCGACCTGGGGCAGGGCCACGAAGGCGAAGGGGAGCACCACCGCCGACGCCTCGCGGAAGGTGACCGCGAGCAGCAGCGCGGCGAGCAGGACGAGCAGCGGGAAGTAGAGGCGGTCGATCTCGCGCGCCGAGTCGTCGAGAGCGATCTCGATCGAGCGGCGGCCGACCGCGAAGGCCGCGCAGCCCGCCGGTGCCTCGGCCGCCAGCCGGTCGAGGGCGGCGAAGAGGACGCGCGCCTCGGCCGGGGGCATCGCCTCGGTCTGCACGAGCAGGCTCGCGAGCTCCCCCTGCTCGGCGACCAGGCCGAGGGCGCGGTCGAGCGCCGAGCCGGCGAGCCGCTCGCGCAGGGCGCGCGGCTCCGCCGCGGCGAGGTCGGGGGTCGTCCGCCGCAGCCGGCCGGCCGGCCCGACCACGGCGCGCACCCCCGGGAGCGCGGCGATCTCCCGCTCCGCGCGCTCGAGGTAGGCGACCCCCGCGGCCGTCCAGAGCCCGGCGCCGGTAACCGCCAACCGCGCCCCCTCCTCCCGTCCGAAGCGCTCGACGAACTCATGGTAGCGCGCCACCCCGGGCGCGTCGGCGAGAAAGAAGACTTCCGGCGAGTTGTCGCTCTCGAGGCGCAGCGCGCCGGGCGCGAGCAGCGCCGCGGCGAGCGCCCAGAGGGCGATCCAGGCCCGGCGCCGGGCGAGGACGGCGGCCAGCGCGCGCTCGAGCCGCGCGCTCACGCGCCGCGCTCCGATGCCCGCAGCGGACGGCCACCCGCGGCAGGTGGGAGCAGGGCGCGGGCGAAGCGCAGCGCGCGGCCGAGGCCGACCGCGGCGAGCGGCCGGCCGGCGCCCACCGCGCCGAGCAGACGGGAGAAGAGCTCGGGGTCGCGGGCGAGCGCCGCCACCCCGCGCCGGGCGAGCGGCGGGCGACGGGCGGCGGCGAGCGCCAGGCGGGTCAGCGCCTGCGGCCAGCGGGCGAGGCGCCGGTGGGCGCGCGCGTAGGCCGCGAGATCGCCGGCGGCGAGCGCGGCGGCCAGCGGCTCGGCGCTCTCGAGGGCGAGCGCCAGCCCCTCGCCGGTCAGCGCGTCGACGTAGCCGGCGGCGTCGCCGACCAGCGCGACCCGCCCGCCGGCGATCACGCCGCGCGTCGCCTGACGGAAGGGACCCGCGCCCCGGTCGGGGCCGAGCCGCTCGCCGCCGGCGAGCCAGCTCCCGAGCTCGGGCGGCAGCCGCGACGCGAGCAGCGCGTCGAAGCCCCCTCCTTCGCCCGCCCAGAGCAGCGCCACCCCGGTCTCGTCGGCGGCGAGCGGCGTCACGTAGGCCTCGGCGCGCGCGCCGAACCAGACCTCGACCCGTTCGCCCGGCGGCGCCCGCCGGAAGTGGCGCACGACGCCGAAGCGGCGCGGCGCGCGCGTCGGCCGCTCGAGGCCGGCCCAACGGCGCACGCGCGAGCGCAGGCCGTCGGCGCCCACCAGGAAGCGCGCGCTGACCTCGCCGGCGGCGGTGGCCAGGCCGCCCGCGGTCAAGCCTTCGACGCGCGCGCCCCAGACCAGCTCGACGCCGACCCGCTCGGCGGCCTCGACCAGCGCGGCGCAGAGCAGCGTCCGCCGCACGCCGAGGCCGCGCGCCCCCGCGGGGAAGTCGCCGTCGGCGACGAGGCCGCCCAGCCGGTAGCGGATGCCGCGGATGGGCGCCGCGCGCTCGGGCGGCTCGACTCCCAGCCGCTCGAGAGCGGCGAGGCCCGCGGGCATGACCCCTTCGCCGCACGCCTTGTCGAGCGGCGGCCGACGCGCCTCGAAGCAGGCGACGGAGAGCCCCTGCCGCCGGCAGGCGAGCGCCGCGGCGAGCCCCGCCGGGCCGGCGCCGACCACCGCGACGTCGAGCGGCGCGCGGCTCAGCGCGTCTCTCCCTCGGGCGCCAGGCGCCGGCCGTCGGCGGCGAGGAAGCGGGGGCGGGCGAGGCCGACGCGGTGGAGGAACCCCTGCAGGCCGACGCCCAGCACGCCGAAGCCGTAGGCGAGCGAGCTTCGGAAGTCGATCGACGAGGCCTCGGCGAAGTACTTGGTCGGGCAGGAGAGCTCGCCGACGCGCAAGCCCGCGGCGAAAGCCTGGGCGAGGATCTGGTTGTCGAACAGGAAGTCGTCGGAGTTCTCCGCGAGCGGCAGGCGCGCGAGCACCTCGCGGCGAAATGCGCGAAAGCCGGTGTGGTACTCGGAGAGCTTCTGGCCGAGCAGGAGGTTCTCGGCGAGCGTCAGGAAGCGGTTCGAGACGTACTTGTAGAGCGGCATGCCGCCGGCGAGCGCCCCCTTGCCCAGGATGCGCGAGCCGAGCACCAGGTCGTACTCGCCGCAGGCGATCATCGCCGCCATCGGCGGCACCAGCTTCGGCGTGTACTGGTAGTCGGGGTGCACCATGACGACGATCTCCTCGCCGCCGGCGAGCGCCGCCGCGTAGCAGGTCTTCTGGTTGGCGCCGTAGCCGCGGTTCCTCGAATGGACCCGCAGCTCGAGCCCGAGGCGGCGGGCGAGCTCGGCGGTCGCGTCCGAGGAGGCGTCGTCGACCACCAGCACCCGGTCGACCACGGCGCGGTCGAGCTCGGCGACCGTGCGCTCGAGCGTCCGCGCGGCGTTGTAGGCCGGCATCACGACGCAGACGCGGCACCCTCCGATCATCCCCCCTCCTCTCGCGCGGCGCGGCCGGCGCGCGCCAGGGCGCGCCGCCCGCGCAGCAGCTCGAGCCCGAGCGAAATCAGGCCGGGACGAGCCGGCGCCGCGAGCGTGCCGGCGAGATGGCGCTCGAGCGTCGCGCCCCGGCGGATCTTGCCCGAAGAGGTGCGCGGCAGCGTCCCCGGCGCCAGCACGACGACGCGGTCGACCGAAAGGCCGCTCGCCACGAGCGCCGCCTCGCGGCAACGCTCGGCGAGCGCCTCGTCGTCGCCCGGCGCGGCGCCGCGCCGGCGCTCGACGAACAGGTAGACCAGCTCGGTCGGCGCCCCTTCGGGGCGGTGGCTCGCCGCGGCGACGCAGCCACGCCGCACGCCGGGCAGCGCGGCGACCGCCTGCTCGATCTCGCTCGGCGAATGGGTGCGGCCGCGCACGATCAACACCTCCTTGGCGCGCCCGGTCAGGAAGAGCTCGCCGCCGTCGAGGAAGCCCAAGTCGCCGGTGTCGAGCCAGCCGTCGACCAGCGCGCGCGCCGTCGCCTCCGGCTGCCCGAGGTATTCGCGGAACAGCGAGGGGCCGCGCACCCAGAGCCGCCCGACCCGCCGCTCGGGCAAGGGCCGGCCGTCGCCGTCGCGCACCTCGAGGGCGAAGCCGGGCAGCGGCGCGCCGACCGAGACCAGCTCGTGCCCGGCCGGGTCGGGCAGCGCCGCGGCCTCGGCGGCCAGCCGCGTGCGATCGAAGCGGCGCGCCAGAAGGCCGCGGCCGAGCGGCGGAAAGGTCACCGCGAGCGCCGCCTCCGACAGGCCGTAGACCGGGGTGAGCGCCTCGGCGCGGAAGCCGTAGGGGGCGAAGCGCGCGGCGAAGCGGGTGAGATCGGCGGCGACCACCGTCTCGGCGCCGCACAGCGCCACTCGCCAGTTCGACAGGTCGACCCCCTCGAGCTCCTCGTCGCGCACCCGCTCGGCGGCGAGCGCGTAGGCGAAGTTGGGCGCCGGCGAGATGGTGGCGCGCGTCTCGGAGAGCGCCGTGAGCCAGAGCGCCGGCCGCGCGACGAAGCTCTCCGGCGCCAGCAGGGTGACCACCGACGGCCGCTCGAGCGCCGCGAAGACCGCGCCGATCAGCCCCATGTCGTGGTAGAGCGGCAGCCAGGAGACGCCGGCGTGGCGCACCTCGGCGTCGTCGGGCCAGAGGGCGTTCAACGCGCGCACCTGGGCGACCACCGCCGCGTGGGTGAGCGCCACGGCGCGCGGGTCGACCGTGGTGCCCGAGGAGAACTGGACGAGCGCGAGCTCCTCGGGCTCCCCCAGGGTGACCAGCTTGCGCCCCTCGGGCAGCTCGCCGAGCGCGCGACAGCCGAGCCGCGGGCGCGCCGCCTCGACCGCCGGTCCGGCGAGTGGCGCCAGGCGGCGATCGGCGAGCACCAGCGCCGCCGCGGCGGCCGCGAGCAGCCGGCCAGTGCGCTCCTGGTACTCGCCGAGCCGGCCGAGCCGCACCGGCGGGTAGAGCGGGGCCGGCACGCCGCCGGCCAGCAGCACGCCGAAGAAGGCGTCGAAGAAGGGCGCGCCGGTGCCGTAGAGCAGCGCGACCCGCTCGCCCCGCTCGAGACCGAGGCCGGAGAGCGCGCCCGCCACCTCGCCGGCGCGCTCGGCGATGCCGGCCCAGGAGAGCAGCGCCGCCCGGCCGGCGCGATTGGCCAGGCGCACGCCGGTGGCGGGGTGGTCGACGGCGCGCAGCAGCAGCCGTTGCAGCGTCGGCTCGTCGCGCCTCATCGCGCGAAGCATCTCATCCGGGCGCCCGGGCGCGGAAGCGAGACGAGTGCTAGCATCCGCCGCCAAACCGATGGATCCAGAGCGGCTGGGCAAGTACGAGATCCTCGAACGGATCGGCGAGGGCGGTTTCGGCACCGTCTGGAAGGGGCGCGACCCCTTCCTGAAGCGCCTGGTCGCGATCAAGACCTGCACCACCGACAGCGAGGACCTGCGCCGGCGCTTCCTGCGCGAGGCCGAGATCGCCGGCGGCCTGCACCACCCGAACATCGTCCTGGTGCACGACTTCGGCTACGACGGTGAGACCCCCTACCTGGTCCAGGAGTTCTTGGACGGCGAGGACCTCTCGGCCGCGATCAAGCGGCGCGAGGAGCTCTCCGAGGCGACCCGCGTCGCCTGGCTGCTCGACGTCGCGCGCGGCCTCGCGCACGCCCACGAGCGCGGCATCGTCCACCGCGACGTCAAGCCCGCGAACGTGCGCATCTGCGGCAACGGCCTGGCCAAGGTGATGGACTTCGGCATCGCCCGGCTGGCGCAGGAGGACACCCGCCTGACCAAGACCGGCACCTCGCTCGGCACCGTCTCCTACATGGCGCCCGAGCAGATCAACGGCGGCGCGGTCGACCACCGGGCGGACATCTTCTCCTTCGGCGTCCTGGCCTACGAGCTGGCCAGCTACGAGCGCCCCTTCGAGGCCGAGACGATGAGCCGGGTCTTCTACCGGATCCTCTCGGAGGATCCGCGCCCGATCGGTGAGATCGCGCCGCCCGGCTGCTCGGCCGACCTCGAGCGGCTGATCCGCCGCTGCCTGGCCAAGGAGCCGGGGGCGCGCTACCAGAGCTTCGACGAGATCGCTCGGCTGCTCGAGCGGCTGGCGGCCGGCGAGCCGCTCGCCGAGGCGCTCGACGCGACCGCCGTCGCCGACCCCTCGCAGCGCTCGACCCGCGTCCTCTCCCGCCCCGCCGAGGCGGCGCGCGCCGCGGCGAGCGTCGCCGCCACCCCCCGCTCCGGGGCCCAGCGCACCGGCGGGCGCTCGGGCGCGCGCGAGCGGCCGAGCGGACCGACCGGGCCGGCGAGCGCGACCGGGCCGACCGAGGCCCACCCCCGGCGACCGCCGGCCGAGCCGACGACCGCGACCGCGTACGCCCCGGCGCGCGCCTCGAAGCTGCCGATCGCGCTCGCCGGCGCCGCCCTGCTCGGCGCCCTGGCGGTCGCCGGCCTCTGGCTCGCCGGCGGCGACTCGGGCGCGCCCCCGGCAGTGGGCGCCGAGGCCCGCTCCGCCACCGCGCCCGCGCGCCCGCCCGCGGCCGAGCCCGAGCCCACCGCGAGCGCTTCCGCCCCGGTCGCGGCGCCGCCCACGAGCGCCACCGCCCCTCCGGCCGTGGCGACGGCCGCGGCGGCCGCGCCGACGACCGCGGCGCGAGATCTCGAGCGGCGAGTCGCCGCACGGCTGCGCGACGCGGAGCGGCTGGAGCGCGCCGGCCGGCGCGAGGCCGCGCTCGAGGCGGCGCTCGACGCGACCGCCGTCGCCGAC
>WYBK01000101.1 GCA_011525905.1 Acidobacteriota bacterium
GCCGGCCACGACCTCGACCTCGACAACCTGTCCTTCCTGGCGGCGAACCTGCCCGGCCTCGCCGAAGTCTCGATCGGCCACGCTCTGATCTCCGACGCGCTCGACCTCGGCCTCGCCGCGGCCGTGCGCGCCTACCTCGCGGCGCTCGCCGGGTAGCGGGGGTCGGTCAGCCGGCGCCGATCTCGGCGCGGATCGCCGCGGCGAGCTCGGCGGCCAGGGCGGCGATCTCGGCCGCGTCGGGCCCCTCGACCATGATGCGCGCCAGCGGCTCGGTGCCGCTGTAGCGCAGCACCAGCCGCCCCTGGCGGCCGAGGCGCGACTCGACCGCGCGCGCCGCGCGCCAGACCCCCGGCAGCGACTCGAGCGGCGGCTTGGCCTTCACCCTCACGTTCTCGATCAACTGCGGAAAGCGGACGAAGGGGGCGAGCAGCTCGGAGACCGGCCGCCCGGCGCGGGCGACCAGGCCGGCGAGCACCGCGGCGGAGAGCAGGCCGTCGCCGGTGGTCGAGAGCGCCAGGTCGACCAGGTGTCCCGACTGCTCGCCGCCCAGGCGCAGGCCGCGGGCGCGCAGCGTGTCGACGACCTCGCGGTCGCCGACGCCGCAGCGCACGACCTCGACCCCGAGGTCGGCCAGGACGCGCTCGAGGCCGAGGTTGCTCATCGAGGTCGCCACGATCGCGCGCGGCTCGAGTGCCTCTTCGCGGACCAGCGCCGCGGCCCAGAGGAAGAGCATCGCGTCGCCGTCGCGCACGCCGCGGCGCTCGTCGACGAGCAGCGAGCGATCGGCGTCGCCGTCGAAAGCGAAGCCGACGTCGAAGTCGCCCACCGTCAGGTGGCAGGCGAGCGCCTCCGGATGCGTCGAGCCGCAGCCCAGGTTGATGTTGGCGCCGTCGGGCGCGTCGAAGTGGCTGGCGACGCGCGCCCCCAGTCGCTCGAACAGCTCTCGGCCGACTCCGGAGGCCGCGCCGTGCGCGCAATCGAGCGCGACCCGCAGGCCGCCGAGCGGCCGGCCCGGCAGCAACCGCTCGAGTGCGTCGAGGTACTCGGCGGCGGCGCCGTGCTCGACTTCGAGCGTGGCGAGTGGCGCGCCCGGCGGGGAAGCGGCACGGATCTCCCGCTCGAGCGCGCGCTCGTCGGCCTCGCTCCACTTGAAGCCGTCGGCGCCGATCAGCTTGAGGCCGTTGTCCGCGGCCGGGTTGTGGCTCGCCGAGACGGCGACGCCGGCGGCCGCGCCGCGGGCGACGACGAGGCGGGCGAGCGCGGGCGTCGGCAGCACGCCGAGGTCGCGAACCCGGGCGCCGCCGGCGATCAGGCCGCGCGCGAGCCAGGCGGTCAACGCGGCGCGCGAGGCGCGCGTGTCGCCCGCCACCAGCACTTCGGGCGCGCTCCGGTCGCGCGCCAAGCGACGGCCGAGCGCGTCACCGACACGCGTCACCGTTGGCTCGGAAAGCGGCTCCTCGCCGAAGTGGGCGCGGATGCCGTCGGTCCCGAACAGGCGCGGGCTCATCGCGGCCCCGGAGCGGGGGGGGAGCCTTCGCCGCCCGGCGCCGCGTCCGGGTCCTGCGCGTCGTCGCGGGGCAGTCCGGGCGTGTCCATCGGAATCGAGACGACGACCACGGAGGGCTCGAGCACGCGCACCAGCGGATCGGGCGGCGCGATCGGCACCCGTTCCTGGAAGGAGAAGGCGTGGCCGTCGAGCGACACCGGACTGGTGGTCACCGAGTCGAGGCCGGCGAGCAAGCTCTGCGGCCCCGAGACCGTGGCGACTGGCGGCATGACCGTCGCCGCGTGCGGCACGGCGCCGGCCGCCGGTTCGCCGACGATGCGCGCCAGCACCGGCAGCTGCCGGGTCGCTTCGCGGTCGATGCGCAGGCGCAGCGTGTTCGGCTCGATCGAGACGACCGAGACGTCGTCGGGGCGCAGCACGTTCTCGGGGCGCAGATTGACGTCGACCTGGCCGGACTCGGTGCCCGTCAGATCGACGACCACGTCGACGACGTACGGGGCGAGATTGCGGATGCGGCGGTCCGGTCCGCGCAGCCGGACCTTCACGGTCTGCACCGGGTCGAGCAGGATCAGGCCACGCGTCGAGTTGTAGGTCACCGCCGCGTCGACCAGCTTCTCGGAGAGCCTCTCGCGCTTGCCGACCGAGGAGAAGAACCAGAGCACCACCGCGGTGAACAGCGCCAGCAGGCGCAGGCCCCAGAGGCTCCCCCGTGCGGTCACGAGGAGGCCCTCCGCTTCGATTCGAGGTCCGCCACCAGCAGCTCCTGCAGTCGCGCGCGCAGCTCCTTGCCGTCGGCGATCGGCTCGAGCCGGCCGTCGATGGCGAGCGAGATGCGCCCGGTCTCCTCCGAGACGACCAGCGCCACCGCGTCGGTCTCCTCGCTGATGCCGAGCGCGGCCCGGTGGCGCGAGCCGACCTGCTTGGAGATCTCGGTGTCGGTCGACAGCGGCAGGAAACAAGCGGCGGCGGCGATGCGGTCGCCTTGCACGATGACCGCGCCGTCGTGCAGCGGCGTGTCCGGGGTGAAGATGTTGATCAGCAGGTCGTAGGAGACCAGCGCGTCGAGCGGGATGCCCGCTTCGGCGTAGTTGCGCAGCCCCTCGCGCCGCTCGAAGACCAGCAGCGCGCCGATGCGCCGGGCCGCGAGCGCGGTGGCGGCGAGCACGGCGTCGGCGTGCGTCGACTGCTCGGCGCCGCGGCCGGCGCGGCCGAAGAAGGGCCCGCGCCCGAAGTTGGCGAGCGCTCGCCGGATCTCGTGCTGGAAGAGGACGATGATCGCGAAAGGCAGGAAGATGAGGAACTTCTCGACGATGTTCTCGAGCGTCACCAGCCGCCCCAGGCGCGCTAGGTAGAAAACGCCGGCGATCAGGAACATGCCGGTGACCATCTGCACGGCGCGAGTGCCGCGGATCAGCAACAGGAGGTTGTAGACGAGGATCGCGACCACGGCGACGTCGACGACGTCGTGCCAGGTCAGCAGGTCGAAGAACTCGCCCGGGCTCACCGGCCGGTCTCCTCGCGGAGCGCCCGCCAGAGGGCGAGGAACTGGCGGGTCGCGGCGACGTCGTGCACCCGCAGGACCGCCGCGCCGAGCTCGGCGGCGCGCCCGGCAGCCGCCAGGCTGCCGGGCAGCCGTTCCAGCACCGGAGTGCCGGCCAGCGCGCCGAGGAAGCTCTTGCGCGAGGCGCCGATCAGAACCGGGTGTCCCAGTGCCACCAGGCGGTCGAGCCGGGCGACCAGCTCGGCGCTCTGCCGCGCGGTCTTGCCGAAGCCGAGACCGGGGTCGAGCAGGATCTGGCCACGAGCGATGCCGAAGCCGAGCGCGCGGTCGCGCAGCGCCGCGAGCTCGTCGCGCACCTCGGCGACGACGTCGGAGAACGAGATGGCGGACTGCATGGTGGCCAGCTCGCCGCGGGCGTGCATCAGCACCACCGGGCAGCGGGCCGCGGCGACCACCTCGCCCATGGCCGGATCGGCCAGGGCCGAGACGTCGTTGATCAGATCGGCGCCGGCGGCGAGCGCGGCGCGCGCGACCTCGGCCTTGCGGGTGTCGACCGACAGCGGGGCGTCGGTGGCGGCGCGCAGGCGCTCGAGCACGGGCAGCAGCCGCTCGATCTCCTCGGCCGCCGGAACCGGCCGCGCGCCGCCGCCGTAGACGCCGCCGCCCGGCCGGGTCGATTCGGCGCCGAGGTCGATCCAGTCCGCGCCCTCGGCGAGCAGGGCGAGCGCCTGCTCGACCGCGGCGTCCGGCTCGAGGAAGCGGCCGCCGTCGCTGAAGGAGTCGGGAGTGACGTTGACGATGCCGGCGAGGCAGGGCCGGCCGGGCCGGAGCTGCGCGCGGCGGTCACGCGGCAGCTCGAGCCGGTACGTCGGGATCGTCTCGAGGGTCGTCGCCGCTTCCGCCACCGCGCCGAGTCTAGTCGACCTCGGGGTCGAGCAGGGGGCCGGAGAGGGGAGCCGCGGCGGTGGCCACGGGAGGGAGCTTCAAGCCGGGCTCGGATGGGTGGAGAGGTCGGGCCCGACCGGAGCCTTGGCCGGCGCCTCGGCGCTCTCCGATCCGGGCGCTGGGGCCGGCGAGCCCGGCTCTCTGGGCGGTGCGGGCGGCGGACCGAGCTTCAGGCCGGTCATCTCCTCGATGATCCGGTAGACCTCGTCGCCCTCGAGCGACTCGCGCTCGAGCAGGGTCGCGGCGAGCCGATCGAGCACCGCGCGGCGCTCCTGGAGGATGGACTGGGCGGTGCGGTGACCGGCCTGGACGATCCGGTGCACCTCCTCGTCGATCCGCTGGGCGGTCTCGTCGCTGTAGGAGGCGCGCTGCGCGAAGTCGCGGCCGAGGAAGACCGGCTCGTCCTGGCCGGAAAAGGAGAGCGGCCCGAGCTCCGACATGCCCCACTCGCAGACCATCCGGCGCGCCATGGCGGTCGCCCGCTCGATGTCGTTGCCGGCGCCGGTGGTGATGTCCTTCTGCGTCTGCTCCTCGGCGACGCGCCCGCCCATGAGGATGGCGATCTGGTTGGCGACGTAGCCCTTGCTGTAGGTGTACTTGTCCTCGGTCGGCAGCTGCATGGTCACGCCGAGCGCCCGCCCGCGCGGAATGATGGTGACCTTGTGCAGCGGGTCGTGGCCGGGCAGGAAGGCGGCGACCAGCGCGTGGCCCGCCTCGTGGAAGGCGGTGACCACCTTCTCCTGCTCGGTCATCACCAGAGTCTTGCGCTCGGTGCCCATCAGCACCTTGTCCTTGGCGAACTCGAAGTCGGCCATCTCGACCTTCTTCTTGTTGCGCCGGGCGGCGATCAGCGCCGCCTCGTTCACCAGGTTGGCGAGGTCGGCGCCGGCGAAGCCGGGCGTGCCGCGGGCGATGACGCCGAGGTCGACGTCCTCGGCGATCGGCAGGTTCTTGACGTGCACCTCGAGGATGCCGCGGCGGCCGTTGATGTCCGGGCGATCGACGACCACCCGCCGGTCGAAGCGGCCGGGGCGCAACAGCGCGGGATCCAGCACGTCGGGCCGGTTGGTGGCGGCGATCAGGATGACGCCTTCGTTGGTCTCGAAGCCGTCCATCTCGACCAGCAGCTGATTGAGCGTCTGCTCGCGCTCGTCGTGGCCGCCGCCCAGCCCGGCGCCCCGGTGCCGGCCGACCGCGTCGATCTCGTCGATGAAGATGATGCAGGGGGCGTTCTTCTTGCCCTGCTCGAACAGGTCGCGGACGCGCGAGGCGCCGACGCCGACGAACATCTCGACGAAGTCGGAGCCCGAGATGGAGAAGAAGGGGACGTTGGCCTCGCCGGCGATCGCGCGCGCCAGCAAGGTCTTGCCGGTTCCGGGAGGTCCCATCAGAAGGACCCCCTTGGGAATCTTGCCGCCCAGTTTCTGGAACTTCTGCGGGTCCTTGAGGAACTCGACGATCTCCTGCAGCTCCTCCTTGGCCTCCTCGACCCCTGCGACGTCCTTGAAGGTGACCTTCTTGGTCGACGAGGAGAGCAGCTTGGCCTTCGACTTGCCGAAGGAGAGCGCCTTGTTGCCCCCCGACTGCATCTGACGCATGAAGAAGACCCAGAGGCCGATCAGCAGCAGGACCGGCGCCCAGCCGACCAGGATGGCGAACAGCGGGTTGTCCTTGGGCGGCTCGGCCTTGACCTCCACCTGCTTGGCGAGCAGGCCGGCGACGAACTCGGGGTCGGGCTCGAAGGGCAGCTCGACGCGGAAGGTCTCGCCCTCCTCGTAGCGTCCACCCGCCTTGAACTCGCCGGTGATCGACTTGTCGCGCAGGGTGACGGTCTTGACGTGCCCGCGCTCGAGCTGCGCCGTGAACTCGTTGAAGTTGAGGTCGTGACGCTCGGTGCGCCCGGCCTGGAAGGTGTTCCAGAGCAGGATGACCACGATGAAAATGACCATCCAGAGCAGCAGCGTGCGCAGCGTCGAGTTCAAGTCGTCTCCCCTCCGGTCGCTCCGACCCCGGCGGCGCCGGGGTCATTCCCTACCTCGCCCTCCGTGTCGCCGCGACCACCGACCGGCGCGATCTCGGCCACCCAGGCCTCCGAGGCGCCGCGCAGGCGGTTCTCCTCGGCGACCGTGACGCCGGGCACCCAGACGATCCGGCCGCCGACCAGGAGAAGCGGCAGCCGGTCGCGCGCGGCCCGAGGGACCTTGCGGTCGATCAGCAGCTCCTTGAGCTTGCGCTCACCCGGCGCGCCGATCGGCCGGAGCCGGTCTCCCGGGCGGCGAGTGCGGACCTCGGCGCTCGTGGCGCCCGCCGGCAGCTCGAAGGCGGCTCGGTCGGGCCGCCCCTCGACCATCCAGGGGGCGAACGGGCGGCGGCGGATCCGCATCCTGAGGCCGAGCTCCGAGAGCTCGACCTCACCCGGTAACGAAACAGTATACGCAACGGCCGCCGGAGGGGATTCCCGCGCAGCGGCGCGCAGACGCGTCGCCTCGCCACGCAGGCGGACGCCGTCGAGGTCGAGTGAGAAGGAGCGCCCGGCGGCGAGCGCGGCGAGCGCCGGCGCGAGCCGTGCCGCCCCGGGCGGCGGCACGCTGCCGGCGGCCTCGAGCAGCCTGGCGAGCGCCAACGGGCGCAGCGGTGCCGGGATCGCCTCGACCTCCCGCCGGTCGACCTCGGCCCCGGCGCCGAGCCTCCGGATCGCGACGCGACGCCCGAGCACGCGATCGATCGCGCCGCGCGCCCGCCGGGCCGCGGCCGGAAGCGCCGCGAGGGCCGCGAAGAGGTCGGGATCGGCTCGGAGCAGATGGGGGAGCAGACCGTGTCGCAGACGATTCCTCGGCGTGCGCCGCTCGAGGTTGGTCGGATCCTCGACCGGCGGCGGGAAGAAGCCGGCGAGGGAGGCGAGCAGCGTCGCCCGGCGCAGCTCCAGGAGCGGCCGCAGCAGGGGCCCGCGCTCGGCGGGGATGCCCGCGAGCCCGGCGATGCCGGTGCCCGCGCCGATCCGCAGCAGCAGAGTCTCCACTTGGTCGTCGAGGTGGTGCGCCGTGAGGATCTTCGTGGCGCCCAGGGCGACCCGCGCCTCCTCGAGCTCCCGATAGCGGCAGCGGCGGGCGGCGGCCTCGGGGCTCTCGCGACGGCGCCGTTCGACTCGGGGTGCGCACAGAACGAACGGCACGTCGAGCGCGGCCGCGATCTCCTGGGCGCGCACGGCACGGCCGGCCGAGCCGGGGTCGAGCCCATGATCGACGTGGACGGCGACGAGCGCGACGCCACGCGTCCGCGCCAGCGGCGCCAGGGCGGCCAACAGGGAGGTCGAGTCGGGCCCACCGGAGAGCGCCACCACCCAGCGCTCGCCCGGGCCCCGGGCGAGCGCGAGAACCGATTCGAGCGCGGCGCGGAGCGTGGCCAAGGCCGGCAGGAGGGATCTGGTGGCGGTGAAGGGACTTGAACCCTTGACCTAGCGATTATGAGTCGCTCGCTCTAACCGCTGAGCTACACCGCCCGCAGGGTGGGGGAGTCTACACCAGCGCCCGGGCGCCCGACCCGCGCGAGCCGGGCGCCGGGCTCGGGATCAGCCGCGTGCCGCCGCGTAGCGGGCGGCGACCCGGTCCCAGCGGACGACGTTCCACCAGGCCTTCAGGTAGTCCGCGCGGCGGTTCTGGTAGTTGAGGTAATAGGCGTGCTCCCAGACGTCGACTCCCAGAATCGGCGTCTTGCCCTCCATCAGCGGGCTGTCCTGGTTGGGCCGGGCGAAGACTTCGAGCTTGCCGTCGGCGACAACCAGCCAGCCCCAGCCGGAGCCGAACTGCCCCATCGCCGCCGCGCTGAGCCGCTCCTGGAGGTCGGCCTGGCTGCCGAACGCGCTCGCGATGGCCTTGGCGAGGTCGCCCGAGGCGTCGCCGCCGCCGCCCGGGCCCATGACGTCCCAGAAGAGCGCGTGGTTGGCGTGGCCGCCACCATGATTGCGCACCGCCGTCTTGATCGCCTCCGGCACGGAGGCGAAGCCGCGCAGCAGGTCCTCGATGCTCTTGCCCGCGAGCTCGGGCGCCTGCTCGAGCGCCTTGTTGAGGTTGGTGACGTAGGCCTGGTGGTGCTTGCCGTGGTGGATCTCCATCGTGCGCGCGTCGATGTGCGGCTCGAGCGCGTCGAAGGCATAGGCGAGTTTCGGCAGCTCGTGCATGTCCTGGGGCTCCTTTCTCCCTCGCCGCGATTGTTTCAACGCGCGGCGCGGGTGTCCAGCGAGAGGGGAGGCGGCGGGCGCGGACGTCGCGACGGGGACACGAACCCAGCTCGGCGGCGCTTCGATGGGGCCGATCTGCGCGCAGAGCTGGGAACATGTCCCCGAACCGGGAAGTGGAGCCAGTCCCCGTTCCGCAGGCGCGTTGACTTGGGGCGGCGCCGTCGACTAGCATCTCCCGGCTCGGACGCGGGGGGTTAGCTCAGCGGTAGAGCACCTGCCTTACAAGCAGGGGGTCGAAGGTTCGAATCCCTCACCTCCCACCAGGGCCCGGGAGGCGACGGGAGGAGCACCGCCGGCCGCCAGGCGCCTCCGGATGGGTCCCTGGGCAATTGAGTTCCTTGGTAGCGTCACCAGCGGGGTCGTAGTTCAGTTGGTTAGAACGCCGGCCTGTCACGCCGGAGGTCGCGGGTTCGAGCCCCGTCGGCCCCGCCAGTCACGCTTCCAGACTTCGGTTCGCAGCTACGCAGGACGAGAAGGACCCGAACATGCGCGACAAGATCAAGCTCGTCTCCTCGGCCGGCACCGGCTACTTCTACACCACCACCAAGAACAAGAAGACCTCGAGCGAGAAGCTGCGCCTGAAGAAGTACGATCCCAAGGCGCGGCAGCACGTCGAGTTCGTGGAGGAGAAGCTGCGCTGAGCCGCTTCCGCCGCGTCTCGCGTCACGACGAAGGTCCCGGGCAGCCGGGACCTTTTCGTTTTGCGCGGAGCCGCCGGTGAGCGCCACCGGCGACCTGCTGGTCCGCGGCGGCACGCTGCTGACCCTGGATCCGCAGGCCCGGGTCCTCGACGCGAGCGATTTGCTGGCGCGCGACGGGCGGATCGTCGCCCTGGGCGCCGGCCTCGAGCAGCCGCCCGAGGCGCGGCAGCTCGACGCGCGCGGCTGTCTGGTCCTGCCGGGGCTCGTCCAGGGGCACGTCCACCTCGGGCAGACGATCTTCCGCGGGCTCGCCGAGGATCGCCGATTGCTCGCCTGGCTGCGCGAGAGGATCTGGCCGCTCGAAGCGGCTCACGATCGCGACTCGGCCTACTGGTCGGGTCTGCTCGGGGCGGCCGAGTGCCTGCTGGGCGGCACGACGACGGTCCAGGACATCGGCATCGGGCCCGAAGCGGCGGGCCTGCTCGAGGCGATCGCCGAGTCGGGGCTGCGCGCCGTCGCCGGCAAGTGCCTGATGGACGACGGCGACGGCCTGCCGGCGCGGCTCGCGGAGTCGACCGCGGCCTGTCTCGACGAGACCGAGGCGCTCGCCGAGCGCTTCCATGGCGCCGCCGACGGGCGGCTGCGCTATGCGCTCAACCCGCGCTTCGCGCTCTCTTGCAGCGGCGAGCTGCTCGGCGAAGTGGCGCGAATCGCCGAGCGCCGGGGGCTGCCGGTGCACACTCACGCCCTCGAACAGCGGGACGAGACCGCACAGGTGCGCGCCCGCTACGGCGGCCGCGACGAGATCGAGCTCTTCCGGGACCTCGGCCTGCTCGACTCGGACCTGCGCATCGCCCACGGCGTCTGGCTGCCGCGCCGCCACTATGGCGAGCTGGCCCGCCGCCGCTTCTCGGTGGTCCACTGCCCCGGCTCGAATCTCAAGCTCGGCTCGGGCATCGCCCGGATCTGCCGCATCCGGCGGGCGGGCATCCCCGTCGGGATCGGCTGCGACGGTCCCCCCTGCAACAACCGTCTCGACGCCTTCGAGGAGGTTCGGCTGGCGGCCAGACTGCAGGCGCTGCGCGAAGGCCCCGGCTCGCTGCCGGGCGTCGAGGCGCTGCGGCTGGCGACCTCCGAGGGGGCGCGGGCGCTGGGTCTCGAGTCGGAGATCGGCTCGCTGGAGGTCGGCAAGCTCGCCGACCTCGTCGTGCTCGACGACCGCCGGCCCGAGCTGCTGCGCGCGCCCGGGGTCGATCCTCACGATGCCGTCGTCTTCGGCGCCGCCGCCGCCTGCGTCCGCCACGTCGCGATCGGCGGCAGCGTCGTCGTCGAGGAGGGGCGGCTGCTGGGGCTCGACGAGGGACGCATCCGCCGGGAGGCGGCCGCGGCCGCCGCGCGGGTCGCGCGGCGCGCCGGCTTCTGAGCGGGGCACCGCTGGACAGCGCGCTCGGCGTGGTGTAGGGTCACGTCGTTCCGACGGGGCCGAGCCGAGCCAGGCTCGGCCTTCGCTTTATTCGGGCTCGCCCCCTCCGCTCCCCGACCGAGGAGCGGAAATGCCCCACCTTCAGGAGATCGCCCCCGAAGCCCGGATCCTGCGCGACTGCGCGCGGGTCGCCGACGAACAGGCCTGGACTCGCTTTCTCGCCACCTACGGCGACCGACTGCGCCGCGAGGTGCGCGGCGCGCTCGCACGCGCCAGCATCGAGCCCCTGCCCGAGCGCTGCGAAGATCTCGAGCAGGAGGTCTTCTGCCGGCTGCTCGAGCGCGACCGGCGGGCGCTCGTCGCCTTCCGCGGCCGCTCGGCGGGCGAGGCGCATCTCTACCTGCGGCGGATCGTGCGCCGCGCGGTCGTCGACGCGCTGCGCTCGCCGGCCTCGCGCCGTCCGCTGCCCGACGCGGCGCACCCCCAGGTCGACCTGGCGGCGGGAGTCGGGCGCGACCTGAGCGACCGGCGCGGCTGTCCCGAGGCGCGCGCGCTGGCACGGGAACAGGGCCGCCTGTTCTTCGCGCGCTGCCGTGAGCTGCTCGGCCCGAAGGCGACGCCGGCGCGCCTGCGCGTGGTCTCGCTGGCTTTCCTGGTCGGCCTGCCGAGCGCGGCGATCGCGGAACGTCTGGGCGAGCCCTGGAGCCGGGCGGCGATCGACTCGCTGCTGCACCGGCTCCGCCGAAAGCTCGAGCGTGCCGGCGCCGCGGCGCCTCGCCGGCGTGGCGGGCCCGAGCGAGGGCGAGGGTCGCGACGCCGCGCCGCAGGCTCGCGGGGCGGGGCTAAACTGCGAGCATGAGGCTGTTCCACGATCCCCTTTGCCTCTCCCACCCGGCGCCGGTCGGCTACCCGGAGCGCCCCGAGCGAACGGCCGGCATCGTCGCGGCGGTGCGCGCGCTGCCGGGCGTCGAGGAGCGGAGCGCGGTCGGGGCCGAGGCTCTCGAGTCGGCGATCCTCGCGCTCCATGCCGAGTCCTACGTCCGCCGCTTCGAGCGGGCCGTCGCGCGCGGCGACGGTCTGCTCGACAGCGCGGACAACCCGATCGGCCGCGACAGCTACACGGCCGCGACGGCGGCCGCCGGCGCCGCCGTCGCGGCGCTCGACGCCGTCTGCGCCGAAGGGGGTGGGGCCTTCGTCGCGACTCGGCCTCCCGGGCACCATGCCGAGCGCGATCGGGCGATGGGGTTCTGCTTCTTCAATCAGGCCGCGATCGTCGCCGAGCGCGCGCGTTCGCGGCACGGCGTCGAGCGCGTCGCGATCGTCGACTTCGACGTGCACCATGGCAACGGCACGCAGCATCTCTTCGAAGAGCGCGGCGACATCTTCTACGCCAGCCTCCACCAGTGGCCCTTCTACCCGGGCACGGGCGCGGCCGGGGAGCGGGGTCGGGGGGCCGGGGAGGGCGCGACGCTCAACCTGCCACTGCCTGCCGGCTCTGGCGACGCCGAGTACGGCCGCGTCTTCCGCGAGGCGCTGCTCCCCGCGCTCGATCGCTTCGCTCCCGAGCTGCTCGTGGTCTCGGCGGGCTTCGACAGCTGGCGCGAGGACCCGCTCGGCGGCATGCGGGTCACCGAGGAGGGGTTCGCGGCGTGGGGGGGGTGGCTCGCCGAGGTGGCCGGCCGCCACGCCGCGGGACGCTTGGTCTCGATCCTCGAAGGGGGGTACGACCTCGAAGCACTGCCCCGTCTGGTGTGCAGCTACTTGCGCAATATGCTGTAATCACTTGACTTTCTGGAATCGCCAGCGCACACTACGGGCGACTTCGACGGAGGAGATCCCGATGCGGCTCGAAACACGCTGGGTAGTGGGCTTCGCTCTGTGCGCCGCGCTGTCGGCTCCGGTGTCGGCGGCGCTGCCTTTCGGCAACTTCGAGGGCCTGCCGGACGGGCGGAACGCCGGCCAGGGCATGCTGCCGCTCACCGGCTGGGCGCTCGACGACGACGGCATCGAACGGGTCGAGATCTTCGTCGACGGGGTGGTGGTCGGCATCGCCGACCTGCAACAGAACCGGCCGGACGTCCAGATCCTCTACCCGGGTTACCCCGATTCGGCCGCCGCGGGGTTCGGCTTCCAGCTCGACAGCACGCAGTTCTACAACGATCTCCATACCCTGACCGCCCGCGTGACGACCAATTCGGGCGAGCAGGTCTTCCTCAACTCGAAGGTGATCGAGGTCTACAACACGACCCACAACCTGGTGCCGTTCGGGGCGATCACCTTCCCGAACGCGGGCGCCGAGCTCTACGGCGACTGCGAGCTCGACGACCTGACGCCGCGCTACAGCGTCATCGAGGGGTGGGCGCTCGATCTCGGCATCGAGGAGGGGGACACCGGGGTCAAGTACGTCGAGCTGTTGATCAACGGGTCGCTCTGGGCCAACAGCCACACCGACTGCTGGTTCGACGCGGCCCAGGGCGGCTACGTGAACTGCTACGGGCTGCCGAGCCTGGACATCGAGGACCTCTTTCCGACGGTCGCCAACTCGCCGCACGCGCGCTGGCGCTTCGTGCTCGACGTCGGCTTCCTGATCAACATCGGCTACTCGGTGGGCTTCCACGAGCTGACCATCCGGGTTGGCGACGTCTACGGCACGGTCGCCAACGTCGCCGAGATTCCGGTGGTCTTCACCTGCACGGAGTTCACCGGCAACGAGGGCTCGTTCGGGTACATCGACAATCCGGAGAACGGCGAGCAGACGAGCGGCGTCACCGAAGTGACGGGCTGGGTGCTCGATCGCGAGGGAGTCGGGGTCGTCCAGGTCTTCCTCGACGGCCAGCTGCAGGGCTCGGCGATCTACGGGCTGCCGCGCGGCGACGTCTCGACGCTCTACCCGGGTTATCCGGACAGCGCGGCCGCGGGGTTCCGCTATCTGCTCGACACCCGAGTGACCTCGGACGGGCCGCACCACATCCAGTTGCAGGCGATCGACGACCACGGGGTCTACTCGATCGTCGGCGAGCGGACCTTCTTCGTCCGCAACGAAGTGCCGTAGCGCCCGGGCGCTTCACTCTCTCTCGACGCTTCCCGGGGACAGGCTCCCAGCGCAGCTGGGCGCGTGTCCCCGTCCCGGCGCCGGCCTACCGGAGACGGGGACACGAAGCGGAGCTTCATGTCCCCGGGCGGATGCCTCGATTCCCGGCGTTCTGTCCCCGTTCCGATCGCAGCGTTCCCATCGGGGACATGTTCCCAGCACAGCTGGGTACGTGTCCCCGTCCCGGCGCCGGCCTACCGGAGACGGGGACACGAAGCGGAGCTTCATGTCCCCGGGCGGATGCCTCGATTCCCGGCGTTCTGCCAGCGGGCCGGCTCGGCGGACGCCCTCTCGGTGAATGAATCCGGGAAGCGCTCAGTCCCTGCCGCTGGTGGCGGGGATCTCCGCCCGGACCTCGGGGGCGCGTCCGAGGCGCTCCCGCTCGGCGAGCAACTCGGCGGCGCGCGGGAAGAGCGAGAGCGCCGCCTGGATCTGCGCGTCCCCTTCCGCGAGCACCTGGTGCGCCGCCTCGATGCCGAACTTGGAGCTCAGGACCTCGGCGCGGATCTGGCGCAGGGCGTAGGCGCGGTGCGCCTCCTCGGCGAAGCCGGCGGTGACGTCTTCACGGGAATCGATCCCCTTGTCCACCAGGAACTTGCCGAATTCCTCGAGGACTTCGGGACCCGGACGCCAGTCGCGGCCGAGCTCCGGGTGACGGTTGGAGTACTCGACGGCGAAGGTGAAGTAGGCCGAGCGCGAGAGGAGGAACTGCAGGAAGGGCGCCACCTCGAGCGGCTCGACCTCGACGTCGGGAGTGATGCCGCCACCACCGTAGACCTTGCGGCCGAGGTCGGTGCGAAAGACCTCGTCGGGCTCTCGCTCGGGACGCTGGCTCTCCGGCGCGGCGTCGGGCGTTTCGAGGTCGGCGCGGGTGTAGTAGTCGAAGAAGGAGCTGTAGTCGCGCTGGATGAGCCGTCCGGAAGGGGTGTAGTACTTGGCCGTGGTCAGCGCCAGGCCGGCGCCGTACGAGAGGTTGTAGACCGTTTGGACGAGTCCCTTGCCCCAGGTCGGCGCGCCCACCACCAGCCCGACGTCGTGGTCCTGGATCGCGCCGGAGAGGATCTCGGCCGCCGAAGCGGTACCGCCGTTGACCAGCACGACGACCGGCAGGTCGAACGCGCGCTGGTTGCCCGCCGCGGTGAAACCCTGGCGGCTGTCGCGCACCCGGCCGCGCGTCTCGACGATGCTCGCGCCCGGCGGCAGGAACTGATCGGCCACCGCGACCGCTTGATCGAGCAGGCCGCCGCCGTTGTTGCGCAGGTCGAGCAGCAGCCGCTGCATGCCGTCGGCGCGCAGGCGGTCGATCGCGCGCGCCACCTCGTCGCCGGTCGCCCGGCTGAAGTCGGAGATGGCGATGTAGCCGGTCGCCGGCTCGATCATGTAGCTGTAGCGGACGGTGGTCTGCGGGATCTCGGCGCGCGTGACCGTCAGATCGAGCGGCTCGTCGAAACCGGCGCGCAGGATGGTGATGCGCACCTGGCTGTCCTTCGGCCCCTTCAGGCGGGAGACCGCCTCGTCGAGCGAGAGCTTCTCGGTCGGCTCCCCTTCGATCCGGTGGATGATGTCGCCGGCGCGGATGCCGAGGCGGGAGGCGGGCGTGCCGTCGATCGGCGTGATGACGGTCAGCCGGCCCGCGCGCATGCCGACCAGGATGCCCAGGCCGTAGAAGCTCGCCTGCTGCTTCTCGCGCATCGAGGAGTAGGCCTCGGGCGCGAGGAAGTTGGTATGCGGGTCGAGCGTGCGCAGCATGCCCTGGATGGAGGCGAAGACCAGGTCGCGGTAGGTGACGTCGCCGCCGTAGCGCGCGCGCGCCGCTTCGACCAGGTCGGTGTACTGCCGGAGGTTCTCGCGCGTGTCGCCGGAGACCGCGAGCAGGCGTGAGCCGGCGAGCGCGCCGACCATGGGTCCGGCGACCAGGAGCACGAGAGCGAGATTGCGCCACCGGGGTCTCATGGCGCCGCAAGATAGCACGCGCCGTGCCGCCCGGCTTGACTCGCGCGAGTGGGGAGCCGATGATTCCGGACGAGGCCGCAGATGTTCGGACCGCTCGGTTTCCAGGAAGTCCTATTCATCCTCGTGCTGGCCCTGCTCATCTTCGGGCCGCGCCGCCTGCCCGAGATCGGCCGGACCGTGGGCAAGGGGATGGCGCAGTTCCGCAAGGCGTCGAACGACCTGCGGCGCTCGATCGAGAGCGAGATCGCGCTCGAGGAGGAGCCGCCGCGCCGCGCCGGTCCGCACGTCGCGCCCCGCCTGCCGCCGCCTGCCGCCGCCGAGGCGCGGCAGCGGGACGAAACGGAGACGGCGCCGTCCTCGGCCGAGGACCCGGCCGGCCGCTCCGAGCCGAACTGACCCCCCGTGATGCCCGCGCGTTCCGAGCCCCGCCGGGGTGCCGCCGCCCCCGAGCCGGCGGGCGAGCTGCCGCGGATGTCGCTGCTCGAGCACCTCGAGGAGCTGCGCCGGCGCATCGTCCGATCGCTGCTCGCGTTGCTCGTCGGCATGGCCGCCTGTCTCTCCTGGGCGCCGGAGATCTGCCGCTGGCTCGCGCGCCCGATCCAGCAGTTCCTGCCCGAGGGGACCAAGCTGGCATTCCTGGGCGTCACCGACCCCTTCCTGCTCTACTTCAAGACCGCGCTGCTCGCCGGCACCTTCCTCGCTTTCCCCTGGATCCTCTGGGAGGTCTGGCGCTTCGTGGCGCCCGGCCTCTATCCGAAGGAGCGGCTCTGGGCGGGTCCTTTCGTGGTGCTGGGCTGGCTCTTCTTCGTCGGCGGCGGGGCCTTCGCCTACTGGATCGCTTTTCCCCGCGCGGTGCAGTTCCTGATGGAAATCGCCGGCCCCGACCTGATGCCGGTCATCACGGTCGAGCGCTACTACGGCTTCCTGCTCACCATCGTGCTCGGCCTCGGCCTGATGTTCGAGCTGCCGATCCTGCTCGTCCTGCTCGCCAAGATCGGCCTGGTGACGCCGAGGTTCCTGCTCAGAAACTTCCGCTGGGCGGTGCTCATCATCTTCGTCGTCTCGGCGGTCATCACGCCGACCTCGGACTTGGTCAACCTCTCGCTCTTCGCCGTGCCCACGATCGCCCTCTACCTGCTGGGCGTCGCCGGTGCCTGGCTGGTCGCGCCACGCCCAGCTGCCGAGCCGAAGAGTTGAGCCTCGCCCGGCGGGCGGCGGCGCCAGCGGCGGTGGATCCAGACCCACTGCTCGGGCACGCGCCGCACCTGCGCCTCGATCCGCGCGGTCATCGCCGCGGTGGCGGCAGTGACGTCCGGTTCGAGCGGCAGCGGCGGCTCCACGCGCGCTAGGTGGCGGCCGTCGCGCTCTCGCTCGATGAACGTCGGCAGGACCGTCGCATCGAAGCGGAGGGCGAGCTCCGCCGCTCCCGAGGGGGTCCAGGCGAGCCGCCCGAAGAACGGGACGAAGACCCCCTCGACCTGGGTGTCCTGGTCGATCAGCATGCCGAGCGCGCCGGCCGCCCGCAGCTGCCCGAGCAGCGCCCGCGCGGCGCCGGGGGTGCCGCGCACGATGGTGCGCGAGCCGAAGTGGGCGCGGAATGCGAGCAGGCGCTCCTGGAGCGCTCCCTCCTCGAGCGCGCGCGCCACCACCGCCATGCCGAGCCCGCGCCGGTTGAGGCCGGCGGCCAGCAGCTCCCAGTTGCCACAGTGGCCGGTGAGGATCAGGATCGGCCGGCGCGCCGCGCGCGCGGCTTCGATGCGCTCCCACCCGTCGAAGCGGACTTTGGTGTCGACCTCCGCGGGCCCACGGGAGGCGAGCCAGAGGCACTCGGCGAGCATCGTGCCGTAGTGCCGGAAGCTCGCGCGCGCGACGCGGGCGCGCGTGGGCGCGGAGAGCTCGGGGAAGGCGATGGCGAGGTGCTCTCGCGCACGCCTCCGATCGCGCCGGGAGAGAGCCCAGCCGAGCCGTCCGAGGGCGCGACCGGCGGCCTGGGCGCCGCGCCAGTCGCTTCGGGAGAGCTGCAACTCGACCAGGTCGACGAGACGCTCGAGCAGCGCCGCGCGCAGCGGCCGGCGCGGCGGGGACGGCTCAAGCTCCGCCATGCCCGCCCGGGGCAGGGTGGAAATGGCGCAGCAACGGCTCCCAAGCGCTGCGCGCCCCGAGAATCCGCTCCACCAGCTCGCGCACCGCGCCCCGGCCGCCGGCCGCCTCGGTGACGAAGTCGACCGTGCCACGCACCTCGGCGACGGCATCGGCGGGTGCCGCCGACAGGCCGCAGGCGCCGAGCACCGGCAGGTCGGGCAGGTCGTCGCCCATGTAGGCCACGCTCGCGGCCGCGAGGCCGCGCCGTTCGAGCAGCTCGGCGAACGCCGGGCGCTTCTCTTCGCGGCCGAGCATGACCTCCTCGATGCCCAGCTCGCGCGCGCGCAGCTCGATGATCGGGCTGCGGCGCGCGGTCAGGATGCCGACCTCGAGTCCCGCGCGCCGGGCGAGCTTGATCGCCAGGCCGTCGCGCACGTGGAAGGTCTTGACGAGCTCGCCGCTCTCCGCCAAGAGGATCGAGCCATCGGTGAGCACGCCGTCGACGTCGAGCAGCAGCCAGGAGAGCCCTCGCGCCCGGCGGTCGAGCTCGGGCGTCCAGCTCCGGTTGGCGGCGAAGGAGAGGTCCATGCGCCCGCTCAGAAGAGCTCGAGGCCCCAGAGATCGTGGAGATGGACGATGCCGGCCAGTCGGCCGTCGGCGCCGGTGACGAAGATCGAGGTGATGCGGTGGTCCTCCATCACCTTGAGCGCCGCCGAGGCGAGCTCGTGGCCGGAGATGGTCCTGGGCGAGCGCTGCATGCACTCCTCGGCGTTGCGCCCGAGCAGCGCTTCGTCGCGCTCGAGCAGGCGGCGCAGGTCGCCGTCCGAGATGCAACCGAGGAGCCGGCCTTCCGCGTCGACCACCGCCGTGATGCCGAAGCGCTTGCGCGACATCTCGTAGATCGCCTCGCGCATCGGCGTTCCGGCGACGACCTGCGGCAGGTCCTCGCCGCCGTGCATCAGCTGTTCGACGCGCAGCAGGCGCTTGCCGAGGCGTCCGCCGGGGTGCAGGCGGGCGAAGTCTTCCGGAGTGAAGCCGCGCGCCTCGAGCAGCGCCATCGCCAGCGCGTCGGCGAGCGCCAGCGTCGCGGTGGTGGAGGCGGTCGGCGCCAGGTTGAGCGGACAGGCCTCCTTGTCGATCGCGGCCGGCAGGTGGAGATCGGCGGCGCGGGCGAGCGGGCTCTCGCCGTTGCCGGTGATCGCAATCAGCGGCACGCCCAAGCGCTTCAGGGTCTCGACCAGCCGGAGCAGCTCCTCGGTCGTGCCCGAGTAGGAGGCGGCGAGCACCACGTCCCCCTCGACGATCATTCCGAGGTCGCCGTGGATCGCCTCGGCGGGGTGGAGGAAGAAGGCGGGTGTTCCGGTCGAGGCGAGCGTCGCCGCGACCTTCTTCATCACGATGCCGCTCTTGCCCATGCCGGTGCAGACGACCCGCCCCCGGGCCGTGCGCATCGACTCGACCGCCAGGTCGAAGCGCTCGTCCAGCTGCGCGATCACCCCGCGCACCGCGGCGGCCTCGATCTCGATCACCTGACGGGCGACTTCGCGGGGCGCTCGCATGGCGGCGGAAGTGTAGCGCGACGCGGGGCGGCGGAGCGCTCAGGCCGGAGCGAGCGCGGCCCGGATAGCGAGCAGCGAGGCGAGCAGGCGCTCGGCGCGGTCGGGGGGGAGCTGGGTCTCGCGGTCGGAGAGCGCCGAGGCGGGGTCGGGGTGGACCTCGAGGAAAACGCCGTCGGCGCCGGCGGCGACCGCGGCGCGGGCGAGCGGCTCGGCGAACTCGCGCTGTCCCGCGGTGCCCTGAGCGGCGGCGCCGGGCAACTGGAGCGAATGGGTGACGTCGTAGATCGCCGGGATGCCGTCCCGCTGCAGCCAGGCGAACGAGCGCATGTCGACCACCAGGTTGTGGTAGCCGAAGGAGACGCCGCGCTCGGTCACGGTGA
>WYBK01000102.1 GCA_011525905.1 Acidobacteriota bacterium
AGGAACGCGCCGAGGCCGTAGCCGGCGAGGGCGGTCGCCGGCAGGGCGCGCGCCCAGAGCGCGACTCCCGGCTCGAGCTCGTAGGCGAGCCAGAAGCCGAGCGCGAGCGGCGCGGCGGCGAGCGCGCGGTGGGCGGCGTTGCGGTCCCGCTCGGCGTCGCGGTGCGCGGTCTCGCGCTCGAGGCGGGTCGCGTGGGGGTCCCCGGCGTACTCGGCGCGCCGCCGCTCGATCTCCTCCGTCCGTCGCGTGGCGGTCCAGGCCGCTCCGAGACCGATCGCGAAGAGCAGCGCGTGGAAGGCGCCCGCGAGGCCCCCGGAGATCGGCGGCAGCAGCCGCGCCCCGACGCTGGCGGCGAGGCCGAACGCGGCGAAGAGCAGGGCGAGTGGCCCGGCCAGGGCGACGGCGCGCGCGAGGCTCATGCCTCCAGCCTACTGCCGATGCGAAGCGGACGGGCGAACGGCGGCTGTAACCGGGCGGGCCGCCGAGAGTATCTCGACCATGCCCGAGCCGAGAGGCGGACGTTTCCTGGTAGGGAGTGCCACGATCGCGCTGCTCGTCACGCCGCCGCTCCGCGGCGCCGCGATCGAGCCACGAGCCGACCCGCCGGCGGTCGCCGCCGTCGCCGCCGCCCCGGAGCTCGTCGAAGCGCGCGCGGCGCTCGCGGAACGGGTTCGGCGCGGCGAGGCGCCCTCCTTCGCGGTCGGCGTCGTGCGCGAGGGAGGCATCCTCTGGGCCGAGGCGATCGGCTGGGCCGACCGCGAGCGGGAGCGCGCCGCGGCGCCGGACACTCTCTATCCGGTCGCCTCGGTCTCGAAGTCGATCACCGCGACGGGCGCGCTGGCGCTGATCGCGAAGAAGCGGCTCGCGCTCGACCAGCCGGTCCTGCCGCTGCTCGAGCCGGGCGCGCTCGCCGGCGAGGGCGGCGCCGCCGAAGAAGTCCGGCTCACGCACCTGCTGGCGCACACCTCCGGCATCCCCCATCTCTGGCACTACGAGTATCCCGATCGGCCGGAGACCCTCGTCGGCCCGTCCGGCCTCCCCGGCGTCGGCTTCGTGGCGTCGAAGCCGGGCGCCCGCTTCGCTTACTCGAACCTGGGGTACGGCGTTCTCGGCGTGGCCCTGGCGCGCGCGAGCGGCACCACCCTGCAGCGAGCGATGACCGAGGCGCTCCTCCAACCGCTGGGCATGCAGCGCACCACCGTCGAGGCCTGGGTCGGGCGGGGCGAGGCCGCGACCGGCTACGACGGCGAGGGAAGGGCGATTCCGCATCCCTACCGTCTCGCTCCGGCGGGCGGGGCCGGCTTCTTCTCGACCCTCGACGACCTGTTGCGCTACGTGCGCTTCCACCTCGGAGGGGAGGGCCCCGATGAAGCGCCCGGCGCGAGCGTGGCGATCGCGCGCGCGCTCGCCGAACATCCGGTCGCCGGCCACTACCTCTTCGGCTGGGGCGTGGTCGAGACCGCGGCCGGGCCGGCGCTGATCAGCGACGGGGAGATCGCCGGAGGCGCCGCGATGATCCTGCTGCTGCCCGCCCGGCGGCTCGGCGCGCTGGCGCTGGCCAACTCGACCGGCGCGCCGGTCGGGGAGGTCGCGGTCGGCATCCTCGAAGCGCTCGCACCCGGCTTCGCCGCGAGCTTCGGCGTGGCGGTCGAGCGCATCGAGCGCGAGATCGAGGCGCCCGGCACGCCGCCCTCCGGGCGCTTCGCCGGGGAGCTGCGCGACGGCGACGAGCGCATCGCGATCGAGCTCGACTTCACCGATCCGCGAGCGCCGCGGCTCGAGCTCGGCGGCTGGCAGTACCCGCTGCAGCGCGTCGGCTGGCAGCGCGGGGCGCTCGAGGCGACGGTCGTCGGCTCGCTGCCCGTCGGCGCGGGAAAGTCGCGGACGCATCGATTGCGGCTGGCGCTCTGGCGCGACGGCGACGAGCTGCGCGGGGTGGCGACGGAGCAGATCTCCGACGACCGGCCGGGCTCCGGCCTGCCGCACTACCTCGTGCTCCGCCCGGTCTCCTAGACCGCCG
This sequence comes from Acidobacteriota bacterium, assembly GCA_011525905.1. GTDB lineage: Bacteria > Acidobacteriota > Thermoanaerobaculia > Multivoradales > JAGPDF01 > JACTMI01. Next base: position 2,021 of record WYBK01000102.1, read on the forward strand.
GAGCGCGATCGGTCCCACACGCTTGGACGGCCCTGGCGGCGAGGCCGTAGAGTTCGGGAGATGACACCGGTGCGGAACGGGACCGCGTGGCTCGCGATCCTGGCGGGCGCCGCGCTCGCCGGCTGCGGCGCGGGCTCGGCCGCCGGCGAGCCGGAGCGGGGCGAGCTCGTCGCGCGCCGCGGCACGCTCGAGGCGGTGCAGCTCCTCTCCGGCGAGCTCGCCGCCGAGCGCTCGGCGCAGCTCACCGTGCCGCCCACCCGCACCTGGAACCTCCAGCTCCGGTGGATCGAACGGGACGGCGCCACCGTGGCCGCCGGGGCGAGAGTCGCCGAGCTCGACGCGGGGGAGCTCGCGCAGCAAGTGGTGACCAAGCGCACGGCGCGCCTGGAGGCGCGCGACGAGCTCGACAAGGTCGAGGCGGAGCAGCGCGGCCGGCTCGCCGAGGCCGAGCTCGCGCTGGCGCGCGCCGAGACCGAGCTCGAGCGCGCCCGCCTCGAGGCCGAAGTGCCGGGCGATCTGGTCTCGGCGCGCGAGGCGGCCGAGCGCGGGCTCGCCCTCGAGCGCGCCCGCGCCGGCCTCGACAAGGCGCGGCGCGACCGCGAGTCTCGGCAGGTGACGGCGGACTCCGAGATCGGCGTGCGGAGGCTCGCGCTCGAACGCGCCGAGGCCGATCTCGCGCTCGCCGAGCGCACGCTCGAGCGATTGGACCTGCGCGCCCCGTCCGCCGGCGTCTTCGTGGTCGCCGACCACCCCTGGGAGGGGCGCAAGCTCCAGCCGGGCGACGGCCTCTGGCCCGGCATGACGGTCGGCTCGCTGCCCGACCTCTCCTCGCTCTACGTCGAGGCGCTGCTCTCCGACGTCGACGAAGGACGGGTCGCGCCCGGGATGTCGGCCCGCTGCCACTTCGAGGCCTTCGCCGGCGAAGGCGTCGCGGGCCGCGTCCGCGAGGTGGCCCCGATGGCGCGCGAGCTCGACTGGCGGTCGCAGCGGCGCGCCTTCCGCGTCCTGGTCGACCTCGCGCGGGTCGACCCGGAGCGGATGCGCCCCGGCATGTCCGTGCGCGTCGAGGTGATCACCGCGCGGGTCGAGGAGGCGCTGCTGCTGCCCCTCGCGACGCTCGACCGGAGCGCGACGCCTGCGCGCGTCGCGACGCGGCGCGGCCCGGCCGCGGTCGAGCTGGGTCCCTGCGACGCGCACCGCTGCGTCGCGCTGGGCGGCGTCGCCGAGGGGGAGGCCCTGGTCCCTTGGCCGACCGGAGAGCGACGGTGAGCCGGCGCGCTCGCGGCGCCGCCCTGGCCCTCGTCGGCGCGCTCGCTCTCGCGGCCGCGCGCTACGGTCTCGGCGCCGGGAGCGGCAGCGAGACCCGGGTGCGCCGCGGCGATCTCGTGCTCACGGTCCCGGCGATCGGCCTGCTCGAAGCGCTCGAGTCCGCCGATCTCGGACCCCCGGCGATTGCCGACGTCTACGATTTCAAGATCTCCTTCCTCGCGCCCGAGGGGTCCGAGGTGCGCGCCGGCCAACCGGTGCTCGGATTCGACACGTCGCAGCTCGAGCGAAGGCTCGAGGAGGAGCGGGGCAAGGCGGAGACGGCGCGACGCGAGCTCGAGAAGCGCGAGGCCGACCTCGAGCTCGAGCGCCTCGACCTCGAGCTGCGTCGCGCCGAGGCGGAGGCTCGGCAGCGCAAGGCGCGGCTCAAGGCGGAGGTGCCCGAGGGGCTCGAGGCGCGCCGCGAGCTGGCCAAGGCGCGCGCCGAGCTCGGACTCGCCGACCGGGAGGTCGCCTTCCTCGGCGAGCAGCTGGCGGCGCTCGGCGATCGGGAGCGCGCCGAGCGCGCCCAGCTCGCGCACCGGCTCGAGCTGGCCGAGAGCGCCGTCGAGCGGATCGAGAGCTCGATCGCGGCGATGCGCGTGGCCGCGCCGCGCGACGGCACGGTGATCTACGTGCTCAACTGGCGGGGAGAGAAGAAGAAGATCGGCGACCCGGTCTGGCGCCAGGAGCGCGTCCTGTCGATCCCCGACCTCGCGCGGCTGCGGGGCCGCGCGGAGATTCCCGAGGCGGACGCCGGCCGGGTGCGGGTCGGGCTGCCGGTGGCGCTGCGCCTCGATGCCCACCCCGACCGGGTCTACCGCGCCCGCGTCGCGCGCCTCGACACCGCCGTGCAGCGTCAATCGCCGATGAACCCGGCCAAGATCGTGCGCGCCGAGCTCGAGCTCGAGGAGACCGACCCGGAGCGGATGCGGCCGGGCATGCGCTTCCGCGCCGAGATCGAGCACGAACGGGCCGCCGCCGTGCTGCTCGCGCCGCTCGCGGCTCTCGACCTGGCGAGCGGCGCGCCGAGCGTCGAACGGCTCGGCTGGCTCGACGGCGAGCGCATCGAGCCCCGGCTCGGCCGGCGCAACGCGACCGAGGTCGAGGTGCTCGAGGGGCTCGCCGAAGGGGACCGTCTCCGTTTGCGGCGGCCGGAGGAAGCGCCGTGACCCGCGCCGCCGTCGCCGGCTGGGCGCTCGGCCTGCTGCTGTCGGCGGCTTGCGCCGGACCTTCGGAGGTGGCCACCTGCCGCGTGGAGCGGCGCGCGTTCGTGCGCGAGGTGAGCGCGGAAGGGCATCTGGTGGCTCGGCGCTCGACGCCGCTGACCGTGCCGCAGGAGGCCGAGGCGCCGATGCGCGTCGAGTGGCTGGTCGCGGACGGCGCGCGCGTCGCCGCCGGCGACCCGATCGCCCGCTTCGACGAGACCGGCTTCCGCGCCGACCTCGAGCAGGCCACCTCCGAGCGGTCGCGCGCCGAGCTCCGGCGCACCGGCCAGGAGAGCGGCGCCCGGACGGAGGCCGCCAAGGGGGAGCTCGACGCGGCGCTCGCCCGGCGCGAGCGAGAGGTGGCCGAGACGTTCCGGCTGACCGACGAAGAGCTCTTCTCGCGCAACGAGCGGATCGAGTCCGAGCTCGACCGCGACCTGGCGCTCGCCAAGGAGGAGCACGCGCTCGCGGCGCGCGACGTGCGCAGCCGCGTGGCTCACGGCGCCGCTTCGCTGATCGAGATCGAGCGGCGCCAGGCCGAGCTGGCGCTCGGCCGCGCGGAGACCGGGCTCGCCGCGCTCTCGCTGGTCGCGCCGCACGACGGCCTGGTGATCCTCTTCCGCGATTGGCGCGGCAACGTCGCCCGCCCGGGCGACACGCTCTACCCGGGACAGCGGCTGGCCGAGCTGCCGGACCTCGCCGAGATGCAGGCCGAGGTCTACGTGCTCGAGGCCGACGCCGGCGGCCTGGAGGTGGGCGCGGCCGCCGAGGTGCGGCTCGACGCGCATCCGGCGCGCGTCTTCACGGCCAGGGTCGAACGGGTGGACAAGGTCGCCAAGCCCCGCCGGCGGGGCTCGCCGGTGCAGTACTTCGGCGCGACCCTGGCGGTCGCCGAGAGCGACCCGGCGGTGATGCGGCCGGGGCAGCGGGTGCGTGCCCGTCTGACGCTCGAGCAGCGGGCGGCGGCGCTGGTGGTGCCGCGGGCCGCGTTGTTCGAAGTCGATGGCCGGCAGGTCGTCTACCGGGAGGGGCCGGCCGGCTTCCTGCCGATCGAGGTGACCGTGGAGAGCGCCGGCGCCGGGCTGGTCGCGCTCGCCGGCGGGGTCGCCGAGGGGGACCGGCTCGCCCTCGCCGACCCGCGACGCAACGGCGGGCGCGCGACCGCCGCCGCGCCGGCGGCGGAGGCGCCGCGATGAGCTGGCGCGAGGCGATCGCCTCGGCGCTCGCGCAGCTCGCGGCGCACAAGCTGCGCACGACGCTCGCCATGCTCGGCGTGGTCTTCGGCGTCGGCGCGGTGATCTCGATGCTGTCGATCGGCGCCGGCGCGGAGCGCCAGGCGCTCGAGACCATCGAGCGGCTCGGCCGGCGCAACCTGGTGTTGCGCGCCAAGGAGCTGGAAACCGAGGAGCTGCGCGAGGTGCGCAAGCGCTCGATCGGCCTGGCGCGGCGCGACGTCGAGGCGATCCGCGACGGACTGCCGGGCGTCGAGCGGGTGGCGCCGCGCATCGAGGTCTCGACCTGGCAGGTGCTCTCCGAAGGCGGCCGGAGCGAGGCCGAGGTGCACGGCGTCGGCGCCGACTGGCCCGAGCTGGTGCGCGTCGCGCTCGCCGAGGGGCGCTTCTTCGACGTCGAGGACGAGCGCCGTCACGCCCAGGTCGCGGTGCTCGGGCCGGCCGCGCGGCGCGACCTGTTCGGCTACGCGCCGGCGGTCGGCGGCCGCATCCGGGTCAACGACGTCTGGTTCGAGGTGGTGGGCGTGGTCGCCGACGCGGGCGGCGACGAGGACAGGTTCCAGGGGGTGGCGCTCGGCGCCAGCTCGCGCGTGGTCTGGATCCCGGTGTCGACTGCCGAGCGCAAGCTCGAGCGGGACTCGGAGGCTTCGCCCTTCGACGAGATCACCGTGCGTCTGGCCGCCGACACCGAGCCGCTCGCCGCGGCCCGCACCCTCGAGACGCTGGTCGACCGGCTGCACGCCGGCGCCGAGGACTACGAGCTGGTCGTGCCGGAGGCGCTGCTCGCCGAGAGCCGGCGCACCCAACGGCTGTTCAACGTGGTGATGGGCTCGATCGCCGGCATCTCGCTGCTGGTCGGCGGCATCGGCATCATGAACATCCTGCTCGCCTCGGTGCTCGAGAGGACGCGCGAGATCGGCGTCCGCCGCGCGGTCGGCGCGCGCCGCGAGGACATCCGACGCCAGTTCCTGGTCGAGGCCTTCGCGATCACCGCGCTCGGCGGCGCGGCGGGGATCGCGCTCGGCCTCGCGCTCTCCGCCACGGTCGCCGCCTGGGCCGGCTGGCAGACCGAGGTGACCGCGTTCTCGGTGCTCGTCGCCTCGGGCGTCGCGATCGGCGTCGGTGTCGCCTCCGGCTACTACCCGGCGGCGCGCGCCGCCGAGCTCGACCCGATCGACGCCTTGCGCTACGAGTGAAGCGGCGAGTGGAACGGGGCGCAGCGGGCGGTCGCCCGGCGAGGTATACCGGCCGACGATGCGTTTCGCCGCTCCCCTCGGCGTCCTGCTCGCCGGCGCGCTGCCACTCGCGGCTCTCGGTCCGCGCGAGGCGCCCCGGCTGCCCCCGCTCGATCCCGGTCTCTTCACGATCGTCGACGTCGCGACCGCGCAGGAGCTCGCCGACGCCTGCTGGAATCTCGCGTCCGACACCGCGATCCGGATCGCGCCGGGCACCTACGACCTGGCCGCCGTCGACTTCCCCAACGGCGTCGACGGCCGGCTGACGATCGGTCGCTTCGGAGCGCCGCCGATCGCGAACGTCGAGATCCGTGGCGCCACCGGCGAGGCGGCCGACGTCGTCCTGCGCGGCGCCGGCATGCTCGACCCGATCGTCCCCTTCGGTTTCCAGATCTTCACGGCGACCGACGTGCGCATCGCCGACCTCTCGGTCGGCTCGGTCTACTACCACGCCATCGCCATCCAGGGGGACCAGGGCGCCGAGCGGGTCACCCTGCGCAACGTGCGCGCCTTCGACGCCGGCCAGCAGATCGTCAAGGCCTCGGGGAGCGGCGCGGACGACGTCTTGATCGAGTACTCGGAGATCTTCTACACGGAGGGCGCCGTCGAGCATCCGGAGGGGAGCCCGCCGGGGAGCTGCTACACGAACGGCATCGACGGCATCGGCGTCGCCGACTGGATCGTGCGCGACAACTGGATCCACGACATTCGCTGCCAGAACGGCGAGCTCGCCGGCCCGGCGCTGCTGCTCTGGCAGGGCTCGAGCGGCTCGCTGGTCGAGCGCAACCTCTTCACCGACTGCTCGCGCGGCGTCTCGCTCGGCCTCGGCGGCGGCGCGGACCACGCCGGCGGCATCGTGCGCAACAACCTCTTTCGCTGGCACCCGGGTCCCGCGCCCGGGTATGCCGTCGACGTGCCGATCTACACGACCTCGGCCGGGTCGAAGATCCTCCACAACAGCGCGCTGGTCGGCGGCCACTACCCGAACGCCGTCGAAGTGCGCTTCGCCACGGCCACCGGAGTCGAGGTGCGCTCGAACCTGCTCGACGCGGCGGTCGCCGCCCGTGACGGCGCCAGCCCGGCGACCGCCGACAACCTCACCACCGCCGAGGCCGGCTGGTTCGCCGACGCCGCGACCGCCGACCTGCGCCTGACCGCCGCGGCGACGCCGGCGATCGCCCAGGTCGAGCGCCTGCCCGACGCGCTCGACGACTTCGCCGCCTGGCCCCGCCCGGCGCCGCCCGGGCCGACCGAGATCGGCGCGCGCGGCTGGAGTCTCCTCTTCCGCACGGACTTCGAGAGCGGCGACCTCGACCCCTGGTTTCCGTGAGCCGGGCCATCGCGGCGCGCGCCCGCGCGGCGCCGATTCGGTTCCGCTCCGGCGGCGTCGCGCAGTTCACGGCGGGTCCCGCCGGGGGGTGGTAGTTTCGCGCGCTATCGGGAGGCCTCGAGCCATGGCGCGAACCACCTCAGCCGTCCAGTCCAGCACCCGCCGGCGCGCCCCGCGCGCCGCCAAGCCGGAGCGCCCGGTGCGGGCGCGACCGGAGACCCTGCGGCTGCGCTCGCTCTCGGCCGGGCTGACGGTGGGCGATCTCGAGCGGGCGCTGCGCTTCTACACCAAGGGGCTCGGCTTCATCGTCGAGAAGCGTTTCGAGGAGGAGGGGCGGCTCACCGGCGTGATGCTCCGGGCGGGCACCTGCGAGCTCGCCCTGATGCAGGACGATTGGGCCAAGGGGCGCGAGCGGTCGAAGGGCGAGGGCATCCGCCTCTGGCTCGAGACGGTGCAGGACCTCGACGAGATCGCCGAGCGCGCCGAAGGGTACGGCGCCCGCATCACCGAGTGGCCCGCGGACCGCTCCTGGGGCGCGCGCAGCCTGGCGCTCGACGATCCGGACGGCTTCCACCTCACCTTCTACCGCCGCCTCGACTGACGCCGAGCCGCAGGTCGTCCCGGGGACGGCCCCGGGCTACGATCGCGCCGTGGTGAACGCGACGAAGCGCGCGGGCGAGCTCCTCTCTCTGCTGGTCACCGATTCCGGCCTCGGCGGGCTGGCGGTGGTCGCCGACCTCGAGCGGCGCGCCCGCGCGAGCGGCCGCTACCGCGCGCTCGACCTCCTGTTCGCCAGCGCGCTGCCCGAGACCGGCTGCGGGTACAACAAGATGGCCTCGCGCGCGGCGAAGCTCGAGGTATTCGACGCCGCGCTCGCCGGCATGCTCGGCCTCGCGCGCGCCGACGCGCTGGTCGTCGCCTGCAACACGCTCTCGGTCCTGATCCCGGAGAGCCGGACGCTGGCGTCGGTCCGCCTGCCGGTCCACGGCATCGTCGAGGTGGGCGTCGAGGCCGTCGCCGAGCGGCTCTCCGCCGACGCGCGCTCCGCGGTGGCGATCTTCGCCACCGAGACGACGATCGACGCGGGCGCCCACCGCGACGCCCTGCAGGCGCGCGGCATCGATCCGGAGCGGATCGTGACGGTCCCCTGCCCTGGCCTCGCCAGCCGGATCGAGCTCGAGGGGGCGAGCGCGGGCGTCGCCGCCGAGATCGGGCGTTTCGCGCGCGCCGCCGTCGGCGCCTGCGAAGGTCGCCCCGATCGGCTGGTGGCCGCGCTCTGCTGCACGCACTACGGCTACTGCGCGGCCGAGTTCGCCGCCGCGCTGCTGCGCGCGGGCGCGGGCGCGGTCGAGGTCGTCGACCCCAACCGCCGGCTCGCGGATCGCTTCTTCCCGCCCGGCGAGAGCGAGCCGCCGGGCGCGGGCGCGGTCTCTCTGCGCGTCGTCTCGCGCGCCCTTCCGTTGCCGGAGGAGATCGCCTCGATCGCCGCGCTGCTCGAGCCGCTCTCGCCGCCGACCGCCGCCGCCCTGCGCGCCTACGAGCTGCGCCGCGACCTCTTCTCCCCCACGGTCTAGCCGGAGGGGGAGGGCTGGGGGTCGAGCTCTTCGGGGCGGTCGCGCTCCTTGTCGACCAAGCAGAGGAAGCCGAGCGGCTCGCCCCGGTCGGCGAGGAATCGGTGGGGAGTCGAGGGGGCGACGTAGACCAGGTCGAAGGGCTCGAGCGGGTGGAGCTCGTCGCCCAGCCGGACGTGGCCGCGTCCGGTCAGCGCGACGACGACGTGGGCGTGCTCGTGACGCTCGAAGCGAGTCGTCTCGCCGGCGGCCACCTCGAAGTAGCGCAGCTCCCCGGCGAGCCCCTCGTCCTCCCCGCCGGCCAGCAGCCGCCGGGTGACGCGCGGCCCCTCCTCGGTCTCGCGGTAGCGGCGCACCGGCAGCTCGGGCCAGCGTCCCGAGCCCCAGCGGACCACGCGCGAGCGGGTTTCGGTCATTGCTCCGGCGCCTCCTCGAGCTGGCGGCGCAGCGTCGCGGCCGCGCGCTCGAGGTCGCGCCGGCCGAGCAGGCTGCCGCCCAGCAGCAGGACCGTATCCTCGCCGTAGACGCGGCGCCAGCGGCCGAGGGCGCCCGCGTCGACGCCGCCGCCGAGCACCGGAAACGCGGGCCGGTGGCCCCCCAAGGGAGCGCGCAACCGGCAGGCGACCGCGAGACACTCGGCGAGCCCGAAGCGGAAACGGCCGCCGGCGTTCGGGTAGATGACGCCGTCGCAGCCGGCGAGGCGGAAGAGGTCCCCCCAGACCAGCTCGGGCGCCAGCCCGTGCCGCCGCCCGAGCAGACCGCCAGAGAGGCTCGGGTGGCCGAGCAGGGCGAGCCCGCTGGCCGCGGCGATCTCGGCGACCCGGTCGAGGCCGACCAGCAGCGGCGAGACGAGCGCGGCGCGGCAGCCCGCCGCGCGGGCGCGCGCCGCCCGTTCGAGCAGCGTCGCCGCCGGCCCGGTCAGATTGGGCAGATAGAGCGTGGCCCCGCCGGTCGCGGCGTTGGCGCGCGCGACCGCCTCCTGGCAGCGCGCCAGCCGCTCGGCGAAAGGAGCGCAGGGCTGGCCGGCGAGCGAGTGGTCGTCCTTGACCAGGTCGACGCCGCCGCGCGCGAGGCGGCCGGCGAGCGCGGCGAGATCGCGCGGCGCGAGCCCGAGCGGCTTCAAGGCCGCGCAGAGCAGGGGGCGCGCCGGCACGCCGGCGAGGCGCCGCAGGCCGGCGATGCCCCGGCGCGGGCCGGGGAGCGTGGCGAGCAGCTCGTCGGGCCAGGCGATCGCCTCGACGCGCACTCCCGACTGCATCGAGACGTTGCCGAAGAGCAGGTTGAGCAGCTGCGGCAGGTCGCCGGCGACCAGCGCCGGGTCGAAGGCGATCTCGACCCGCGCGGCGCGCGGCCCGCTCTCGAGGACCCGGACCCGGCCCGGGATGCGCGAGCGCAGCGCCGCCGGCACGAGCGCGGCGTCGAGCTCGACCGTCTGCTCCCGCGCCAGCGCCTCCGCCCGTGCGCGCGCGCCCTCGCGCCGGCGCAGCTCGAGCCGGTAGCGAACTCTCAGGAGCGGACCCTTCCGCGACTCCCCCCGCGGCACGCGCCGATCCTAGACCGGGCTCGGACTCCGGCGGGGACGGCGCTCAGCCGGTGCCGCGGGCGGGGAGGCTCAGCGCCTGCCGGACGGTCGCCTCCTCGGCGGATTGATCGTCGCGCACCGAGACCGCGAGCAGCTGCTCGCCGCTGGCCATGCGGAGCTGCGCGCCGCAGAGGATCGATCGGGTGCGGGCGACCTCGAGCTCGGCGGAGGGGATCCGCACCGGGCAGGCGTAGCGGACGACCTGCGAGCTGCGCCCGCGCTCGTCGCGCGCCGCGGCGAGCAGGGTGACGCTTCCCTGGTGGTAGGGACCCTTGCGGACCAGCAGGAGGCGGCCGATCGGCACCTCGACGCCGATCGGCACGACGAAAGTGCCGTCGGGCTCGGTCCGCTCGGGGCGCCGATGGATCGCGATGCCGAGCGGATTCTCCTCGGCGCCGAAGGCGAGCGCCGCGAGGGTGCGCGCCGCCAGGCGCTCGTCGGCGTCGAGCTCGCGCACGCTCGCGCGGTGGCGCAGGACGAGGCCCGGCCGCGTCACGCGGACGTCGATCTCCGTGGCCGCGCCCGGATCCGCCGCGGGGGGAATGCCGAGCGAGTAATGATCGCGCCAGTCGGTGAGCATCCCGTCGAGCATGCCGCGCCAGGAGGAGGGCGTCGGCGCGAAACGCCCACCGGTCTCGACCGCCAGGCTGCGCAGCGGCTCCTGGGCGACCTCGTCGATCGCCGATTGGTAGCCGACGTCGTGGGCGGACGGAATCTCCGGCAGGCGCACGGCGGTCGCCGCCGAGCCATGCTGCGACATGCCGGGCGGGGCGGCGTAGAGCGGGTAGAAGGTCACGCGCGAGCGTTGGGCGGCCTCGAGCAGCTCTCCGAGCTCCGTGACGAGACCCCGGCCGGCGATCTCCTGCACCCGTCCGGTGTCGCGCGCGCCGGGGAAGAGCCGGCTCCAGAGCTCGGCGAGCGGCTCGGCCGGCCGCAGCGGCAGGCCGTCGCCGACGTAGACGAGGCTCTTCGGGCCGGCGAGGCCGGCGGCGGCGTCGACCACCTCGCGCAGCGCGGCGAAGGTCGCCCGGACCTGGAGCAGGCGGCGGTCGGTGTAGCTCGACAGGCGGGTGACGAACGTGCTGGCGTCGAACGGCGTCAGCCCCTGCTGCTCGAGGTCCTGCTTGATCTGCTGAGCCTCGAGGTCGAAGCGCTCGCCCGGCGGCGCCTCGTCGAGCAGCGCTTCGAGGGCGTCGGCGGCGCCCTCGCCCGGGTCGAGGAAGTGCCAGCGGAAGGTGAGGCGCCGGTCGTAGGCGACCACCGCGACCCGCGCGGCGCCGGCTGCGGGGCCGGCGAGGAAGTCGCGCAGCGCGCGGACGGCCTGGCGCCGGTGGGCGGGTGCGAGGTTGGTCTGGTCGAAGAAGAAGATCAGGCTCGGCCGGATCGGGGGGGTCGCCACCGCGGCGTCGGACGACTGGGCCGCGCCGAGCGCCCTCTCGCGCTCCGGGGCGGCGTCCGCCGCGGCCCCCTCGACGGCGTAGAAGTTGACGATCGGCACCGGCTCGC
>WYBK01000103.1 GCA_011525905.1 Acidobacteriota bacterium
CGCAGCCGGCGAGCGCCAGAGCGAGCGACGCGGCGGCGAGGCGGGCGGCGCGCCTCACGAGAGATCCTCCGGCAACTTTTCCAGGTAATCGCTCTCCGGGAACTCGGCACGCAGCTTGGCGGCGGTCGCGGCGGCGTCGTCGGCGCGCTTGGCCGCGCGGTAGGCGAGCGCCAGATTGAACATTGCCTTGTCGCGCGCCTCGTAGTCGGGGAAGCGCTCGAGCAGTTGCTCGAGTCGCGCGATTGCGGCCACCGGCAGGCCGTAGCGCAGGTAGAAGCGGCCGACCTGGTACTCGTGCTCGCCGAGATTCTGGCGGACGCGCGCCAGCTCGGCGCGCGCCTCCTCGGCGTACTCGCTGGTCGGGTAGAGGCGCAGCAGGTCTTCGAGCGCGGCGCGCGCCTTCTCGGTCGAGGTCTGGTCGCGGTCGGGGCGCTCCATGCGGCCGGCGAGCGAGGCGGCGATCTTGTACTGGACGTAGGCGGCGCGGTCGCTGGTCGGGAAGCGGTTCTGGAAGTCGCGGTACTTCGCCTCGGCCTGGATCAGGTTGGCGTCGCCCCCCTCGAGGAAGAGCGTGTCGGCGACCAGCAAGAGCGCCTCGCGCCCGGCCGCCGAGTTGGGCTCGACCTCGAAGGCGTGGCTGAAGTAGGGGCGCGCCGCCGCGTAGCGTTCCTTCTCCAGGAGGCGCTTGCCCTCGGCGAGCGACTCGGCGGCCGAGAGCCGGAGGATCGGATCGTTGGCGCCGCGCGAGCCGCAGGCGGCCACGACGAGGAGCAGGGGAGCGAGCAGGGCGGTGGCCGCGCGGGCCCGCCCGGCGGTGCGGCCGGCGATTCTCAACTCGAAGCCTCCTCCTCGGCGCGGCGGCGCAGCGCGGCGATCGCGGCGCTCGGGTCGCTCGCCTGGTAGACCGACGAGCCCGCGATCAGCGTGGTCACGCCCGCCGCCGCGGCCGCGCCGGCATTGCCCGGACCGACCCCGCCGTCGAGCGCCAGGGTCGTGGCCGCGCCGGCGGTATGCACGAGGTCGCGCAGACGGCGCGCCTTGTCGAGCACGTAGGGCAGGAAGGGTTGCCCCGCGAAGCCGGGGTTGACCGACATGAGCAGCACGAAATCGCAGGCATGCAGGATGTCGGCCAGCAGCTCGACCGGCGTCGCCGGGTTGAGCGCGACGCCGGCGCGCGCGCCTCCCGCGCGGATGGCGGCGAGCGTCCGATCGAGGTGGCCGGCCGCCTCCCAGTGCACGGCGACGCGGGCCGCGCCCGCCTCGAGGTAGGCGGCGAGCAGTCGGTCGGGGTCGCTGACCATCAGGTGGACGTCGAGCGGCAGCCGGGTGTGGCGGGCGAGGGCCGCGACCACCGGCGGTCCGAAGGTGAGGTTGGGCACGAAGTGCCCGTCCATCACGTCGAGGTGCAGGAGATCGGCGCCCCCCGCCTCGGCGATCCGGGCCGCACCGGCGAGGTCGGCGAGATCCCCGGCGATCACCGACGGGGCGATCTCGATCACGCCGCGCCTCCGGCGGGCGTTGGCGCGGCGACCACCAGCGAGATCACGTCGCGCTGGCGCAGCGGGTGGCCGGGCAGCGGCAGCTGGCGCAGGATCGTCCCCTCGGCGATCCCCTCGTAGGGCTCGTGCTTGACCGCGCCGAAGCGGAAGCCGGCGAGCTCGAGCGCGCGCCGCACCGGCTCGTAGCGGCGGTAGACGAGGTCGGGCATCACGTAGGTCCGGGGCGTCTGGTCGAGCGCGACCAGCAGATCGACGCGCGTGCCGAGCGGCACGGCGGCGCCGGCGCGCGGCGCCTGTCCGACCACCGCGCCCGGTTCGGCCGCGGCGACGACCGAGAGGGTGTCGCCCAGGGCGAGCCCCTCGGCGCGCAGGGTGAGCTGCGCCGCCGGCAGGGCACGGCCGGCGAGGTCGGGCACCACGCCCTGCTCCGGGCCGAGCGAGAAGACCAGCTCGACCGGCGCGCCCCGCTTGACCAGGCTGCCGGCCGGCGGCGCCGTTTCGACCACCCGGCCCGCCTCGACGGCGGCGCTGTGGCGCGGCTCGGCGCTCCTGACCCGCAGGCCGAGGTCGGCGAGCAGCGCGGTCGCCCGTTCCTCGGAGAGGCCGACGAGCTCGGGCACCGTCGTCACGCCGCGGCGCACGAAGAGGCTGAAGGCGGAGTAAGCCGAGACCGTGAAGACCCCCAACAGCAAGAGGGCGAACGCGGCGCGGAGCGCCCAGGTGGTCAGCTTCGGGGACACGGCGGGCGAGTCTAGCAGGGCGGCGGGCGGGCCCGGAGCGGCTAGACTCGCCCGCCATGACGCCCCCCCTCGGTGCCCACGTCTCGGCCGCCGGCGGTCTCGCCCGCGCGATCGAGCGGGGCGTGGCGCTCGGCTGCGACGCGCTCCAGGTCTTCGTCAAGAACGCCTCGCAGTGGCGTGCCAAGCCGGTCGCCGGCGCGGAGGCCGAGGCCTTCCGGGCCGCCCACGCGGCGAGCCCGATCGGTCCACTGGTCGCGCACGCCGCCTACCTGATCAACCTGGCGGCGCCCGACCCGGAGATCCTCGCCAAGTCGCGCGCGGCGCTCGCCGACGAGCTCGAGCGCTGTGCCCGCTTCGGCGTGCCGGCGCTGGTCGTCCATCCCGGCGCCCACCTCGGCCGGGGCGAGGAGGCGGGCCTGGCCGCCGTCGCCGAATCGCTCGACGCGGTCTACGCCGCGCTCGGCGACTGCCCGACGCGCACCCTGCTCGAGCTGACCGCCGGGCAGGGCAGCGTCCTCGGCCGGCGCCTGGCCGACCTCGAGGCGATTCGCGCGCGCTCCGGCGTCCGCGACCGGTTGGGCGTCTGCCTCGACACCTGCCACGCCTTCGCGGCCGGCTACCCGCTCGACCGGGAGCCGGGCTACGAGGAGTTCCTCGCCGAGGTCGAGGCGACCGTCGGTTTGTCCGCGGTCGAGTGCGTCCACTTGAACGACTCGGTGGGCGAGCGCGGTTCGCGCAAGGACCGCCACGCCAACCTGGGCGAGGGGCGGATCGGCCTCGGCCTGTTCGAGCGCTTGCTCGCCGATGCCCGCCTCGCGGGCGTGCCGATGATTCTCGAGACCCCGATCGGCGAGGACGAACAGGGGCACGCGCGCGACCTCGCGATCCTGCGCCGGCTGGCGCCGGCCGGCAGCTAGGCGCAGCGCTCAGCCGCCGAGCAGGCGCTTCGAGACGTCGAACCAGAGGACCGTGACCATCAGCATCACGATCAGCGCCAAGCCCACCTGCGCGATCCGCTCCTTGACCGCGAGCGACAGGTCGCGGCGCAGGACGCTCTCGACCAGCAGCACGACGATCTGGCCGCCGTCGAGGATCGGGATCGGGAAGAGGTTGAGCAGCCCGACCGACAGGCTGATCACGCCCATCAGGTAGAGCAGGCTCTTGAAGCCCGAGCGCGCCGCGGCGCCCGATTGCGCGGCGATCTCGATCGGCCCGGCGAGCGCGCTCTTGGCGGCGACCTCGCGCGTGAAGATCTTGCCGACCACCGCCAGGCTCTGCTGCGCGACGCCGTAGTTGAAGCGCAGGCTCTCGACGAAGGCGCGGCCGAGCGGGAAGCGCTGCGAGACGGTCAGCTGGACGCCGATCTTGCCCTTGCCGGCGGCGTCCGGCGCGGGCACCACGGTGCGCTCGACCCGATCGCCGTCGCGCCCGAGCGTGACGACGACCGGCGTGCCGGAGCGCGCCTCGATGTACTCGACGAAAGCCGCCGGGCTGGCGAGCGGCTGCCCGTCGACCGCGACCAGCTCGTCGCCCCTCTCGAGCCCGCCGGCCTCGGCCGGCGAGCCGGCGACCACCGCACCGACGCGCGGCAGCACCTTCGGGAAGATGCCGGCATCGCCGAAGTCGAAGTCCGCCGGCTTGACCGGGGTCACCCGGGTCTCGAGGCGCTCGCCGCCGCGCTCGACCTCGAAGGCGAGGGGCTTGCCGATCGAGGTCATCACCGCGAAGGCAACGTCCTGCCAGCGGTCCACCTCCTTGCCGTCGATCGCGATCACGCGGTCGCCCGGCTGGAGGCCGGCCGCCTCGCCGGGGGAGCCCGTCTCGATCGTGCCGATCTCGGCCGGGATCGACTGCAGCGCCGGCACGTCGACGCCGACCACGAAGAGGCCGGTGATGACCGCCACCGAGAGCACGGCGTTGGCGAAGGGGCCGGCGAGGTAGACGGCGATGCGCTGCCAGCGGGGGCGGTTGAGGAAGTCGCGCGGGTCGTCGCTGGTCTCGCCCGGCTCCTCGCTGGCGAGCTTGACGTAGCCGCCGAGCGGAAAGGCGCAGAGCTTGAACTCGGTGCCGCCGCGCTCGAAACCCCAGATGCGCTTGCCGAAGCCGAGCGCGAAGGCGAGCACGCGCATGCCGAAGCCGCGCGCGGCGAGGAAGTGCCCCGCCTCGTGGACGAAGATGATCACTCCCAGCGCGAAGACGAAGGCGAGGGCGGTGCGGGCGAGCTCGAGCAGGTGCGTCACGGCGCGGAAGATTATCAGGGCGCCAGGGCGGCGAGCGCCTCGCGCGCCCGCGCGCGCCCCCAGGCGTCCCAGGCGAGCGCGGCCTCGAGCGAGCCGACCGGCGCGGGGTCGTGGCGCTCGAGCACTCGGCGCACCGTCTCGACGATCGCCGGAAAGCGGATGCGCCGGTCGAGAAAGGCGTGGACCGCCTCCTCGTTGGCCGCGTTGAGCACGGCGGGAGCGCTCTGTCCGGCGGCGAGCGCCGAGCGCGCCAGCTCGACGGCCGGGAACCGGGCCCGGTCGAGCGGCAGGAACTCGAGCGTGCCGAGCGCCGCCGGGTCGAGCCGCGGGAAGGTGTTCTCCCAGCGCTCGGGATAGGCGAGCGCGTACTGCACCGGGAAGATCATGTCGTTGACCGACAGCTGGGCGAGCAGGCTGCCGTCGATGAACTCGACGAAGGAGTGGACGATCGACTGCGGGTGGACGACGACGCCGATCCGCTCGGGCGGGATCGCGAAGAGGTGGGCCGCCTCGATCAGCTCGAGCCCCTTGTTGACCAGGGTCGCCGAGTCGATGGTGATCTTGGCGCCCATCGACCAGGTCGGATGGGCGAGCGCCTCCTCGACCCGGATGGCGTCGAAGCTCGCGGCGTCGCGGCGCAGGAAGGGGCCGCCCGAGGCGGTGAGCAGCAGCTGGCGGACCTCCGCGGGGCGGCCGCCGCGCAGCGCCTGGTGGAGCGCCGAGTGCTCGCTGTCGACCGGCACGATCTCGGCGCCGCTCGCCGCGGCGAGCGCGTTGAGCAGCGGCCCGGCGACCACCATCGACTCCTTGTTGGCGAGCGCCACTCCCTTGCCGGCGGCGAGCGCGGCGTGGACCGGCGGTAGCCCCGCCGCGCCGACCACCGCCGCGACCACCCGGTCGACCTCGGGGTGGGTGGCCGCCGCGATCAGCCCTTCGGCGCCGACCGCCACCTCGACGCCGCCCGGCAGCGCGCGGGCGAGCGCCGCCGCCGCCGCCGGGTCGGTCACCGCGACCAGGCGGGCGCCGGTCTCGCGCGCGAGCGCGGCGAGCGCCTCGGGCTTGCGGCCCTGCGCGGCGAGGGTCGTGACCGAGAGGCGGTCGGGGTGGTGGCGCACCACCTCGAGCGCCGCGCGGCCGATCGACCCGGTGGCTCCGAGCAGCGCCAGTCGCAGCGTCACCGGTCGACCTCGAAGCCGGCGAGGTAGAGCAGCAGCAGGAGCGTCGGCGCCGCGAAGAGCATCGCGTCCATGCGGTCGAGCAGGCCCCCGTGGCCGGGCAGCAGCCCCCCCGAGTCCTTGACCCCCGCCGCGCGCTTCCAGAGCGACTCGACCAGGTCGCCGGCCTGGGCGGCGAGGGCGGTCGCCGCGCCGATCAGCAGGATCGCCCCGTCGAGCCGGCCGAGCCGCCAGAGGCTCCAGACGGCGGTGGCGACGACCGAGGTGGCGAGCCCCGCGGCCGCCCCCTCCCACGACTTCTTGGGGCTGACCCGCGGCGCCAGCTTGTGGCGGCCGCAGGCGGTGCCGACGTAGAAGGCGGCGGTGTCGCCCAGCCAGACGATGGCGAGCAGCAGGAAGAGCACCCAGGGGTCGTGGTGCTGGAGGCGCGAGAGCGCGGCGGTCGGCACCGCGAAGTAGAGCAGGGCGAAGGCGATCGTGCCGACCGCGAAGGGCGCTTCGGCGACCGGCGTGCGCGCCAGCAGCACCCCGCTGCCGACGCCGACGGTCAACAGCGTGCCGAGGCCGAGCGCCCAGAAACCGTCGACCGCCGTTCCCGGCGCCAGGCCCCAGGCGAGCAGCGTGGCGACCGGCGGCAGCAGGGCGAGCAGCAGCCACCAGGGGGCCGCCGGGGCGCGCTGGCGGACGATCTGGACGAGCTCGTAAGCGGCGCCCTCGAGCAGCAGCAGGACGAGCAGGAAGAAGGCCCAGGCGGGCAGCCGGAAGATGGCCGCGAGGGCCACCGGCACCGCAATCGCCGCGGTGAGCAGGCGCTTCATGGGATGGGCGAGCGGGGCGCGGCCGCCCTCAGCCGTCGGCCGCCCGGGCGTCCGTGGCCGGAGGCTCGACCGGCCCGACGCCGCCGAAGCGGCGTTCCCGGCGCTGGAACTCGAGGATGCCCTGGAAGAGGTGGCGCCGGCGGAAATCGGGCCAAAGGGTGGGGGTCACCCAGATTTCGGAGTAGGCGATCTGCCAGAGCAGGAAGTTCGAGACGCGCATCTCGCCGGAGGTGCGGATCAGCAGGTCGGGGTCGGGCTGGCCGGCGGTGTAGAGCGAGGCCGAGAGGGTCGCCTCGTCGATCTCGACCCGCCGGCCGGCGGCGAAATCGGCGACGATCTTCCGGCAGGCGTCGACGATCTCGCAGCGCCCCGAGTAGTTGAGCGCGATGTCGAAGCGCATGCCGGTGCCGCCGGCGGTGGCCGCGCGAGCGCGCTCGAGCGCGGCGACCACCGAGGGGTCGAGCTCTCGCCAGCGGCCGATCGGCTCGAAGCGGATGCCGTGCTCGACCAGCGTCTCGAGCTCCTTGCGCACGTACTCCTTGAGCAGGTTCATCAGCGTCCAGACCTCGGCGCGCGGACGCTTCCAGTTCTCCACCGAGAAGGCGTAGAGAGTCAGGTGCGGGATCTCGAGGCGGGCGGCGGTCTCGACCGTCTCCCGCACGGCGGCGACGCCGGCGCGGTGCCCCTCGACGCGCGGCAGCTTGCGCTGCTTCGCCCACCGGCCGTTGCCGTCCATGATGACGGCGACGTGGCGCGGCAGGCGGGAGCGGTCGATCCGAGAGAGGAGCTCGGCCTCGATCGAGCCGGGCTCAGCGAGCGGTTCGCTCGGCGGCATGACGATTGAACCTACCACAGCGGCCCCTCGCCGGCCGGGTAGTCGACGCGCAGCAGGCAGAGCCCGCGCGCCGGCGCCGTCGGACCGGCTTCGCCTCGCGCCCCCCCGGCGAGCAGGCCGGCGAAGTCGGCGACCGAGCGCCGTCCGGCGCCGACCTCGAGCAGGGTGCCGGCGAGCGCGCGGACCATGCCGCGCAGGAACCCTTCGCCGGCGACGGTCAGGACCCGCTCCCGGCCGGCGCGCGCGCAGGCGGCGGCGAAGATCGTCCGCTCGGTCGGTCCCGGAGCGCCGCCGGCCCGCGCGAAGGCGGCGAAGTCGTGGCGGCCGCGGAGCGCGAGGGCGGCGGCTTCGATCGCCCCCCAGTCGAGCCCGCGGGGGATCGGGGCGACGAAGGGCGCCCGCTCGGGAGGCGCCACCCTCCCCTCGAACCAGCGGTAGCGGTAGACCTTGGCGCAGGCCGAGCGGCGGGCGTGGAAGCCGTCGGCGGCCGCCCCGGCGCGCCGGATCCGGATCTCCTCGGGGAGGAA
>WYBK01000104.1 GCA_011525905.1 Acidobacteriota bacterium
AGCCGTCGGCGCCGGCGAGGTGGACCCGGTAGCCCTCGGTCGTCGGCAGGAGCAGGTCGCGCGCGCCGTCGCCGTCGAGATCGTGCGCGAGCGCGAGGTCGGAGAGGAAGGCGCGGCTGCCGGCGAGCGGCGACGGCGCCGCGATCCGGGGGGCGAGCGCGAGGCCTCCCGTGGCCCGATCGAAAACGACCCCCGAGATTCCCTCGTCGGTCCAGGCGACGAGCGACGCTCCGGCGGGCCCCTCGAACAGGGCATGGACGGTGTCGGGAAGCTCGAGCCGCAGCGGCTCGGGCTCGAAGGTCCCGTCCGGCCGCCCCCGGTGGAGCGCCAGCTCCCGACGGTCGAAGAGCGCCGGCACCACGGTCAGCACCTCGACGTAGGCGCCGAGCTCGTCGATCTCCTGCCGCTCCTCGATGCCGATCTCCCCCCACTCGGTCGAGGCGACCACCAGCGCGAGGTCGCGCCGGCCGTCGGCGTCGAGATCGACCGCGAAGAGCGCAGCGGGGGCCCCGGCGAGCGCGAGCCGCTGGTGCGCGAGGCGGACTCGCGGCGCGGCGGCCTGCGCGACCACCGCGGCCACCGCAGCCACGGCAGGCAGGGCGAGCCCCGCGACGAGGGCGACGAGACGGCGCTTCACTCCCGGAGACTACGCGCGAGCGGCGCGTTCCTTACGCTCGCCACCCCCCGCGGCCGTCAGAAGCGCTCGACGCGGGCGTACTTGGCGAGCGCCGGAGTCGCGGGAGCGGCCAGCCGGTCGAGCAGCCGGGCGGCGTCGCTTTCCACGTGGAGCATCGCCCGGTGCTCGGCGTCGAGGAACCCCGCGGCGACCAGACGGTCGAGAAAGGCGAGCAGGGGCGCGTAGAAGCCGTCGACCTCGAGCATGCCGCAGGGCTTGCCGTGCAGGCCGAGCAGGCCCGCCGTCCAGAGCTCGAACAGCTCCTCGAGCGTGCCGAGACCGCCCGGGAGCGCCACGAAGGCGTCGGCCAGCTCGGCGAGGCGCGCCTTGCGCTCGTGCATCGTCTCGACGACCTCGAGGCGGGTGAGACGGCGATGGCCGACCTCGTGCTCGTCGAGGAAGCGCGGGATGACGCCGATCGCCTCGCCGCCGGCGTCGAGGCAGGCGTCGGCGACCACCTTCATCAGGCCGACGTCGCCGCCGCCGTAGACCAACCGGGCGCCGCGGCGCGCGATCTCCCGCCCGAGCGCCGCGGCGGCGGCCGCGTACTCCGGCCGCCGGCCGGGCCGCGAGCCGCAGAAGACGCAGACCGCGGCGAGCCCGTTCACGCCTTCGGCTTCGTTCCCTTCTTCGTCGCCCGCGGCGCGGCCTTGGCTGACCTGGCGGCGGGCTTCTTCGGCTGGGCGCCGACCGGGGCCAGCTCAGCTCCGGCGGAGCCCCCCACCTCGACCAGCGGCGGCGGTGGCGGCAGGGCCACCGAACGCTTCAGCAGAACTTCGGGAACGCCGATCTCGTCGAAATTGCCCGCGGCAAAGGCCTCGAAGCCGCGCGCTCCGGCGTGGTTCATGACCGCGAGAAAGCTGCCCTCCTCGTGCACCAGGCCGTCGCCGACCCACAGCTGCCAGACCGGCGGCTGCCCCCGTCTCTGTTTCCGGATGACCACGGCGTATTCGTACATGCTGCGAATCTCCCTGTTCGAGTAGGAATGGCTGTCGTCGCGCGCCGTCGCCCGCGAACGAGGCGATTCTATCGGACGGCACGCCGCGCTCCCGTGGCCACCGTGCATCGGGGCGGCGACGTTCGGTCAGCGCCGGCCGACCAGCAGGGGCACGGCGAAGAAGACCGCGTAGACCAGCAGCGCGTAGAGCCCACCGAGAGGCGCCGCGGCGCGCCAGGCATCGGCGGTCATGGCGCGCACTAGCGCCACCATCCCCGCCGGCACCATCAGGTAGAGGCCCCGGAACCGCCGCGCGAGCTGCGGCGCCAGCCGCCGCCGGCGCAGGACGAAGAGATTGCCGGCGACCCAGCCGAAGGCCGCGGCGAAGGTGAACAGGCCGTAGAGGTCGAAGGACAGCGGGCGGGGCAGCGCCGCCAGGTTCGACGCGTAGAGCAACGCCACGACCCAGCAGGCCAGGAAGAAGCCCCCGACCACCGCCTCCGTGCGCAGCACGGCGGATTTCTACCACGCCCGCGGCCGCTTCAGCGGACGGCGTACTCCTCGACCGGCGGGCAGAGGCAGATCAGGTTGCGGTCGCCGTAGACGTTGTCGATGCGGCCGACCGCCGGCCAGAACTTGCCGTCGCGCACCCAGGGCAGCGGAAAGGCGGCGCGCTCGCGCGAGTAGGGACGGTCCCAGCCGTCGCCAGCGATCACCGCCGAGGTGTGCGGCGCGTGCTTGAGCGGGTTCGACTTGCGGTCGAGCCGCCCCTCCTCGACCTCGCGGATCTCGCCGCGGATCGCGATCATCGCGTCGCAGAAGCGGTCGAGCTCCGCTTTCGACTCGCTCTCGGTCGGTTCGATCATCAGCGTCCCCGGGACCGGGAACGACTGGGTCGGCGCGTGGAAGCCGTAGTCCATCAGCCGCTTGGCGACGTCCTCCGCCTCGACGCCGGCGGCCTTGAAGGGGCGCAAGTCGAGGATGAACTCGTGCGCCACCCGTCCGCGCGCGCCCTTGTAGACGATCGGGTAGTGCTCGGCGAGCCGGTTGGCCATGTAGTTGGCGTTCAGGATCGCCAGCTCGGTCGCCCGCGTCAGCCCCTCGGCGCCCATCATCGCGATGTACATCCAGGAGATCGAAAGGATCAGCGCGCTGCCCCAGGGCGCGGCGGACACCGGGCCAATGGCCTGCTCGCCGCCGCAGGCGACCAGCGGGTGGCCGGGCAGGAAGGGGGCGAGGTGCTCGGCCGCGCCGATCGGGCCCATGCCCGGACCGCCGCCGCCGTGCGGGATGCAGAAGGTCTTGTGCAGATTGAGGTGACAGACGTCGGCGCCGAAGTCGCCGGGGCGGCAGAGGCCGACCTGAGCGTTCATGTTGGCGCCGTCGAGGTAGACCTGGCCGCCGAAGCGATGGACGATCTCGCAGATCTCGCGGATCGCCTCCTCGAAGACGCCGTGGGTCGAGGGATAGGTGACCATCAGCGCGGCCAACCGCGAGGCGTGCGCCTCGGCCTTGGCCGCGAGGTCGGCGACGTCGATGTTGCCCCGCTCGTCGCAGGCGACCGCTACCACCTTCAGCCCCGCCATCACCGCCGAGGCCGGATTGGTGCCGTGCGCCGAGACCGGGATCAGGCAGACGTCGCGCTCGCCCTCGCCGCGCGCCTCGTGGTAGGCGCGGATCACCAGCAGGCCCGTGTACTCCCCCTGCGCGCCGGCGTTCGGCTGCAGAGAGATCGCGTGGAAGCCGGTGATCTCGGCGAGCCAGCTCTCGAGGTCGTCGAGCAGGCGCCGGTAGCCGCGCGTCTGATCGGCCGGGGCGAACGGGTGCAGGTCGGCGAGCGACGGCCAGGAAATCGGCGCCATCTCGGCGGTGGCGTTGAGCTTCATGGTGCACGATCCGAGCGAGATCATCGACTGCGCCAGCGACAGGTCGCGCGCCTCGAGGCGCTTGATGTAGCGCAGCATCTCGTGCTCGGTGTGGTACCTGGCGAAGACCGGGTGGGTCAGGAAGGGCGAGGTCCGGGCGTGCGGCGCCGGCAGCGCGGGGTCGGCCGCCGCGGCCAGGGCGTCGGGATCCTCGCCGCCGGCGCCGAGCACGGCGAGCAGGTCGACGAAGTCGGCGCGGCCGACCGTCTCGTCGAGCGCGATCGCGATCGCGCCCTCGTCGAGCTTGCGCAGGTTGATGCCGCGCTCGAGCGCGCTCGCCAGCGCGGCGTCGGCGGTGAGGCCGGCGAGCTCGATCCGCACCGTGTCGAAGAAGGGCTCCGCCGCGGTCCGGTGGCCTGCGCGACGCGCTCCCTCGGCGAGCGCCGCGGCCAGGCCGTGGACGCGCTCGGCGATCGCGCGCACGCCGTCGGGGCCGTGGTAGACCGCCCACATCGAGGCGAGGATCGCCGGCAGGGCCTGCGCGGTGCAGATGTTCGAGGTCGCCTTCTCGCGCCGGATGTGCTGCTCGCGCGTCTGCAGCGCCATGCGGAAGGCGGGTCGCCCGGCCGAGTCCTTCGAGACGCCGATGATGCGCCCCGGCATCTGCCGCTTGTGCTCCTCGCGCGCCGCGAGGTAGGCCGCGTGGGGCCCGCCGTAGCCCATCGGCAGCCCGAAGCGCTGGGTCGAACCGACCGCCACGTCGGCGCCGAACTCGCCCGGCGGCCGCAGCAGCGCGAGCGCCAGCGGATCGGCGGCGACCACGAGCAGCGCCTTGGCCGCGTGGACCGCCTCGGCGAGCGGCGCGTAGTCGACCACCCGGCCGTCGGTCGTCGGGTACTGCACGAGGACGCCGAAGATCCGGCCGCTCGCGAAGTCGGCGGCGAAGGGGTCGCCGACGAAGACCTCGATGCCGACCGCGCGCGCCCGCGTCCGCACCACCGCGATGGTCTGCGGGTGGCATCCGGCGTCGACGAAGAAGACCGGGCGCTCGATCGCCTCGAGCTTGGGATGGACGGCGGCCGCGAGGTGCATCGCCTCGGCCGCCGCGGTCGCCTCGTCGAGCAGCGAGGCGTTGGCGATCGGCAGGCCGGTGAGCTCGGCGACCATGGTCTGAAAGTTGATCAGCGCCTCGAGACGTCCCTGCGAGATCTCGGCCTGGTAAGGCGTGTACTGCGTGTACCAGCCCGGGTTCTCGAGGATGTTGCGCTGCACGACGCCGGGCATCACCGCGGCGTGGTAACCGAGGCCGAGGTAGGAGCGCAGCACCCGGTTCTCTCCCGCGAGGCCGGCCAGGGCGGCGAGCGCCTCGCGCTCCCCCGCCTCGCGGCCGAGCCCGAGCGGCTCGATTCCGAGCGGTCGCTCGAGCCGGATGCCGGCCGGCACGGTGTCGGCGATCAGGTCGTCCATCCGCCCGTAGCCGAGCGCGAGCAGCATCTGGCGCGTCTCTTCACGCGACGAGCCGAGGTGGCGCCGGACGAAGGTGTCGTCGGGTGCGAACAGCGAACGGCTCAAGGGATCACTTCCCTTCCTGCGTGAAGGCCTCGTACTCCTCGGCGTCCATCAGGTCTTCGAAATCGGTCGACGCCGAGTACTTGATCTTGACCAGCCAGCCGTCGCCGTGCGGATCCTCGTTGATCGCCGCCGGGTCCTCCTTGAGCACCTCGTTGACCTCGATCACCTCGCCGGCGACCGGGGTGTAGACCTCGGCGACCGCCTTGACCGACTCGATCGTGCCCAGCTCGTCGTGGGCGTCGAACATGTGCCCGACCTCGGGCAACTCGACGTAGACCACCTCGCCCAGCTCCTTCTGGGCGAAGTCGGTGATGCCGAGAACGCAGACGTCGTCCTCCACCCGCACCCACTCGTGGTCGCGCGTGTACCGGTGCTCGCTCGGATACATCGTTCTCTCCTCGTCCCGGCAGGTCCCGGGAGCCGTCGGAAGGTCCCTACTTCTTCGCCCGCTTGTAGAACGGCAACGGACGCAGACGCGCCGCCACCGAGCGGCCGCGCACGTCGATCTCGACCTCGGTGCCCGGCTCGGCGTGCTCGGCGGCGACGTAGGCCATGCCGAGCGCCCGCTCGAAGGTCGGGCTGAAAGTCCCGCTGGTGACGCGACCCACGCTCGCTCCGGCGACGCGCACCTCGTGCCCCTCGCGCGCGATGCCCCGTCCCTCGACCTCGAAGCCGCACAACCGCCGCGCCGAGCCGCGCTCGCGCGCCGCCGCCAGCGCCTCGCGTCCGACGAAGTCCCCCTTGTCGAGCTTGATCACCCAGTCGAGCCCCGCCTCCCAGGGCGTCGTAGTGCGGTCGAGCTCGTGGCCGTAGAGCGGCATGCCCGCCTCGAGGCGCAGCGTGTCGCGCGCGCCGAGGCCCGCCGGCGTCAGGCCGTGCGCCGCGCCCGCGGCGAGCAGCGCGTCCCAGACCAGTCCGGCGGCGTCGGGCGCCAGGTAGAGCTCGAAGCCGTCCTCGCCCGTGTAGCCGGTGCGCGAGAGGATCGCGGGCACTCCGGCGACCTCGCCGTGGGCGAAACGGTAGTAACGGATCGGGTCGAGCGGCGTCGCGGTCAGGCCCCGCAGGATCTCGACCGCGCGCGGCCCCTGCAGCGCCAGCAGCGCGTAGGCGTCGGAGACGTCCTCGACCGCGAGGCCCTCGTGCGGCTGCGCGGCGACCCAGGCGAAGTCCTTGGCCGCGTTCGAGGCGTTGACCACCAGCATCAGCTCGTCGGCGGCCATGCGGTAGACCAGGATGTCGTCGTGGTAGGTGCCGTCCTCGGCGAGCAGCGCGCTGTACTGGATCCGCCCCGGCTCGAGCGCCGAGACGTCGTTGGGCGTCAGCCGCTGCACGAAGGCCTCGGCCCCCGGCCCGGCGATGCGGATCTCTCCCATGTGCGAGACGTCGAAGAGGCCGGCGGCGGTGCGCACGGCGCGGTGCTCCTCGATCACGCCCCGGTACTGGACCGGCATCTGCCAGCCGGCGAACTCGACCATCCGCCCGCCGGCGGCGAGGTGACGGTCGAAGAGAGGGGTGGGACGGGCGTCGCTCATCGTCGAGACTTTATCGCAAGGGTCGGACCCGACACGCCCCGGCGGGGCGGGACACGAGCCCTCCGGCGACCCGGAGCTCCAGGCCGCGCCGGACCCGGCCGCCAGGGCGCCGAAGGGGGCTGTGACCCGCGCCACTTCGTTGCCTCGTCGGAAGCCGCTAGCCTCCCTCCCGTTCATCCTCCGAGGAGCGCACGATGCCCGCGACCGGTCTCGCCCGACGCCCGTCCCGGTCCCCGAGCCGCCGGCAGCTCGCCGCCGAGCTCGCGCCGCCCCCCGACCTCGCGCTCTACGAGGCGGCGCCCGCGATGCGCGGCCCCGGCGGCGGTCGGGGCCCCGCGGGCCCGGAGGGCGCGCCCGAACCGCCGCCGCTCGCCGTGCGGGTGCTGACCAAGGCCGGCTTCGGAGCGGCGCCGGGCGAGGTTGAGGCCTTCGCGGCTCTGGGCGCCGACGACGACGCGCGCCTCGTCGCCTGGGTCGACCAGCAACTCGCCCCGTCGTCGATCCCCGACGCCGCCTGCGACGCGCTGCTCGCCGCCTCCGGCTTCACGACGCTCGGCAAGTCGCTCGCCCAGCTCTACCAGGACCACCACGTCGCCGATCCTCCGTGGACCGAGCGAATCCGGCCGGCGCTCGAGACCTACCAGGCGACCTGGACGCGCGCCGTCCATTCGAAGCGGCAGCTGTTCGAGCTGCTGGTCGACTTCTGGCACAACCACTTCAACGTCTACGCCTACGACTTCCTCGAGGGGCCGCTCTGGGTCCACTACGACCGCGACGTCGTCCGGGCCCACGCGCTCGGCAACTTTCGCGCGCTGCTCGAGGCGGTCGCCCGCGCGCCGGCGATGCAGCTCTACCTCGACAACTTCCTCAACTTCGCGGACGGGGGCTCGGGCTACGGCAACGAGAACTTCCCACGCGAGCTGATCGAGCTGCACACGATGGGCGCCGCCGCTTCGTACGGCGCGGTTCCGCGCGACCAGGTGCCGGGCTGGCCGAACCCGGTGGGCTACTGCCAGGAGGACGTCGAGGACGTCGCGAGAGCGCTCACGGCCTGGACGCTCGACATCGACTGGATCTCCTGGCTCTGGGACGGCGGCGACACCGGTGCCTTCGTCTTCGCCGACGCCTTCGAGCCGGGGCTGCACTCGACCGAGCCGAAGACGATCCTCGGGGTGGCGATGCCGGGGGGACGCAGCGCCGAGGTCGACGGCCAGGAGGCGCTCGATCTGCTGGCCCAGCACCCGGCGACCGGCCGCAACCTCGCGACCAAGCTCTGCCGCCGGCTGATCGGCGATTTCCCGCCCGCCTCGATCGTCGATTCGGCCGCCGCGCTCTTCACCGCCCTATGGCAGGCGCCCGACCAGATCGCCCAGGTCGTACGCCACATCCTGCTCTCGACCGAGTTCCTCGACACCTGGGGCGCGAAGGTGAAGCGGCCGTTCGAGATCGCCGCCTCGGCGCTGCGCTCGGCCGGCGGCGCCTTCCCCTTCACGCTGCTCACCGCCGACGAGGGGGTCAACGGCACCTTCGGCTGGCTCTACGAGAGCGCCGGGCAGGTGCCGTTCGGCTGGCACCCGCCCAACGGGCATCCCGACCTGCGCGGCGCCTGGCAGAGCGCCAATCCGCGCGTCTCGCTCTGGCGCCTCTGCGGCTGGCTGATCGATTCGGACGACCAGGGGGAGGACCGCTTCTTCGACATCGTCGCCTCGACGCTCGCCACACCGGCGCGCTCCGCCGAGCAGATCGTCGACCTCTGGATCGAGCGCGTCTTCCACCGCCCGATCCCGGCCGGCGACCGCGACGAGCTGGTCGAGCTGATGGCCCAGGGGCACAACCCGACGCTTCCCCTGCCGCTCGAGACCAACGAGTGGCCGGAGTACACGCAGGACCGACTGCGCACCCTGGTCGGCGTGATGTTCATGTCGCCCGAGTTCCTCTGGCGCTGACCGGTGGGAGCGAGGAGACCCGAAATGAGCCCAGCCAAGTTCACCCGCCGCGGCTTCTGCGCCGGCTGCTCGGCGGCGATCGCCAGCCTCGCCGGCTCGCGCTTCAACTCGCTCGCCTTCGCCGCGCCGGAGGCCTGGACCAACGACGAGATCTTCGTCGTCCTCTTCCTGCGGGGCGGCCAGGACGGCGCCAACCTGGTGATCCCGACCGGCGGCGGCTCGAACGACCGGCAGCACTACGAGCAGGCACGGCCGCAGCTCGGCATCGCCGCGGCGATCGCCGACCAGCGCCCGCTCGGCTCGCTCGCCGGCCCGGCGGGAAGCACCGACTTCGGCTGCCACCCCGCCATGGCGCCGCTCTACGACGTCTACCAGGCCGGGCACCTCTCGGTGGTCACCGCCTGCGGCATGGCCGCCAACGAGCGCAGCCATTTCGATTCCATGGCCTGGATGGAGCTCGGCACGCCCGGCGTCTCGAGCACCACGAACGGCTGGCTGACCCGCCACCTGGCGACCGCGAGCAACCTGCCGGCCGAGATCGTCCTCCCCTCGCTCTCGGTCGGCAGCCTGCAGCCGATGTCGCTGCTGGCGAGCTACGAGACGGTCAACCTGACCAGCCCCGACACCTTCTCGCTCTCGACCGGCCCCTGGGCCTGGCAGAACGCCAAGCGCGTCGCCCTGCGCCACCTCTACGAGTCGAGCGCCACCTGGCTGCACGCCGCGGGGCTGCAGGCGCTCGACGCGGTCGACATCATCGAGCTCTACGCCGCTGGCGACTACACACCACGCCCCGGCTCGAACTATCCCGCCACCTTCTTCGGCGACAACCTGCAGACGGTCGCCCAACTGGTCAAGCTCGACCTCGGCCTGCGAGTCGCGACGCTCGACCTCGGCGGCTGGGACACCCACGAGAACCAGGGGACGACCGGCGGGACCTACGCCGACCTGGTCGGCGAGATGGCGCAGGGGCTGCGCGCGCTCTGGCACGACCTCGACGAGGCGCCGAGCCGGCTGCCGCGGCTGACCGTGGTGGTAATGAGCGAGTTCGGGCGCCGCTTCGCCCAGAACGGCGACAACGGCACCGACCATGGCCACGGCAACAACGTCCTCGTGCTCTCGGGCAGCGCGACGGGAGGGCTGCACGGCAACTGGCCGGGCGTCCACCCCGACCAGCTCAACGACGGCGACCTCGAGGTGACCACCGACTTCCGCCGGGTGCTCTCCGAGATCCTGATCCGTCGCCTCGGCAACCCGCGGATCGACCTGGTCTTCCCCGGCTACTCCGGCTACGCACCGCTCGGCGTCGTCGCCGGCCAGGACCTGCCGGTCGGCGGCGACATGCTGTTCGCCGACGGCTTCGAGTCCGGCACGCCCGCCGCCTGGGACGCCACGACCGGCTGAACGCCTCCCGCCGGCGGGGTCAGCGCGCCGCGCGCCGCCGCAGCGTCGCCGCCGCGAGGGCCGCGAGCGCCAGCGCGAGGAGCACGAGCCCCGCGGCGTCGAGCGTCGGGATCTCCTGGATCGCGGTGACCGACACGACGAATTCGGTCGGGTCCTCGACCTCGAGCGTCGTCGGATCGTCGGTCGGCGCGGCCGACTCGTTCGTGCCGTCGCCGTCCGCGTCGTAGTAGGCGGTCCCCTGGTTCGCGACCACCGTGCCATCCGCGACGCCGTGGTCGATCGTCGCCTCGATGGTGACCGTCACCGAGCCCGCCGCCGGGATCGACCCGTTCCAGGTCACGGTGTCGTTCGGAAGGTCGGCGAAGGCGACTCCGAAAGTCGCCGCGGCGCCGACCAGGGTGAGCCCCGCGGGCAAGACGTCGACGAGCTCGTCGCCCGGATTGTCCGCTTGGGTCGCCGGCCCGGCGTTGGCGAGAACGACGCTGTAGCTGACCAGCGAGCCGGGGACGAAGGCGCCGGCGACCGACTTGGTCGCCGAGACCGTCGCGGGCGAGAGCACGGTCGTTTCGGCGAGAGCGTCGTTGTCGGCCAGGTCGCCGTCGGCGGTCGCCGAGGTCACGGTGACGCCATTCGAGATCGCGGTGCCCGGAGCGACGCTCGCGCCGACCTCGACGGTCAGCGTGAAGGCCGCCGAGCCGACGCCGAGGCTGGCGATCGAGCAGTCGATCGTGCCCCCGGCGCCGACCGCCGGCGTCCCGCAGCTCCACCCCCCGGGCGCGACCAGCGAAACGAAAGTCGTCGCGGCCGGCAGCGTGTCGCTCCAGGCGACGTTCGCCGCTGGATCGGGGCCTGAATTGGTCACCGTGATCGAGTAGACCAGGTTCCCCCCGGCGATCACCGGATCGGGCGCGTCGCTCTTGGTCACGGAGAGGTCGGCGATCCGGAAGAGGCCGGCGAGGACCGGGTCGTGGTCGGAGGCACGGTAGGGCGACGCCGGCTGGAAGACGACCCGGGGCGGTACGAGCGCGGAGCCGTCGGGCTTCTCTTCGAACGCCGACTCGCCGGCGTCGACCACCTCGTCGCTGTAGTCGAACAGCGGCACCTCGTCGGCGTCGACGTGCCAGATGCCCGCTCCTGCGCTGTCGGCGCTCAGGCTGGAGCTTGCGAAGGCGTAGTCGAAGCGGCCGAGCTGGCCATCGAAGAGATACGAGTAGGCGCCGGGCCCGGCGAAGGCTCCGACCAGATCGGTGTAGCCGCCGGCCGCCAGCACGCCCGCCGGATCCTCCTGCGCGTAGAAGTTGAAGTCGCCGAGCACGACGACGTCGGGATCGCCGGCGGCCGGAACGACGCTGCCGTTGATCCAAGCGAGCAGGCGTGTCGCCTGCGCCACGCGGCGGGCATTGAAGCACCCCTGGCCGTCGAGCTGGTCGAGGTCGGCGCCGGACGCGCCGGCGCACCCCTTCGACTTGAAGTGGACGGCGATCGCGCTGAATCGTCGGCCGAACGCCGGATTGCCCGGGTCGACGACGTCGAAGGCCTGCGCGGTCGGCGGCCGGTCGTGCGCCGGGTCGAGGTCGACGAGCGCGGGGCCCACGGGCGCGAGCGTCGCCGAGCGATAGAGGAGGCCCACGCGAATGACGTCGCTGCCCAGGGTGCCGCCCGTCACGACGAACGCATAGGGATCGGCGCCGCCGCACAGAGCGTTCACCGCGGCGGTGAGATCGGCGAGCGCGGCCTCTCCCGACGGCGCCGTGTTCTCCAGCTCGGCGAGACCGAGGACGTCGGCGTCGAGCCCGCACAGCAGCGTCGCCATCCGCTCGCGCTGGCGCGCGAGCTCGCCGGCGCTGTCCGCGCCCCGGCAGTCCACGTTGTTCGCCGGTCCGCAGATCGCGGCGCCGCTGTCGATCGTCGTGAAGTAGTTGAGCGGGTTGAAGCTCGCCGCCCGGACCGCGCCGCCGACGACGGGCGGCGCGGGAGGCCGTGGATTGGCGACGGTGAAGGTGACCGGGTCGGCCGCGGTCGGCCGGACGCGCCAGGCGTCGGTGCCGCTCGCCCCGGCGAAGGACCAGTGGAGCACGCCGGTGAGTCCGGAGACGACATCGCCACCACGGAAGAAGTCGGGCCCCTGGGTCCCGACCGAGAGCCCGCCGTTGGCCCGCGGGTGGTAAACGAACTGACTGCCGTCGGGCAGCGCGAGCGGCGCGTTCTGCACGTTGTCCGCGTCGTCGAGCAGGATCGAGCGGCGCGCGAGCGCGTCGAGGTGCGCCGCGAACCCCGGCACGCCAGGCGCCGAGGTCGCGGTGAACTGGAACGGGCGCCCTCCCTGGTAGAGCTCGACGGTGCCGAAACGCGCGAGCTGGAAGTACTCCGACACGGTCAGCGTGTCGACGAAGGTCACCCGCATCCCCTCGCGGGCCTCGTAGTACTCGTCGACCGTCGGGGTCGTGACCGGCAGATCGAGCGCCGCCGGCGTGACCTCGCCGAGGTGATTGCCCGCCTCGACGACGACCACCGACGGCGCCGAGGTCGCCGAGATCTGGGTCATGCCGAAGAACTCCGAGACCATGCCGGTCGCCCGCACCCGCTCCCCCTCGGCCACCGGAGTCGGACAGGAGCTGCAGAAGACGAAGATTCCCTCCGAGGTCGCCGCATCGGCGTCCTGATCGGCGTCCTCCTCCTCGAGGAAGAAGCCACGCAGCTGCCCGCTCCCCTGCGTCTGGTAGTCGCCGACGACGACCCCCTCGACCGTGACGGTCATCCCGACCAGCGGCGAGGACGCGCCGGAGCCCTGGACGTCGTGGATGAAATGGATGTCGTCGTTCAGGATCGTCCCCTGACCCTGACCGTCGGCGACCGTCGCCCCGGTGACGTTGGTCACGTTGACCAGGAACGTCTCGTTCGGCTCGACGGCGCCGTCGCCGTTCACGACGACGTCGAAGAGGTAGGTCGAGCTGCCGGCCAGGATCGTCTGGCCGGTGAGCGACGCCGTCAGGTAGTCGCCGTCCGCCGTGGTCGCCGTGCCGTCGGCGGTCCCGATGTCGAAGGTCACCCCTCCCGGGCCGGCCGGCGCGCTCAGGGAAACGGTGAAGGTGAAGGTCGTCGGCCCGGCGTCGCCTTCGTCGTGCGCCACGTCGTCGATCGAGAGCGCCGGCCCGCCGCCGCCCGCGCCGTTCGGGGTCAGCGAGAAGTCGTCGACCGCCAGGCCATGGTCGTTGCCGCTGTCGTTCGGGTCGCGCCAGCGCAACCAGATCTCCTGGCCGTTCGCCACGGCGAGCGGCAGGTTGGCCGCCAGGGCCGCGCGATTCGCGGCTTGGTTACCGTCGAGTGCGCTCGCCGAGGCGCTGGCGACCGGCCCCAGAAAGTCGAGTCCCGGGACGGAAGTCCAGCCAGTGCTCGGAACGTTGGCGTCCGTGACCACCCCGGCGTTGGCTACCTGATACTCGAAAAAGAGGGTGTGCTGCGTCGTGTTGCCGCCGTTGCGCCACTGTTCGCCGGCGAAGGAGACGTCGATCGAGGCGAGGGGTGCGCCGGTGCCATTCAGGAAGCAGAGTGCGTAGTAGAGGGTGCCCGTGGCGTTGGACCCGATCGACCCCAGCGCTCGGTCGGCCGCCGCCGTGCCGAAGCTGTAGAGCGCACCGGCCGTGCCAGTGCCCGTGCTGGCGTTGTAGGTGGCAACGCTCGCATAGGCCCCGGCGATAGTCGAGCCGTCGGTCCACGCGAGCCCGCTACCCGAGCTCGCGAGCGTGTCGAATGCCTGGGTGGCCGCCACGCCAGGTGTAGCCAGATTGACGCATTGAGCGCCCGCGGGAGCTACAGCGGCGAGCGCGAATAGCGAAGCGGCGACCTCGAGCAGGATCGAGCGGCGGGTCATGAGCGAATCCTCTTGTGGCGATCGTCGCTGACGCGACGGAAATCCGAATCGGCTCGTGTGCCGAGGATCCTATCCCTGGCTCGTCGGCCCGCGACCCGCCCCTCGGGGGAGGAGGGTCGCGTCTCGGTTACGATTCCGGAAATGAGTGACGCGACTTCGCCGCGTGCCCCGGGGGACCACTTCTCCGACCTCGCCGCGAGCTACGCGGAGTTTCGTCCCCGCTACCCGGCGGCGCTCTTCGACTGGCTGGCGGCCGAGGCCCCCGCGCAGGCCGCCGCCTGGGACTGCGCCACCGGCAACGGCCAGGCGGCGCTCGAGCTGGCGCGGCGCTTCGCGCGCGTCGAGGCGACCGACGTCTCGCCGACGCAGCTCGCCCACGCCGAGCCGCACCCGCGGATTCGCTACCGGCAGGCGCCCGGGGAGGCGAGCGGGCTCGAATCGGGCTCGGTCGACCTGGTCACGGTCGCGCAGGCGGTGCACTGGCTCGACCTGCCCCGCTTCTACGCCGAGGTCGGCCGGGTCGCGCGCCCGGGCGCGCTGCTCGCGATCTGGGGCTACCAGCTCTTCTCGACCGGCGAGCGCTGGCTCGACGCCGAGATCGAGCGCTTCTTCGCCGAGATCGTCGGCCCCTACTGGCCGCCCGGGCGCGAGCTGCTCGACCAGGGGTATCGCGGCCTCGGGATCCCCTTCCCCGAGCTCGACCCGCCGCCCTTCGAGATGCGCGCGGAGTGGACGCTCGCCGGGCTCACCGGCTTCCTCTCCAGCTGGTCGGCGGTCGATCGCTTCCGCAAGGCGCGCGGCGAGGACCCGGTCGCGCCCTTCGTCGCCACGCTCGCGTCCCGGTGGGGCGAGCCCGACCAATCCCGGATCGTGCGCTGGCCGGTCGTGCTGCGCGCGGCGCGGCTCGGCGCGCGCGCGCCGGTCAGCGATTGAGCGGCTCCGACCAGGCGTCGACCACCGGCGGCAGCGACGCCTCGCCGGCGTCGAGCAGGTCGACGATGTCGGCTTGGCGGCGCAGCTCGGCGGTCCAACGGGCGATCTCCTCGTCGAGCCGCTGCTCGCGCAGCAGCGCGCGGATCGACTCGCGCACTTCCTCGATCGGCGGCGCCTCGAGCCCGCGCGCCGCGAGCTCCGGGACCAGCGCTTCCTCGTAGTGGCGGCGGATGTCGTCGAGGCCGACGAAGACCCGCGGCCCGAGGCGCTCTTCGACGAAGGCGAGGGTCGCGAGCTGGCGGGCGAGCAGCTGCCGGACCCCCTGCTCGTCGAGGCCGAGCCGCTCGAGCTCGGCGGCGAATGCCTCGGACGTCGCGAACCGGGCGCGGATCGCCTCGAGCTGCCGGTCGACCTCGTCGACCGGCACCAGCTGGTAGCCGAAGCGGCCGAGCTCGGCCTGGCGCAGCGCGAGCTCGATCAGCTGGTCGAGCGCGCGCCGCTCGACCGCGAGGTCGCTCTCGCCCGGCCGGCGAGCGACCAACCCGAGGGCGATCACCCGCTCGAGGTCGGAGGCGAGGATCGGCTCCTCGTCGACCAGCGCGACCACGCGGTCGACCGGCGTGAGGGCCGGCGCCGCCGATTGGCCAGAGACCAGACTCGCTGGCGCGAGCAGGAGCGGGAGGAGGATGGGGAGGAGCCGCGGCATCGCGGGTCGGCCGGAAGCGGCGCGAGCCGGGATGCTAGCATCCGTGATCGCGATGCCCGAGCGGCGCTCCCGGATCCGAGTCGGCCTGGCGCAGATCGACTCCCGACTGGGCGAAGTCGACGAGAACCTGGAGCGGCACCTCGACTGGATCGCCCGGGCGCGCGAGCAGGGGGTCGAGCTGCTGCTCTTCCCCGAGCTCTCGCTCACCGGCTATCGCCTCCTCCACCTGACGCCGCGCGTCGCCCTCCAGCCGGCGCGCTCGCCAACCGTCGCCCGGCTGGCCGCGGCGGCGCCCGAAATGGCGGTCGTCGTCGGCTGCGTCGAGGAGGACGAGCGCGGCTTCCTGTTCAACAGCGCGCTCCTCCTGCAGGAGGGGCGCCTGGCCCACGTCCACCGCAAGCTCTACCTGCCGACCTACGGCATCTTCCAGGAGGGGAGGTTCTTCGGCGAGGGGAGCCGCCTCGATCTCTGCCGCGTCGCCGGCAACCCGTTCGGCGTGCTGATCTGCGAGGACTTCTGGCACTCCGACCCGGCCGAGAAGCTGGTGCGCGCCGGCGCCAAGCTGATCGCCGTGGTCTCGGCGTCGCCCGGCCGGATCGGGGCGGAGCCGATGCCGGCCTCGCAGGAGGCCTGGGAGTCGCTGACCCGCGCCTCGGCGTTGCTCAACACCGCCTGGGTGCTCTACTGCGGCCGCGTCGGCTGGGAGGAGGGGACCTTCTACACCGGCGGCAGTCACGTCGTGCGCCCCGGCGGCGAGCTGCTCGCCCGCGCCCGCTACCTCGAGGAGGACCTGCTGGTCGTCGACCTCGACCTGCGCGAGGTCGACCGGATGCGCTGGCGGCTGCCGATCCTCGCCGCCGAGCGGCACGACATCGAGGGGCCGTCATGAAGCGGGAGGAGGTGCGAGCGCGCCTCGCGCTCCATCCGGAGCTCGCCGCCTCGACGCTCGCCCACTTCGTCGCCGACGCGGTCGCCGGCGCGGGCGCCACGGGCGTGGTGGTCGGGCTCTCCGGCGGCGTCGACTCGGCGCTCGCCGCGGCGCTCGCCGCGCGCGCTCTGGGCGGCGAGCGGGTCCACGCCTTCTACCTCCCCTACCGGAGCTCGAGCGAGCAGTCGCGCACCGACGCCCGCGAGGTCGCCCGGGTCTGCGGCCTCGCCCTGCGCGAGATCGACATCTCGCCGCAGATCGACGCCTACTTCGACCGCGAGGAGCCGGAGGCCGACGCCGTCCGGCGCGGCAACAAGATGGCGCGCGAGCGGATGACCATCCTCTTCGATCAGTCGAAGAAGAACGGCACGCTGGTGCTCGGCACCTCGAACAAGACCGAGCTGCTGCTCGGCTACTCGACCGTCTTCGGCGACAACGCCTCGTCGCTCAACCCGATCGGCGACCTCTACAAGGGCCAGGTCTGGGCGCTCGCGGCGCACCTCGGAGTTCCCGACGGCGTGGTCTCGAAGGCCGCGACCGCCGACCTCTGGCCCGGACAGACCGACGAAGGGGACCTGGGCTTCGACTATCCGACCGCCGACGAGATCCTCTTCCTGCTCTTCGACCAGGGCTACCTGCCCGACGAGGTCGTCGCGGCCGGCTATCCGGAGGCCACGGTCTCGCGCATCGTCGCGCTCGAGAAGGCCAACCGCTTCAAACGCCGCATGATGCTGATCGCCCGCCTCTCCGGCAGCGCCGTCAACCTCGACCGCGAGATCCCCCGCGACTGACGACGCATCGGGGACAGGTTGCTCGAGGGGATAGGTTCGTCGAGTACGCGACAACCGCTCGGGGACATGAAGCTGCGCTTCGTGTCCCCGTCCCAACGTTCGCCCTCGCGGTTCGCCGGCCCGCAATCCGTTGCGGTCGTGCTCTACCGGATCGGGGGAGAAGCTCCCCTGCGCGCGGACCTGTCGGTCCGTGCTCGGGGACTTCCCCCTTCACGGACCGGCCTCGATTCCCTGCGTTCTGCCGGCGGGGCGGCTCGGCAGGCGCGGAGCAAGCGTGTGCCCCTAGCCTCCGAACAGCCCGGAGTGGCGCTGCTCGAGGTCGAGCAGGAAGCGCTTGCGCCAGAGGCCACCGCCGTAGCCGCCGAGCTCGCCGCTCTTGTTGACCACGCGGTGGCAGGGCACGACGATGGCGATCCGGTTGCGTCCGTTGGCCGCCCCGACCGCCCGCTGCCCGCCCGGGCGGCCGACCGCGAGCGCCAGCGCCTCGTAGGAGCGGGTCTCGCCGTAGGGGATGGCGAGCAGCCCCCGCCAGACCGCGAGCTCGAACGGCGTCCCGGCGAGGTCGATCGGCAGCGAAAAGTCGCGCCGCTCCCCCGCGAAGTACTCACCGAGCTCGGCGCGCAGCCGCTCCAGGTGCTCGTTCTCGCCCGGCACCAGCGGCCGGCCGAGCCGGCGGCGCAGCGTCCCCAGCTGCTTCTCGAGCGCCCGCCGGTCGGTGAAGTCGAGCAGCGCGACCCCCTTCTCCGTCGCCCCGGCGAGCAGCGGCCCGACCGGGCTCTCGACCCAGGCGAGGCGGACGCAGTCGGCCTCGGCGGCCCGGCCCGGCGCCCCGCCGAACTGGCGCTCGAAGGCGGCACGGAAGCCGCTCGCCGACTCGAAGCCGGCGTCCCAGCCGGCGTCCTCGGCCCGCTCGCCCCGGCGGATCGCGTCGAGCGCGCCGCCGAGGCGCCGGGCGCGCCGGAAGGCGTGGAAGGTCATGCCGTACTCCTTCTGGAAGAAGCGGCGCACGCGCGCCGGCTCGAGCCCCCGGCGGCGCAGCGCCTCGTCGTTCAGCCGCGCCGCCGGGTCGCGCTCGAGCTCCTCGAGCAGCGCGCCCGCCCAGGCCGGCGGCGCGCCGCCGACCTCGAGCGGCCGGCAGCGCAGGCAGGCGCGGAAGCCCGAGAACATCGCCTCGCGCGCCGTGGCGAAGAAGCGGACGTTCTCCGGCCGCGGCTTCTTGGCCGGGCAGGAGGGGCGGCAGAAGATGCCGGTGGTCGTCACCGCCAGGAAGAAGACGCCGTCGTAGGAGGCGTCGCGCGCGTTCGAAGCGCGCTCCATCTCGGCACGGGGAGGCAGCGGCGGCGACGGGGTCGCGGGCGGGATCGGGGTCGGGGTCGGAATCGAGTTCGTCCTCTCGGCGAGCATGCCGCAGAGGCTAAGTCTCGCACCTCCCCCCCGCCACCGATTTCCCGACGTCGAATCCCACCCGACCGCCCGGGCTAGGATCGGACCGATGCCCGGGCGATTGCTGCTGGTCTCGACGCCGATCGGGAATCTCGA
This sequence comes from Acidobacteriota bacterium, assembly GCA_011525905.1. Classification (GTDB taxonomy): domain Bacteria; phylum Acidobacteriota; class Thermoanaerobaculia; order Multivoradales; family JAGPDF01; genus JACTMI01. Next base: position 18,698 of record WYBK01000104.1, read on the forward strand.
GGACCTGTCGCCGCGGGCGGCGCGGGCGCTCGGGGAGGCGGATCTGGTCGCCTGCGAGGACACGCGGCGCACCGGGC
>WYBK01000105.1 GCA_011525905.1 Acidobacteriota bacterium
CTTCTGCTCGAAGCCGGCGACCGGCGAGCCGTCCGGCCGGACGACGAAGGAGGCCATGTTGCCGAGCGCGACCTTGGCGACGAACCCGCGGTGGTCGAGCGCCGCGGTCGCCGCCTCGCAGGCGGCGTCGAGCGCGCTCGTCTCCTTGGCGAGAAGCGCGGGGCTCGCGCCGAAGACAAGCGTCGCGAGAACGATCCAGGCTCGATGTCGGGTCATCTCTCTCCTCCTCTTCCCGTGCACGGAACTGCGCTGCGTGGGCGTGGCGTCATAGGCAGCTGACACTTCCGGTCGCCCGCACCGCGATCGGGCAGCGCCGGTCGACCTCGGCTTGCGCGGCGGCGAGGGTCGAAAAGGGGCCGGAGAAGCCGGGCGCGGCGAGCGGCGCGCCGCCGCTCGAACCCCGGATCCCGAACGAGGGGAAGCTGCGGCCGCAGGCGCTGACCGCCGCCTCGACGACGTAGAAGACCCGACTCCCCGCGGAGGTGTCGGCGCGCCCCTCGACCAGGCAGCTCGGCGCGTTCGCGGCGGCCGGCGGGCCGGCCGCCCCCGTCCCCGCCCCGCCCCCGAGGGCGCTCGTGTCGGCCGGCGGCGGCAGCGGGGCGCCCGCCTCGGCGCGCTGGATCTCGGCGAGCATCCCTTGCAGCACCCCCGCGGCGGCGGCCCAGGCGGCCGCCCGCGCGGGCTCGCGTTCGCGCGCCGCGCCGACGGCCGCGCTCATCTCGGCGCGGTTCTGCTCCGCCTGGGCGCGCGCCAGGGCCACCGCCTGATCGCGGATCCCCTGCAGCCGCTCGGCGTCCCCCGGGCACTCGGGGCGCAGCGCGCCGAGCCAGTGGGAGATGCCGTCGAGGTTCTGCGCCGAGACCGCGGCGAGCACGCCCGCGAGCGCCGCGCGGTAGGCGGGCCGCGGACCGGCGCAGGGATCGACGACGTCGTCCCGCACCCCTTCCTGCCACTCGTCCGCTGGCGCGGCCGGCGCGCCCGGGCAGGTCGCGTCGTTCGCGCGCCGGCGCCGCTCGGTCTCGGCGCGCAGCGACTCCAGCCGCGCCAGCGCGCCGAACGAGTCGACGCCGCAGACGGCGCCCGCCGCTCGGATGCCGTCGATCGCCGCGGTGACGCCTGCGAGGTCGCAGCGGTCCCGCGAGCTCTCCGCCTGGGCCATCCAGAGGTCGAAACCCGCGCGCCCCCGCTCCCAGGCGCGATCGAGGCGCGCACGCGCCGCATCGGCCTCCGCCGCCCAACTCCCCTCGACGCAGCGGTCGTCCGCGGCGAGCGCCGCGAGGGCGTCCGCCGCGGCGAGCGCCTCGCCGAGCGCCGCGCACCTCGCGGGTTCGTCCGACTCGCCGCCCTGCGTCCCGGTCCGGATCCGCTCGAGCAGCAGGGCCGCCCGCTCCTGGAGGCGATCGCGCTCCGCCGCCCGCGCGGTCCGATTGCGCTCGACCTCGGCTTGCAGCGCGTCCGTCTCGGCTCGCACCGCGGCGAGCGCCGGCGCGTCGAGTGGACAGCCGGGAGCGAGCAGCGCGTCCCAGGCCTCCGAGAGGTGCGCCTCGGCCTCCGCCTCCTGGCAGGCCGGCAGCGCCTCGCGCGTCGCCTGGAGGCTGCCGCGCGCGCGAGCGGCCGCGAGCTCGATCGCGCGTCGCCGCTCCTGGATCGTCGCCGCAGCTTCCGCGAGCCGGTCGGCGCCGCAGACCGGCCCCCAGCCGGCGCGGCGCGAGAGCGCGCCGAGCTCGCCGCTCGCCTCCTCGAGCGCTCGCCGCGCCCGGTCGAGGTCGCACTGCGCGAGCGCGGCGTCGATCGAGGCGTCCGCCCGGCCGACCAGCGCGTCGGCCTGCGCGAGCGTCGCCTCCGCGCGGCCGAGGGTGGCGAGCAGGCCGGAGCCGTCGAGCCGCCGCGCCGTCTCCTCGCGAGCGCAGTCGTGCGCGCCGAGATTGCGCAGGTGCTGCTCGAGCGTCGAGAGCGGCAGCGTGCAGCCGTCGCGTCGCTCGCCGCAGGTCGCGAGGCAGGAGCGCGCCGCCGCGGCCGCCTCCGCCCAGCGGCTCTCGTGCTCGGCCCGGCGCGCCGCCGCGGCCGCGAGGGCCTCATCACCGAGCCGGGAGTCGGAGTCGAGCCGGACGAAGAGCTCCTGTGCCTCGGCGAGCTGGCGCAGCTCGCCGCGCCATTCGTTGGAGCCCATGTGGTGCGGATCGTCGTTCCAGACTCCGGAGTCGGGACCGCTGCGCAGGAACTGGCGCTGGCGCGCGATCGCCCAGCCGTCGAAGCCGCCGCGCGTCGCCAGGCAGTGGTAGGCGTGCTCGGCGATCGCGAGATTCGTGCGGCGATGCTGGACGTGGCGGATCGCCTCCAGGCGCGCCACCGTCGCGAGCTCGCGCGCGCGCTCGGGGCGACAGGCGGCGACGGCGCTCGCCGCCGCCTCGCCGAGGTCGGCGATCGCGGCGCGGCGCAGCGACGGCTCGGTCAGGAGCGCGGCTCGGAGCCCCGAGAGCTCGTCGACCGCCTCGACCAGCCGCTCGTAGCGGTCGACCTGCTCCTTGCCGAGCGCCTTCGCCTCCGCGAAGAGCTTCGCCAGGTCGTCGACGCTCTGCGGGCGCTGCGCCTCCCCGAGGCCGGCGAGACCGGCGAGGCGGCCGGCGTCGAGGACCTCGCCCAGCCCGAGGAGCGAGCGGAGATCGCTCAGGCCGTCGATGCGGGTGATCCAGTCCTCGCGATCCTGCTCCGACATCTCGGCCGCCGTGACGTAGGAGGTGAGCGCGCAGGTGCCGAGCTGCTTGACCCAGAAGGGCAGGGTCGCCGCGTCGCCGACGCAACCCGGCAGGCGCCGCAGCAGCTCGATCGGGCTCGCGGACCCCTCGAGGCAGGCTTTCCGGGCGTCGTCCACCTTCTCCTCGACCACCGGCCCGCAGCGGCGGCGGAACTCCGCGCCGACGTTGGCGACGTAGGTGTCGAGACCGTGGCAGCGGCCGGGCCACTCCGGCCAGGTCGGCAGCTCCGCCGCGAGCGCTGCGGGGGTCGCCGGCCGCTGGCCGAGGATCCACTGCTCGAGCTGATACCGGTTCCAGGGGACGTCGGCCTGGGCCGACGCGGACGGCGCGCCGAGCAGGACGAGGAGCGCGAGCGCGGCCAGCCGGCCGCCCGATCGGTGCGCGCTCGGACGGCGCGGGCGACTGCGCAGTCGAAGCAGTCCCTCGACGCACCCGCGCCGGGAGACCTTCCGAAGCTTGGCCATGGCCTGGGAGCAGTCTACCCGGCCGCCGCCCGAGCCGCCAACCCGATCGGCGAAGGGCTGTCGCGAAACGGCGGGGTTCTGCGAGGAAGGGTGTGGAGGCCGCACGGAGCGGCGCCGGCCCGGTGACCGGCGAGCTCGCCTCGCGGCCCCTCGACCAGGAGATCGCCATGACCGCCGCGACCAGATCCCGCCTCGTTGCCTCGACCCTCCTCCTCGCAGCCCTCTCGGGCGGCGCGGTCCACTCGGCTTCGGTTCCCTTCCGCACCCACTTCGGCGCCGACACGGTCGGCCTGCCCCCGGGAATCGGAGGCTATGGGCAGCCGAACGGTATGAACGCCCCGGCCGGGGCGAGCGTCACGGTCGTCGACGAGCTGCTCGGGCTCGAGACGAAGCCGGTCGAGCTCGACTCCCCCACCGGCGCCGCGACCTGGCTCTACTGGAATCTGTTTCCCGCGGTCTCGGACCTCGGCGTCTCGATCCGCTTCTCGGTCTCCTTCGAGGAGGCCGTCGTCGGCAACTTCTTCGACGCCTCGGGGCCGGGCGGCATCCGGGTCCGGCTCTCGACGACCGGCGCGGGAGCGCTGCAGCTGAACAATGGTTGCGGATTCACTCCGATCGACTCCTTCACCCCGGGCACGCCGGTCGACGTGATCCTCCTCTTCGAGCCGCCGGCGACCTACTGGGCGCTGGTCGACCCGGAAGGGAACGGCTTCGACGACGACCTGCCGGTCGCGGGCGAGAGCTGCAACCCGGGCGACCTCACCCAGATCTATGCCTATGCCTGGAGCCCGGTGGGCGACTCGGTCCGTGTGGCCTTCGACGATCTCGTCGTCGACTGGCTGCCGATCTTCGTCGACGATTTCGAGACGGGCGACACTGAGGACTGGTCGGCGACGACCCCGTGAGGCA
>WYBK01000106.1 GCA_011525905.1 Acidobacteriota bacterium
GAGGGCGGGGCGGGGACCGGCCGGTCGCGGGTGGCGGCGCAGCCGACGGCGAGCAGAGCGAGCGAGATGACGACGAACGGACCGCGGCGGAATCGGTTCACTTCGGGGGATCTCCAGGAAGGCTCAGGATGGGCCGAGGCGCTCGAGCAGCGACGCCTCGTCCAGGATCTCGATGCCGAGCTCGCGCGCCTTGTCGAGCTTGCTGCCCGCCTTCTCGCCGGCGACCACGAAGTCGGTCTTCTTCGACACCGACGAGGCCACCCGCGCACCGGCCGCCTCGAGCCGGGCGGTCGCCTCCTCGCGCGAGAGCGTGGCGAGCGTGCCGGTCAGCACCACGGTCCGGCCGCGCCAGGGGGAGTCGGCAGCGGCCGCCCGCTCGACCGCGGGAGGCGCGACTCCGGCCGCGGCGAGCGCCGCCAGACGGCCGCGCTGGCGCGGGTCGGCGAAGAAGGCGCGCACGCTCGCCGCCACCTTCGGCCCGACCTCGGGCACGGCGACCAGCTCCTCCTCGGTCGCCACCTCGAGCGCCGCCAGCGAGCCGAAGTGCCGGGCGAGCAGCTTGGCGACCCGTTCGCCGACGAAGCGGATGCCGAGCGCGAAGAGCAGGCGGTGGAGCTCGCGTCCCTTGCTCGCCTCGAGGCTCGCCAGCAGCTTCTCGGCGCTCTTCTTCCCCCAGCCGTCGAGGGCGGCGAGCTCGTCGCGCTCCAGGGCGTAGAGATCGGGGACGTCGGCGATCCTCCCTTCGGCGAGCAGCTGGGCGATCCGCTCGTCCCCCAGCCCCTCGACGTCCATGGCGTTGCGTCCGACGTAGTGGCGGATCGACTCGGCGACCATCGCCGGGCAGGCCGGGTTGACGCAGCGCCAGGCCACCTCGCCCTCGTAGCGCACGACCGGCTCGCCGCAGCGCGGGCAGCGCTCGGGCAGCTCGAAGGGCCGCGCGTTTGCGGGGCGGCGCGCCAGCACGACCTCGACCACCTTGGGGATGACGTCGCCCCCCTTCTCGACGCAGACGGTGTCGCCGACGCGCACGTCCTTGCGCGCCAGGTCCTCGTAGTTGTGCAGCGTGGCGCGTTGCACCGTGGTGCCGGCGACGAAGACCGGCTCGAGCTCGGCGACCGGCGTCAGCACGCCGGTGCGCCCGACCTGCACCCGGATGCCCCGCACCCGGGTCTCCACGCGCTCGGGCTCGTACTTGAAGGCGACGGCCCAGCGGGGCGCCTTGGCGGTCGAGCCGAGCCGCGCCCGCAGCTCGAGGTCGTCGACCTTGACCACCACGCCGTCGGTCTCGAAGTCGAGGTCGCGCCGACGCTCGCGCCACTCCTCGACGAACGCCGCGACCTGCTCGAGGTCGGCGCAGCGCCGCCACCCCTCCTGGACCGGAAAGCCCCAGGCCGCGAGCGCGGCGAGCGTCTCGGCGTGGCTGGCGAGGCCGGCGGCGCCGTCGGCGACCTGGTAGAGCGTCGCCGCCAGCCGCCGCGACGCCACCACCCGGCTGTCGAGCATGCGGATCGTGCCGGCCGTGGCGTTGCGCGGGTTGACGAACAGCGGCTCGCCCGCGGCCTCCCGCTCCTCGTTGATCCGCCGGAAGGCCGAGCGCGGCAGATAGACCTCGCCGCGCACCAGCAGGCGCCGCGGCGCCCCGGCCGCCAGGCGGAGCGGCAGCGCGCGCACGGTGCGCAGGTTGGCGGTGACGTCGTCTCCGACCAGCCCGTTGCCGCGCGTCGCGCCGCGCGCCAGCAAGCCCTCCTCGTAGAGCAGCGAGATCGACACGCCGTCGACCTTGAGCTCGGCGACGAAGGCGAGCTCGGCGTCGGGCTCCAGCCGGCGCAGCCGTTCGACCCACTCGCGCACCTCGTCGAGCGAGTAGGTGTTGTCGAGCGACTGCATCGGCGGCTCGTGGACGACCTGGGCGAAGCCCTCGACCGGCACGTCGCCGACCCGCTGGGTCGGGCTGTCCGGGGTGCGCAGCTGCGGGTGCGCCGTCTCGAGGTCGACGAGCTCGCGCATCAGGGCGTCGAACTCCCGGTCCGAGATCTCGGGCTGGCCCAGCCGGTAGTAGAGATCCTCGTGCCGCCGGATCTCCGCGCGCAGCCGCTCGGCGCGCGCGGCGGGGGTCTCGGGGCGGGCTCCGGCCATGGGAGCCGGAGTCTACGACGACGCTCAGCCCGTGCCGAGGTTCTCCGCGACGCCGGTCGCGCCGAGTCGGATCGCCTCGGCCGAGCTCGACTCCGAGCGGTAGCGGCGCGACACCGGCCGCGGCCCCTCCCGCCGGACGATCACGCACAGCACCTCGACCACCCGCGGATCGAACTGCGCTCCCGCCTCGCGCTCGAGCTCGCCGAGGGCGGTCTCGACGTCGTGGGCGCGCCGGTAGGGGCGGTCGTTGGTCATCGCGTCGAAGGCGTCGACCACCGAAAGAACGCGAGCGCCGAGCGGGATCGCCTCGCCGGACAGGCCGAAGTAGCCCGGGTAGCGCACGCCGGCGCGCTTGCCGTCCCACCGTTCCTGGTGGTACTCGACCAGCGGCAGCACGTCGCGCAGCACGTCGATCGAGCCGAGGATGCGCAGGCCGATCGAGACGTGCTCCTGCATCACCTCGGTCTCGTGCGGCTCGAGCGGCCCCGGCTTGTTGAGCACGGCCTCGGGGACGCCGATCTTGCCGACGTCGTGCAGCAACGCGGCGTAGCGCAGGCGCGTCAGCTCGACGTCGTCCAACCCGAGCTCCTCCCCCACCCGGATCGCGAGGTCGGCGACCCGCTGGACGTGGCCGACCGTCGTGCGGTCCTTCGCCTCGATCGCCGCGGCCAGCGAGCGCACGGTGCGTTCGAAGTCGCGCTCGAGCTGGCGCTGCTGGCTGCGCACCCGGTCGAGCAGCTGGCGGTTGCGTCCCGCCTGGTAGCCGCCGAGGATGCCGAAGGCGCTGAAGAAGACCATCACGGCGTAGGCCGGCGCCACCACGTCGCGCGGCGGCCGCGCCGAATCGAGCAGTTGCGGCAGGATGGCCAGACCGAAGTAGGCGAGGCTGACCGGCAGCGAGGTCCAGATCGCCGCGCCTAGCCCCCCTTGCAGGGCCGCGAGCGCGATCGGCGCCACCAGCACCACCGTCCCCCACTGCGAGTGGCTCCAGTTGAGCCAGCCGAGCAGCCAGTAGACCGCGAGCGCCAGGATCAGCACCGCGACGACCTGGAAGAGCCGGCGGGGATCGCCGCGCCACTCCCGCTCGAGCCGCGCGAAGTCGTCGTCGAGCAGGACCCCGGGAGCGAACATCAGCAGCAGCGGCAGGCCGAGAACGAGGCCGGCGACGGCGTCGCCGATCCACCAGGAGATCAGATTGTTGGCGAGCGGCGCGAGGCCCTCCGGCAGGCGGCCGAGGCCGGCGAGCGCAGCCGTGCCGGCGACCGCCGAGGCGAGGTTGTTGAGCGCGATGCCCCAGAGACCGACCCGGAGAAGCCGCCGCGCTGTCCGGCCGTGCGGGTTCCGCAGCTTCCAGGCGGGCAGCGCGGCGGCGAGCCCGTTGACCAGGGCGAACAGCGCCAGCGTCGCCGGAGTGGTCGCGGCTCCCCAGGGGGAGAGGAAGACGCCGCCGACGACGCCCAGCACTCCCCAGGCTCCCCAGGCCGCACCCGCCGCGAGCGCCAGTCCCGCGGGCGGAAAGAGATAGGAGGCGCCCCAGATCTCGGCGAAATTGGACGAGAAGTCGGAGAGCAGCTTGAAGCCGAGGGCCGTGCCGAGAACGATCAGCGCGGCCTGCGCGGCGGTCGCCGCGCCGCCGTCGCGTTCCGGCCGAGCCGGCGCGTCGCGCGGAGTGTCACCTGCTCGCATCGAAAGGAGTGCTCGCTGCGGGTTCTAACCCGCCGCGAGCACTCCGGTCAAGCCCGCGAGGCTCGCTTCGTCACTCGGGAGCGGACGGCGGCGGCTCGGTGCGCGCTTCGTCGTCGCTCGGCGCGGCCGACGGCGCCGGTTCCCGCTCCACGCGGGCGGCCGCCGGCGGCGGCTGGCGCCAGTCGCGGCCGAGCGCGACCAGGGTCATCGCCCCCAAGCCGAGCGTCCAGGCGACGTACTTCACGCAGAAGCCGAGCGCGAGCACCGTCAGGCCGATGAAGCCGAGGACGCCGCCGGGCAGGCCGAGCAGGCGGCCGATCAACGAGATCGCCTGGATCGCCACGACGCCGACCACGGCCACCAGGAAGGGGCCGGCGAGCCGGGCGCCGAAGCGCCGCTCGACCGCGCGCCCGACGACCGAGGCCACCGCCGAAAAGCCGACCAGCGCGCCGAAGATGAGCACCAGGATGGCGACCGGCACGAGCACCAGCAGCGGGATGCCGATGATCGAGACGGCGAGCACCAGGGTGACGATCACCAGCACCGGGAAGAAGAGGAGCTGGGTGAGCAAGCCGGCGAATAGCGCCTTCCAGGGCTCCCCTTCGATCCGCCGCCCCGCCGCCTCGACCGACGGGCGCGCGACCAGCAGGCAGAGCCCGACCAGCAGGGCGAGCAGGCCGACGCGGAAGATCGCCCAGAAGATGCCGGGCAGGTTCGAGAAGACCCCGAAAGGAGCCCAACCCCAGTCGCCGTCCCAGTCGCCGAACCAGCCGGGGCCAAACCCGACCGCGGAGCGCTGGCCGAGGATCTGCCCCCCCGGAGCGACGTCGACCGAGCCGCCGACCGAGACGCCGTCGCCCAGGACCTGTCCCTCCTCGCCGACTTCGAGCCCGCCGCCGATCGCCGCCGCGTTGCCGTGGACGATCCCCTGGACGTCGAGGTGGCCGCCGATCGCCACCGCATCGCCGAAGGCCTCGCCGAGCAGCTCGACCGAGCAGCCGATGCAGACGACGTCGCGCGCCGTCTCGCCGGGCTCGAGCCGGATCGAGCTGCCGACCGAGACCCGGTCCTCGCGCGAGGCGCGGACCCGGACGCGCGGCGCGCCGGAGCCGACCTCGACGGTGACTTCTTCCTCCCCCTCCGCGGCCCGCAGACGCGACTCGCCGGCGGGCAGGCCGAGCGCGAGGCGGCGGTCGACGGCGTCCATGCGGGCGAGCGCGGCGACCAGGGCGCCGTCGGCGCCCAGGAAGGCCTCGAGCTCCTCCTGCGCGAACTCCTTGCCGTTGACCAGCACCTCGCCGTCGTCGACCAGCTCGATCGAGCGCAGCGCCGAGCTCTCCTGGAGCGGACGCAGCAGGACGCCGTCGCGCAGGGCGTCGGCGCGGAAGCGGGCGAGCGCGCGCTCGCCGAGGTCGGACTCGGCCTCGGCCACGCTCGCGGCCGCAGTCTCGGCGCCGAACGACGGCGGAGAGAGGGCGACGGCGAAGGCCGTCGAGAGCCAGAGCGCCGCCAGGAGTGCGCCCGGGGCAGCGAAGTGGAAACGGGTGTCAGTGGATCCCATGAGGGGTACTCCTTCGGGAACGGGCGAGCGCGGCCAGGCGATCGAGCGCGAGCGCCGCGAGCGCGAGCTGGGACAGCAGCAGGAGGGCGACCGGCGGCCGCAGCGCCGCCGCGGCGAGCGCGTCGGCGATCGTGGCCAGGGTGCGCCAGAGGTCGAGGCCGGAGCCGAGACGGAGGGCGAGGCCGGTGAAGCCGTCGGCGAACAGGTGGAGCAGCCCGCCCGGGCCGACCAGGCCGACGATCGGCGCGGCCGCGGCGGGCACGACGGCGAGCGACAGGGCAGCGAGCACCGCCGCGGCCGCCAGGGCCGCCCGCACGCCGGAGCGCGCGAACCAGGAGGGGGGCTCCACCCGCGCCAGCACGCGCGCGGCGAATCCGGGCCGGGGCTCGGGCCGCGGCAGGGCGCGCAGCGCCTCGACCAGGGCGCGCTCCGCCTCCTCGGGCCGGCCGGCAAGGTCGGCTTCCAGGTAGCGGGTCCAGGCGTCGGGGTCGGGGGCTCTCATCGCACTCTTCCTTCGCCTCGCCCTACGCGCCCCGCGGGCGCCGGTTTCGTCATCGCCGCTCCCTTCCGCCGAGCTCGGCGGGATCCCAGCCGAGCTCGCTCATGGCCCGGGCGAGGTCGCGCCGCGCCCGGTAGATGTGGATCTTGACGGTTCCCAGCGGCGCCGAGGTCACTTCGGCGATCTCCTCGTAGGAGAGCTCCTCGACGAAGCGCAGCAGGAGCACCTCCCGGTACTCGGGCCGCAGGCGATGGATGGCCGCCTCCAGCGCCCGGCCCAGGTCGCGCCCGGCCGCCCGCGCGAAGGGGTCCTCGGCCGAGGGGTCGGCCGGCGGCTCGGGCGCCTCGTCGCCGTCGCGCGGCGGGGCGTCGAGCGAGAGCGTCGTCTCCCCCGCGCGGCGCAGCGCGTCGAGCGCCGTGTTGTGCGCGATCTTGAACAGCCAGCTCGAGAACTTGCGCGACGGGTCGAACCGGGCGAGCGCCCGGTGGGCCTTGAGGAAGGTCTCCTGGGCGAGGTCCTCGGCCTCTTCGGCCCGCCGCACGATCCGCACGATCAGGCCGAAGACCGGGCGCTCGAACCGCTCCACGAGCTCCCGGAACGCCTCTTGGGAGCCGTTCCGCGCCTCCTCCGCGAGCGTCTCGTCGGAGCGCTCTCGCACCGCCTCGCGCACCTCTTCTTCCGGGGCCCCCGGCCCGCAAGCCTACCGCAGCCGACCCCTCCGATCCGTCGCCTGGCGATGCGCTTTCGCAATCGCCGCCGACGCCTAGCGCCGCGAGCGCCTGACGCCTCGCGCCGCAAGCTCCTGGGCCCCCGGTTCCGCCGCCAGGAACGCACCGCCCTGCGTCGCCTCGCCACCCAGCCCGCGCAGCACTCGCCTCACTTCGCCGGCGACAGGCCCTCTCGCGAAGGCTGACGGACCGCCTTTCGGGCTCGGAGGTTGGCCCCGAGCGAATCTCCGACCTCCGGGCAAGCTCGGAACGAGTCAAGCGGGTCGCTGGAACCGAGAGGCCCGCGAGGCGTCGAGCGGCCTGGACGCTCGCGGCCTCCGAATCGTAGGCTGAGAGCGGCTGGGGAGTCGCGCCCGGCGGTCGCTTCAGCAAACTCCACTCCTCTTCAGCCTCCGCCGGCCGATCTTCGAGCCCCTTCTCTGGAGGCCAACTTGTCGAGGCTCCTCGCTCGCCTCCGGCCTGGTTTACCGCCGACCTCGCTCGGGGCAGCGACCCTGAGCGTCCTCCTGCTGGCCTTCCTCGGTTGGCGCTCACCCGCGGAGGGCGAGGCCCAAGGGTCGTGGCAAGCGGGACTCGCGCCCGGAGAAAGGCTGGGAGAGGCCGACGTCGTGGTCGTGCATCGCGATGCGGCGGGCTCGTTCCTGCCCCCCGACGGCCTGGTGGCCACGCTCGTCCGGGACCGTGGAAGCGGCGAGGAGCTGACCTTCCCGGTCGGCGTCTACTTCCGACCTCCGCCGGGGCGATACCGCTTCTGGATCGAGGGCGAAGGGCTCATCACGCCCTTCGCCGCGCGTCTGCCGATGGTGGGCGAGCTGCCTTCCGACATGGCGCTGGTCGGCGTCGCCCCGACGACCTCCGCCGGCACCGTGACGGTCTCGGGATCCAAGTCCGCAGCGGCTCTTGGGCCCAAGAGGCGCGTCGCGCTCCTGAAGCTCGGGCGGTACGGCGAGGCGGGCGCCACCCGCCACGAGTTGATTCGCTGGATCGGGCTCGACCGAGCGGCGAAGGGCACGAACATGCCCGCCGGTGACGTGGTTGCCGCGCTCTGGGACGCGGAGAGAGGCGAGCTGCAGGCGCTCAGTCGCCCACGATCGCTGCACGGTGGCGCGACGGCCGAGCTCGAGCTCGAGCGGCCGGCGATCGGTGCGCATCTGGTGCTCCGTGCCGAGCGCGGCGAAGGGGGCGCGGACGCCGTCGACGAGTACGACGAACGGATCACCGTCTGGCAGGGCGACGAGGCCATCCCGCCCGACGCGACCGCTCACGCCGCGGACAGCTTCTACGCCTTCTGGTACGACCTCGCCCCGGGTCTGACGGAGATCGAAGCGACCTGGCGGGGCCGCTACCTCGACCGCACCCTCGAGCTCGCTTCGAGGCAAGTCGCAACAGCGGACGGAAAGCTCGATGAACGCCCCTCTCTCGTCCTGGAGCTGGCCCTCCCGAGCGAGCTGCGAGCCGACCCGGTCGAGTTGGTGATCCGCTCTGGAAACACCGGGCGCACCGTCGCGACCGAACGCTGGCGCCCGGGCCGGGTCCGTGGACGGATCGTGGGCCTGCCGCCGACTCGCCTCTGGGTCGAGCTCGTCAGCCGCTTCGGACCCATGCGTGAAGCGGTGAACCTCGCCTCCGGAGAGGACGGATACCTCCGGCTCGAGCCCTCCATCACGGTCGTGCGAGGGACCCTCCGAGTCGGCGGCGAGCCCCGGCCGGCGAGCCTCCAGCTCTGGACGGTCGACGGCGCTCCCCTCTCGGCGGAATCTGGTATCGATGGTCGATACGAGGCGAGAGCGCTCGAACCCCTCGGGCAGATCTCGATCTTCGCGAGAGGCTCGAGCGCAGCGCCCTGGACGGACTTCTTCCTGCGGCCGCTGAGCGGCGAGCTGGAGCTCGACTTCGACCTCCAGGACGTGGAGAACCGAGTTCGAGTGCTGGATGCCCGGAGCCGGGAGGGGATCGCGGGGGCCACGGTCGCCTTCTCGAACCGCTACGACAGCCTGGTCGAATCGCCCGGCGAGCGCGGCAGCAGGCCGGAGCGACGCGTCGTACGAGCCGTCGCGCAGGCGATCGTGACCGACGACAACGGCGAGGCCGAGCTCCCTCCCTTGCGGACTGGAACGATCGAGCTGCGCGCCTTCGCTGCCGGCTACCGGCCGCTCTCCGCCCCGCTTCGCCTCCCGGTACCGGACGGGTCCGAGAGCCAACGATTCGAAATCCTGCTCGAGAGCCCGCCCGGATCGCCCGCCGGTCCAGAGCGGATCCAATCTGGTGCGCCGGGCGGCGATGGCGAAGCGCTCGTCCCCTACCCGACCGACTGAGCGATCAAACAAAACGCCCCGCCGGCGCGGGGCCGGCGGGGCGGGGATTTGGGATTCGAACCGAAAAGGGTGGCTTCTAGATGCGGACGACGTTGCGCGCCTGCAGGCCCTTCTGGCCCTGCACCACCTCGAAGGAGACGCGGTCCCCCTCGTTCAGGCTGCGGTAGCCCTCCGCGAGGATCGCGGTGTGGTGGACGA
>WYBK01000107.1 GCA_011525905.1 Acidobacteriota bacterium
TCCCCGATCTGTGTCCCCGGTGTGTGTCCCCGGTACGTGTCCCCGGCTCGAGGGTCAGTGGGCGAGGAGGCGGGTCAGGGAGTCGCGGTGGAGGCCGACGAGGAGGCGCTTGCCACGGCGCAGGATCGGCGCGCGGAAGCCGCCGGTCGGGCCCCTGAGATCGTCGGGGGTGACCGAGGCGGCGGGGCGCTCCTCGACCGAGCGCCCGCGGGCGATCCAGACGGTGGTCACCCGGCCGAGCAGGTCTGCGACGGCCCTCTCGTCGAGCGGCTCGGCGCGCGCCGAGCGTTCGTGGGCCACGGTGGCGCCCCGCTGCGCGAGCACCGCCCGGGTGCTCTGGCAGCTGTCTCAGGAGGGGCGGAAGTAGAAGAAATCGACTCGCTTCACGAGCGGGATGCTACCAGTGACAGTTGCCGGGGCCGGATCCCGACTCGGTTGGATCATGGACGCCCCAGCCGCTGTGATAGAGAGCCCGATCGTGACCGATCGCGCGCTCGAGGCGCTCCGACGGGTCTTCGGCTACGACGCCTTCCGCGGCCTCCAGCGCGAGGCGATCGCCGCCGTCGAAGCGGGGCGCGACGCCCTGGTGGTGATGCCGACCGGGTCGGGCAAGTCGCTCTGCTATCAACTGCCCGCGCTCTATCTGCCCGGGGCGTGCGTGGTGGTCTCGCCGCTCATCTCGCTGATGCGCGACCAGGTCGCCGCGCTCGCCGCGAGCGGTGTCGCCGCCGCCTACCTCAACTCGTCGCTCGACGCCGGCGAGGCCCGCGCGGTCGAGGAGCGCTTCCGGCGGGCCGAGCTCGATCTGCTCTACGTCGCCCCCGAGCGCCTGGTGACCGAGCGGTTTCTTGCACTGCTCGAGTCGACGCCGCTCGCGCTCTTCGCCATCGACGAGGCGCACTGTGTCGCCCAGTGGGGGCACGATTTCCGGCCGGAGTACCTCGAGCTCGCGCTGCTGCGCGATCGCTGGCCCGCGGTGCCGCGCCTGGCGCTCACCGCGACGGCCGATCCGCCCACCCGGCGCGAGATCGTCGAGCGTCTCCTCGCCCCGGGCGCGGCGACACTGGTGGCGGGCTTCGACCGGCCGAATCTGCGCTATCGGGTGGTCGACCGCGAGACGGGGAGCGGCCAGCTGCTCGCCTTCCTCCGGCGGGAGCACCCGGGGGAGAGCGGCATCGTCTACCGCAGGACGCGCGCCGGCGTCGAGACCACGGCGGCGTCGCTCGCCGCGCACGGCGTGGACGCGATCCCCTACCACGCCGGCCTCGACGCCGAGACGCGGCGGCGCCACCAGGACCGCTTCCGCGCGGGCGAGGGGGTGGTCGTGGTCGCGACGGTCGCTTTCGGCATGGGGATCGACAAGCCGGACGTCCGCTTCGTCGCCCACCTCGACCTGCCCGAGAGCCTCGAGGCCTTCTACCAGGAATCGGGACGCGGGGGCCGCGACGGCGAGCCGGCCGACTCCTGGCTCGCCTGGGGCCTGCAGGATCTGGTGCTCGCCCGCAGCCGGATCGCCCGCTCGGAGGCCGACGAGGCGCGCAAGCGGGTCGAGCGCGCCAAGCTCGAGGCGATCGTCGCCTACTGCGAGACGGCGGGGTGCCGCCGCCAGGTGCTGCTGCGCTACTTCGGCGAGGAGCCGCCGGGCAGCTGCGGCGCCTGCGACAACTGCCTGGCGCCGCCGGCGACCTGGGACGCCACGGTCGAGGCGCAGAAGGCGCTCTCGGCGGTCTTCCGCACCGGCCAGCGCTTCGGCGCCGGCTACGTCATCGACGTCCTGCGCGGCGAGGCGACCGATCGGATCCGGGAGCGCGGGCACGACCGGCTGAGCGTCTTCGGCGTCGGCGGCGAGCACAGCGCGATCGAGTGGCGGGGCATCTTCCGCCAGCTCGCCGCGCGCGGGCTGCTCGCCGCCGACGAGGAGGGCTACGGCACGCTCGCGCTCACCCCCGAGGCGCGGCCGGTCTTGCGCGGCGAGGCGAGCGTCCGGCTGCGCGAGCTGCGCCGCGCGGAGGGCGGACGCAAGCGGCAGCGCAAGGGGGAGAAGGAGCGGCCGGCACTTCTGGCGGTCGCCGGCGCCGCGGCGCGCTTCGAGCGGCTGCGCGAGCTCCGGCGGGAGCTCGCGGGAGAGCAGGGCGTGCCCCCCTACGTGATCTTCCACGACGCGACGCTCGAGGCCATCGCGGCCGAGGCGCCCGCGACGCTCGGTGAGCTCGCCGGCCTGCCCGGCATCGGCGAGAAGAAGCTCGAGCGCTACGGCGAGCGTGTGCTCCGGGTGCTGCGGGAGGAGCGAGCCGGCGAGGCGGCGGACGGCGGCTGAGGCCAGTGGAGCGCCTCAGTCCTCGTCGGCGCCCGGATCGAACGACTCGAACGACTCGATCTCCCTGCGCTGCTTCTTGGTCGGGCGGCCGGCACCGCGCTCGCGGGCGACCGGCGGCCGCCGCATCAACCGCTGCAGCGGATCCGCGGCGGGGCGAGGGGGCGAGAGGTCCTCGAAGAGGCGGGGGACCTCGGCTTTCGGCAGCGTCCGGTCGGCGAGCTCGCGCACCACCAGCACGCGGGTCCAGTCGGCCGTGACCTCGGCCTCGACCCGGTCGCCGACCGCCAGCAGCCGGTGGGGCTTGACCGCGGCGCCGTTGACGCGGACGCGCGAGAGCTGGCAGGCGCGGCTGGCGAGGCTGCGCGTCTTGAAGACGCGGGCGACGTGCAGCCACTTGTCGATGCGAACCTCCACCGCCCGCGATTCTAGGCCGTCCAGAAACCGGTGACCGCGACGATCCGGCCGTCGGGGGCGAAGCGATACAGGTTGGTCCCGCGCCCCCGCTCGGCGCCGTCGACGGCGCGCGCCACCCAGTCGGCGAGCGCCTCCCCTTGACAGTGGCGCACCTCGCCGGCGCGTTCGAGCCGGACGCCGGGGAAGAACTGCGCGACCGCGACGAGGTGGGCCTCGAGCTCGCCGCGCCCGGCGACACACCCGTGGCGGTCGTGGAAGAGGACGTCGTCGGCCGCGACCTCCCGCAGCGCTGCGGCGCGCCGGGCGGCGTCGGGTTCCGACCAGGTCGCGAGCCAGCGGTCGATCCGCATCGTCGCGCCGCCGTGCGCCTCGTCCGCCGCGACGTTGGCGAAGACCGCGAGCTGATACCGCCAGCCGCCGACGTGCTGGTCGCGCACCGACGCCTCGGCGAACTCGTGGCGCAGCTCGAGCCGCGTGCCGTCGCTCTCCTCGAACAGCGCGACGGTGACGCGCGAGGCGCCGGGCGGGATCGGCTGCCCGGAGGCGTAGCCGTAGGTGAAGACGATCCGCTCGGGGGCTTCGATCTCGAGGATCTGGCCCGCGGCCTCGACGCCGTTCGGATAGCGGATCCGCACGGCGCCCCCCGGGCGCGGGTCGATCGTCGAGCCGCCCCCCCACCAGGCCGCGAAGCGGCGCGAGTCGGTGAAGTAGCGGAAGACCCCCTCGCGCGGCGCATGGATGAGCACCGTGCGGTCGAGGGCGTGGGGGAGAGCGGGCAGAGCGGTAGGGGTCATCGTCGCCTTCCTTTCGCGGAGGTCGGCCGCCGGCGCGGGCCGCGCCGCGAGCTCTCGAGCTCGGCCCGGATCTTCAGGCGGTAGAGCGCGTCGTCCCAGATCGCTGCGAGCGCCTCGCCGACCGGCCCGAGCGCCTCGGGGCGCGCCCGGTAGAGACGCCGCCGTCCGTCGGCACGCACGGCGACCAGGCCGGCGTGCTCGAGCTGCCGGAGCTGCTGCGAGACGGCGCCGAAAGTGACGTCGCCGAGCTCGCGGTGGATCTCTCCGGCCGCGCGCTCCTCGCGCCAGACCAGCCGCAGGATCTCGCGCCGGCGCGGCGCGGCGAGCGCCGCAATGGGATCAACCACGAGATCACTTTAGTAAAAACTAAAATAAAAAGGCAAGAGCAAGTCTCCGGAGCTCTGCCAGCGCCGCAGCCCGGGGGGCGGCCCACCTGCCGATGCGAAAGCTCCTACGATGGGGTGACGGTGCGTGGAGTGCGGCTTGCCCGAGGCGCCTCGGCGCGCGCTCGGCACTCCGTCAATCCGCACGAATCGCCGCGGCCGGCCCGATCGAGCCGCTCATCGCGAAGCGCCGCAGCGCTGGCTGGGATGCCTCATAGATGCCCGTTTCCTCGACGGCCTGCCCGGGTGGAACGCCTCGCGCGAAGCGCCGCAGCACCCGCTGGGATTCCCCCTAACTGCCCGCTTCCTCGACGGCTTGCCCAGGCAGAACGCCTCCCGAGAGGCGCCACAGGGCCAGCCGAACCTCCTGAGAAAAGACGGCCTTCTCGGTGGCCTGCTCGCGCGAGACGCCGCCCGCGAAGCGCTAAGGCGCGGGCGCGCGTTCGGGGGAGACGGGCAGCAGCCAGTCCATCGGCGCGGCGGCGCGCGGGTCGAGCTCGACGCCGAGGTAGCGGGCGAGGGTCGGGCCGATGCGGGTCATCGGCACGGTGCCGAGGTTTCCGGTCTGCGCGAGCCCGGGCCCGGCGACGATCAGCGCCGCCTCCATCTCGGGCCGGACCGGGGCATGGCCGTGCGTGGCGCGATCGCTCGTCGGGGCACTCCAGTCGCCGCGAGCGGCGTTGGCGAAGGTGAAGCCGGCGCGCGCATCGAGCGCGAGCGGCGTCGCCTCGGGGTCGCCGCCGAGCGCGCCGACCTCGGGCGCCGAGAGGACGGCGCGCAGGCCGGAGTCCGGATCGGCGGCGCGCGCTTCGAGGAGCACGCGCACCCGTTCGAGGGTCTCGCGGTCGGCCGGGTCGGCGAGCCGCAGCAGCGCCGTGCCCGCCTGCGCCTCGAATAGCGCTTTCCATCTCGTCACGCGCCCGCGAGCGTCGGTCTCGACGAGCCCTGCCTCGCGCAGGAGCGTGTTGGGGCGCAACTCGCGCTCGACCGGCAGGAAGCCGTGGTCGGAGACGACGACCAGGAGCGTCTCGTGGTCGAGGCCGAGCTCGACGAGCGCGTCGAGCAGGCGTCCGAGCTCGCGGTCGCTGCTCTCGAGCGCGGCGCGGCTCGCCTCCGAGCCGATGCCTTCGCGGTGCTGGAAGCGGTCGTAGTCGGCGAGGTGGAGCAGGAGCAGGTGGGGCTTGCGGGTGCGCAGGACGTGGAGCGCCACCTCGGTGCGGTCGGCGTCGCTCGGCGGGTAGGAGATCGGCCGGCCGAGCCGCTGCTCGACCTCGTCGAGCAAGCCGTGAGAGGAGAGCGCGCGCAGCAGCTCGAGATCGGCCGGGTGGTCGGAGCCGCTGCGCCAGATCTCGGGCACCAGCGCGTCGAGCTCGGCGCCGACGGTGACCGGCCAGCCGATCGACCCGACCAGCAGCCCGGCTGCGTAGGCTGCGGAGTGCAGCGCGGGCACCCGCAGCTCGCGCGCGTACCAGTGCCAGGCCTCGTTCGAACGGCCGAGCGGGTCGAAGATCCGATTGCCGAGGATGCCGTGCAGGCGCGGCGGAAGGCCGGTGACGAGCGTCGTGTGCACCGGGTAGGTGACCGTCGGCAGCACGCCGGAGACACCGCTCGCGTACGCGCCGCGGCGCGCGAGCGCCACCAGGTTCGCAAGCTCCACTCCGAGAGCGGCAGGATCGAGGTGGTCGGCCGGCGCGAGTCCGTCGATCGAGACCAGCAGCATCCGCGGCCCGGGCGCGACGCCAGGCGGCGTCTCGGCGCGCGAGGCGGCCTCCGGTGTCGCGGCCGCGAGCAGCGCCAGGGCGAGAGTGAGCCGGAGTCGGAACGGCTCGCGCGGGGCCTGGGTCCCGAGGTCGAGCGGGGAGCGTCTGGCAGGGGGGGACATGCGACCCTTTCTATCTCAATCGGCGCGCGCCGGCCTTGGTCTGTCCAGCGGTTGCTCGGCGCAGAGGGGTGCGTCAGGATCGCCACGAGGTGACTCTCTCTCGTCCGGAGCTTCGACTCGCGTCGGCCGCGCTCGCCGCGCTGCTCGCCGCCGGCTGTTGGGATGCGCCGGTGCGGGAGCGGCTGGAGGTCGAGCTGCTCGACGATGGTTCGGCGCGTGCGATCCTGGTGGTCGAGCTCGACCCGCCGAGCCGCTACGAAGAGGAGGGCGAGGCGGCGCTCCGGCGACGTCTCGAGCGCAAGGCGCGCGATCTGGAGGACGGCTCCGACCCTTGGCTGGCCCGCTTCGACCTCGATGGCTGCCCGCGCCAGGGAGGCGGCTGGCTGCGCGACGAGGGGGAGCTCGTCGAGTTCCGTCGCTGGATGCACTGCGAGAGCGCGGAGCAGGCGTTCCGCGTGCTCGGCTCGGCGGCCGTCACGGTCGAGGTCGGCCGCCAGGAACGCGAGGCTGAACTGGTGCTGCTGCCGCTCGGCGGCGGCGAGGCGAGCCGACGCGACCGGGAGCGGGCGCGCGCCGAGATCGATCTCTGGAGCGCGCAGCTCGAAGAGTATTTCCAGGCGGCCTGGGCGCTCGCCGAGCGGGCACGCGTGCACCCCGAGCTCTCAGCCGAGCTCTGGGCCGCGGGACTGGACCTCCCCTCCAGCGACCAGGGAAGCGAGCTCGGGGCCGCGGATGCGCGTCTCGCGCGGGCGCTCGTCGATGCGAGCGAGGCGGCCTTCGGGGTGTTGCGGCCGCGCCCCGGCGAAGAGGAAACGGCCGACGAGGTCGTCCGCCGAGTCTACGACCCGCTGCCGGCGCGCCTGGCGATCCGGCTCCCGGCGACCGCGACCGCGGTCGAAGGGTTCGAGCCGGCGGGCGCGGCGCGCTACGCGGCGCCGGAACGCAGCCTCTACGCGGCCTTCGAGCGGCTGGCGGCTCGTTGGCTCGCGCCCGACCCGCTGGTCGCGCGCGTCCGTCGCGGGCGAGCCGGAGGCGAAGGGGAGGTCGCGGTCGGGCCGTTCGCCGCGGCAGATCCCCGGGTCTCGGCGATGCCCCCGACCGCGGCCGAGCTCGAGGAAGCGCTGCTCGCCGAGCTCGAGCGACGCGATCCCTTGCGCCTCGCCTGGCGCTTCACGGGGGCGGACGACGACCGCGAAGGGGATCCGGAGGACGACGAGGATCCGGAGGCTGGTGAGGAGGAAGGAGGTCGCGATGCGGGTGTCGAGTGAGGAGTTCGAGGCGCTGGTCGAGGAGGCGCTCGAGCAGCTGCCGGAGGAGTTCAAGGGGGCGCTCGACAACGTCGCGGTGATGGTGCAGGAGGAGCCTTCCGACGAGGACCTCGAGGAGGTCGGCATCGACCCGGACGACCCCGAGCGCGACGACCTGCTCGGGCTCTACCAGGGCACGCCGCTGACCGAGCGCGACAGCTTCTACTCGGCGCTGCCCGACCGGGTGCTGATCTTCCGCGGCCCGATCCTGCGCGCTTGCGAGACCCGCCGCCAGGTGATCCGCGAGATCCGCGAGACCGTCCAGCACGAGCTCGGCCACTACTTCGGGCTCGAGGAAGACGAGCTCCCCTTCTGATGCGCGCGATCCGCGAAGGGGACGTCCTCTGGACGCCGCCGCCCGGCTTCGCGCAACGCTCGCGCATGGCGCGCTTCCTGGCCGAGGTCGAGACGCGACGGGGCGAGCGCTTCGAGGACTACGCCGCGGCCTGGCGCTGGTCGGTCGACGACCTCGAGGGGTTCTGGGGGGCCGTCTGGGAGCACTTCGACATCGCCGGCGAGCGGGGACCGCGCGTCCTCGGGAGCGTCGAGATGCCGGGAGCCGAGTGGTTCCCGGGGGCGCGGCTCTCCTACGTCGAGCACCTCTTCCGCCAGGCGGTCGGCGACCGGCCGGCGCTCGTGGTGGCGAGCGAGGCCGCCGCGCCGCGCGAAGTCTCCTGGGCGGAGCTCGAGGCGAAGGTCGCCGCCGCCGCGGCGGCGCTCGCCGGGCTCGGCGTCGCGGCCGGCGACCGGGTCGCCGCCTACTTGCCCAACGGCGAAGAGGCTCTCGTCGCCTTCCTGGCGGCGGCGTCGCTCGGCGCGATCTGGACCTGCTGCTCCCCAGACTTCGGCGCCAAGAGCGCGGTCGACCGGCTGCGCCAGGTGGAGCCGAAAGTGCTCTTCGCGGTCGACGGCTACCGCTACGGCGGCAAGGCGGTCGACCGCGCGGCCGACCTGGCCGCGATCCGCGCCGCGCTCCCCGGCCTCGCGGCGACGGTCCTGGTCGCGCCGCCCGACCGCGCGCGGGGGGTCGGCGCGCTCGCCTGGGAGGAGCTGCTCGCCCGCGGCCGCGGGGCAGCGCTCGCGCCGCGTCGACTCCCCTTCGAGCATCCGCTCTGGATCCTCTACTCCTCGGGCACGACCGGACCGCCGAAGGCGATCGTCCAGAGCCAGGGGGGGATCCTGCTCGAGCACCTGAAGTCGAACGCCCTCCACCTCGACCTCGGGCCGGACGATCGTTTCTTCTGGTTCACCACGACCGGCTGGATGATGTGGAACAAGCTGGTCGGCGGCCTGCTGGTCGGCGCCACGGTGGTGCTCTACGACGGCAGCCCCGGCTGGCCCGACCTCGGCGCGCTCTGGCGGCTGGCGGCCACGGCCGGCATCACCTACTTCGGCGCGAGCGCCGCTTACCTCGATGCCTGCCGGCGCGCTGGCGTCTCGCCCCGCGGGCTGGCAGCGGGGCGCGTGCGCGCGCTCGGTTCGACGGGCTCGCCGTTGTCGCCGGCGGGCTTCGCCTGGGTCTACGACGAGGTCGAGCGCGAGGTCTGGCTGCAGTCGGTCTCGGGGGGCACCGACGTCTGCACCGCCTTCCTCGGCGGTTGCCCCTTCGCGCCGGTCCGGGCGGGGGAGCTGCAGCGCCGCTGCCTCGGCGCGCGGGTCGAGGCGTTCGACGAGGCGGGACGGCCGCTCGTCGGCGAGGTCGGCGAGCTGGTGCTCACCGCGCCGATGCCCTCGATGCCGGTCCGCTTCTGGAACGACCCGGACGGCTCGCGCTACCGGGAGAGCTACTTCGACCTCTATCCGGGCGTCTGGCGGCACGGCGACTGGATCAAGATCACGCCGGAGGGGGGCGCGGTCCTCTACGGGCGCTCGGACGCCACGCTCAACCGCCACGGCGTGCGCATGGGCTCGGCCGAGATCTACGCCGTGGTCGAGGCGGTGCCCGGCGTCGCCGACAGCCTGGTGGTCGACGTCGAGCTGCCCGGCCGGCCGGCCTGGATGGGACTCTTCGTCGTGCCCGCCGCGGGGCGCGCGCTCGACGAGGCGCTCGTCGCGCAGATCCGCGCCGCGCTCCGAACCGCGCTCTCGCCGCGCCACGTCCCCGATGCCGTGCTGGGAGTGCCGGCGGTGCCCAAGACGCTCAACGGCAAGAAGCTCGAGATCCCGGTCAAGAAGATCCTCACCGGCAAGAGCCTCGAGCAGGCTGCGAATCTCGGCTCGGTCGCCGACCCCGCGGCGCTGAGCGCCTTCGCGGCGATCGGCGAAAAGCTGCGCGCCGGCGAGCTCTGAGCCTCAGCCGCCGCCGCGCAACTTCTCGACCCTCGCGTCCGCGTCGCGGCCGATGCGCTCCCGCTCGAGCCGGTAGAACTCCTCCTGCTCGGCGCGCTTGATCGGGTCTCCGAGCTTCGCCAGCTTGTCGCGGTGGAGGATCTCGAGCTCGGCGAGCTTCGCTTCGGCGAGCTTGCGCGCGTCGGCGATCGCCTGCTTGGTCGCCTCGGAGAGCGCCTCTTCGCGCGGGCGCTCGATTCCCTGCGCCTCGAGCCGCTCGAGGGCGAGCTCGTAGGCGGACTTCATGCCGGTCGTGCGATCCTTCGTGGCCATGGCGGGAAGCGATTCTACCGGCGGTCGCTTCCTGCTCCTCTTCGTCGACGGCGTCGGGCTGGCGCCGGCCTCGGCGGACAACCCCTGGGCGACGGTGCCGACGCCGGCGCTCGCAGGGCTCCTCGGCGGGCCGCTGACCTGCGAGCGCGTCGGCGCCGGGGAGGGGTGGCGGCTCGCGCCCCTCGACGCGACGCTCGGCGTCGACGGCTTGCCGCAGAGCGCGACCGGTCAGACCGCGCTCTTCACCGGGGAGAATGCGCCGGCGGCGCTCGGCCGGCACGTGGCGGCGCTGCCCGGGCCGCGCCTCGCCGCGATCCTCGCCGAGCGGAGCCTGCTGAAGCGGGCGCGCGCCGCCGGGCGGGCGGTCACCTTCGCGAACCCTTTCACGCCGGCCTATTTCGCCGAGGTCGAGGCGGGGCGGCGGCGCCACTCGGCGACGACGCTCGCCGCGCTCGCCTCGGGCGCGCCTCTTCGCGATGCCGCCGACCTGGCGGGCGGCCGTGCCTGCCCCTGGGACGTGACCGGGGAGTTCTTCGCGCGCTTCGAGGCCGCCGTCGAGCCGGTGGCGCCGGCCGAGGCGGGGCGGCGGCTCGCGGCGCTCGCCGCCGGACACGAGCTCACCCTCTGGGAGACCTTCATGACCGATCTGGCCGGCCATCGGCGGCGGGGCTGGACCGCCGAGGAGGCCCTCGCCCGCCTCGACGGTCTCCTCGCCGGCCTGCTCGAGGCGCGCGCGCCCGAGACGACCGTCGTCCTGGTCTCCGACCACGGCAACCTCGAGGAGGCGAGCCACCGGAGTCACACCCGCAACCCGGTGCCGCTGCTCGCCATCGGTCCGGCCGCGGAGGCCTTCGCCGGGCTCGAGCGCATCGACCAGGTCACGCCCCGCCTCCTGGCTCTGCTCGGCGCGAGTTGACGGCGCTGCGCAGTCCGCACCGGCAGGCTCCGGGGACAGGACATTCGCTCGGGGACATGTTCCCGGCGCAGCCGGGTACGTGTCCCCGTCCCGGCGCCGGCCTACGCAGCGACGGGGACACGAAGCGGAGCTTCATGTCCCCGATCGGGTGCCTCGTGTCCCCGTCCCGACGCTCGCCCTCGCGGCTCGCCGTCCCGCAAGCTGCGCCGGTCGTTCTCTACCGGATGGGGGGAGAAGCTCTCCTGCGCGCGGCGCTGTCGCGCCGTGCTCAAAGACTTCCCCCTTCTCGGACCGGCCTCGCTTCCCAGCGTTCAGCCGGCGGGCCAGCTCGGCAACCGCGGCGCTCATCTCTGGGGACAGGCTCGGGGGACAGCCACGGGTACGTGTCCCTGGTGTGTGTCCCCAGAAAGTGTCCCCGGTGCGTGTCCCCCGTACGTGTCCCCCCGTAGGTGTCCCTGGGAACTGTCCCAGGGACCTGTTCGCTCGCGGGCCTCGGGACGCCGCCAAGCTGACGCGGGGGGCGCAGTTCCGGCGCGGGGACCTAGGGCTAGGCGGTTTTCTTTTCAACGATTTCCGTTCGGATCGCAGGCATTCTTCTTGCTAAGCTGGCGGCCATGATCGAAGCGCAGAACCTCACCCGCCAGTACGGCAGCTTCACGGCGGTCTCGGGGGTCTCGTTCGCGGTGCCGGAGGGGGAGATCGTGGGAATCCTCGGTCCCAACGGCGCCGGCAAGACGACGACCATCCGCATGATCACCGGCTTCCTGCCGCCGACCTCCGGGCGCGTCACGCTCGGGGGCAAGGACCTCTTCGGCGACTCGGTCGCCATCCGCCGGGAGATCGGCTACCTGCCCGAGAACGTGGCGCTCTACCCCGAGATGCGCGTCGAGGAGTATCTGGGGTACCGGGGGCGCCTCGAGGGCATGGAGCGCGCGACGCTGCGCCGGCGGCTCGACGAAGTGGTCGAGCGCTGCCTGCTCGGCGACGTCCGCCGGCAGATCATCGGGACGCTCTCGAAGGGCTACCGCCAGAGAGTGGGCCTGGCCGCGGCGATCCTGCACGACCCGAAGGTCCTGGTGCTCGACGAGCCGACGGTGGGGCTCGACCCGAAGCAGATCGTCGCGATCCGCGAGCTGATCCGCGAGCTGGGGCGCAAGCACACGCTGCTGCTCTCGACCCACATCCTGCCGGAGGTCGAGCTGCTCTGCCAGCGCGTGCTGATCATCGACCGGGGCCGCATCGTCGCCGAGGGGAGCCCCGAGGCGCTGCGCGAGCGCTGGCAGGGGCGGGTGACGCTGACCGTCGAGACCGCCGCGCCGCAGCCGGGCGCCGAGGGGGAGCTCTCGCTCGTGCCCGGCGTCGAGGCGGTGGCGACCGAGGGGGAGGGCGGGACGCGCTTCCGCCTCGAGTGCCAGCAGGGCTCCGACCCAAGAGCGGCGATCTTCCGCCTGGCGGTCGAGAAGGGGTGGACGCTGGTCGAGCTCGCCGCGGCGCGCGCCTCGCTCGAGGAGGTCTTCGTTCGGCTGACCACCCGCGACGCCGACGAGGCGTCGGAGGAGGCGGCGTGAGGGGGGGGCTGGCGGTCTTCGCGCGCGAGCTGCGGGCCTACTTCTACGCCCCGCTCGCCTACGTCCTGCTCACCTTCTTCCTGCTCGTCCAGGGCTACTACTTCTCGCTGATCGTCGCCTACCTGGCCGATCCGCGCTACCCGGCGGGCAAGCCGCTCGAGCTCTTCTTCGGCCAGACGATCTTCACCTGGCTGGTGCTGATCTTCACCGGCACCTTCCTCACCATGCGGCTGATTTCCGAGGAGCTGCGCCAGGGAACGATCGAGACGCTGATGACCGCGCCGGTCTCGGAGACCGCGGTCGTCCTCGGCAAGTACTTCGCGGCGCTCGCCTTCTACCTCTTCCTCTGGGCCCCGACGCTGGTCTACGTGGCGATCATCCGGGCGCACACTCCGGTCGACTGGGGGCCGATCGGCTCCGCCTACGTCGGCATCGTCGGCATCGGCGCGCTCTTCCTGGCGGTCGGCACCTTCGCCTCGGCGACCTCGAAGAACCAGATCGTCGCGGCCATGCTCACCTTCTTCTGCCTGCTCGTGCTGTTCAGCATCGGGCTGATGGAGAGCCTGGTCAACGGCGAGACGGCCAAGAAGATCTTCGGCTATCTCAACCTCTGGCAGCACATGGACGACTTCTCGAAAGGCATCGTCGACACCCGCCGGCTCGCCTACTACGCGAGCGTGGCCGGCCTCTTCCTCTTCCTGACCACGCGCGCCCTCGAGGCGAAGAAGTGGAGATGAGCCGATGAGCCCGCGCGACGTCAACAAGGCCCTGGTCAAGGGCTCGACCTGGAGCGCCGGAGTGCTGCTCGTGGTCGCCCTGGTGGCGATCCTCAATTACTTCGGCATGAAGTACTACCAGCGCTTCGACTGGACCGGGTCGAAGCTCTACTCGCTGTCTGAGAAGAGCGAGAAGATCCTCGGGGGGCTCGAGCAGCCGATCGAGGTGACGCTCTTCCTGCAGCCCTCCTCGCCGCTCTACGACGCCTCGAAAGAGCTGCTCGAGCGCTACGCCGCCAAGAGCCCGCGGATCACGCTGCGCGAGGTCGATCCCGAGCGCAATCTCGCCGAGGCGCAGCGCCTGGTCGATCAGTACCAGATCCAGAGCCTGAACGTGGTCGTCTTCGACGCCGGTGACGACCGCCGGGTGGTCGAGGAGTCGGCGCTCGCCGACTACGACTACTCCGGCATGCAGTTCGGCCAGCAGCCGACGATGAAGGGCTTCAAGGGGGAAGAGGCGTTCACCTCGGCGATCGTCGAGCTGGTCGAGAAGAAGAAGCCGAGGGTGCTCTGGACCACCGGGCACGGCGAGGCCGGTCTCGACGACTTCGGGCCGGAGGGGATCTCGCAGCTCAAGGACATGCTGGGCAAGGAGAACCTCGAGATGACCGAGTGGGCCTCGCTCGGCCAGGGGGAAGTACCCGTCGGCACCGACCTGCTGGTCGTCGCCGGGCCGCGCGTCAACTTCGTCCAGCCCGAGCTGGAGGCCTTCGACCGCTACCTCGAGCAGGGCGGCAGGATGCTCGTCCTGCTCGATCCCGAGCTCGACGGCCAGGGGGGCCTGATTCAGACCGGGCTCGAGGCCTGGCTGGCGGCGCGGGGTGTCGCGGTCGGCGCGAATCTGGTGGTCGACCCGTCGGCGACGCTCCCGTTCTACGGCGCCGAGACCATCTTCGTCCGCGCCACCGGCAGCTCGCCGGTGGTCGCGAGCCTGACCCAGGCGGATTACCCGGTGATCTTCGCGCTGGCGCGCTCGGTCGGCGCCGGCACCGCCCCGGCGGGCTACGAGGTGAAGCGGCTGCTCGAGACGACGGCGGATGGCTGGGGGGAAACGAATCTCGCCAACCTGCGCAGCGTCGAGAAGGGAGAGGACGACCTCGCCGGACCGGTGCCGGTCGCCGTCGCCGTCGCCGCGATCGAGAAGGGGGAGCCCGATCCGTTCGAGGCGGAGGAGCTCGGCCTCGAGGAGGAGAGCGAGGAGGGCGCCGAGGCCGGTTCCGGGAGCGAGACCGCCGCGGAGGCTCCACCGACCTGGCGGCTCGTGGTCCTCGGCGACTCCGACTTCGCGCGCAACGGCCAGCTCGCCAACGTCGGCAACCCGACGCTCGCGGGCAACGCCTTCAACTGGCTGCTCGAGCGGGAGAAGCTGCTCGGCATCGGGCCGAAGCAGCCCGAGCAGGTCCGACTGACCCTCACGCCAGGCCAGCTCTCGGCGATCACCTGGGGGACGCTCGCCGGCATGCCGGGACTCGCGATTCTCGCCGGCGTGCTGGTCTGGCGCCGGCGCCGGAGGTGAGGCGGTGAAGCCGAAGACGCTCCTGGTCCTCGCGCTGCTGGTCGGCGGCCTCGCGGCCTTCATCGCTTTCTACGAGCGCGACCTGCCCTCCTCGGACGAGCGCCGCGAGCGCGCGGGCCGCGCCCTGCCGTTCGACGCGGGCGATCTCACCCGGCTCGAGATCGAGTGGGAAGGGCGGCGCGTCCGGTTCGAGCGGGAAGCCGCGCCGGCGAAGGAATCGGCGGCGACCGGCGTGCTCGGCTCGCCGCCCGCCGCCTGGCGGCTGGTCGAGCCGATGGCGGCGCGCGCCGACCGGGGCGCGGTCGACCGCCTCGCCGGCGACCTCGCGCGCCTCGAAGTCGAGCGAACGCTCGAGGGGGCGAGTCGCGGAGACGTGGGCCTCGAGCCGCCGCGCGGCCGTGTGCGCTGGGCGACCGCCGAGCGGGAGGGAGTGCTCGAGATCGGCGGCGAGGTGCCCGCATCGTCGAACGTCGTCGCCGCTTCGTCGAGCCGCCCGGGGCTGCTGGTCGTCGCCGGCACTTTCCTCGCCGAGCTCGGCAAGGCACCCGGCGAGTGGCGGGCGCGCGAGGTGCTGGACGCGACGCGCGACCAGATCGAGCGCATCACCCTCGCGCCCGCCGGCGGCGAGCGCATCGTGCTGGTCGAGCGGGGGACCGGCTTCGCAGTCGAGGCCCCCTACTCCGACCTCGCCGAGCGGGGCGGGGTCGATCCGCTGATCTCCGACCTCGTCGCGCTGCGGGTGGCCAGCTTCGTCGACCCGCCGCTGCCGGCCGAGGCCGAGGCGGCGCTCGCCGCCGGTCCGGGGCGGATCGAAGTCGGCCTCGAGGGGCGCGATGCGCCTTTCGTCCTCGAGGTGGGGGCCGAGGCCGAGCCGGGCGGTGAGCGCTTCCTGCGCGCCGGGGAGCTGGTCTTCCGTGCGAGGACCAACCTCGTCGAAGCGCTCACGAAGGACGCGGATGCCTGGCGCTCGACGGCCTGGAGCTCGTTCGACAGCTTCCGCGTCGAGTCCCTGCGCGCCGCCGATGCCGCCGGCGAAACCGCGCTCGTCCGCGCGAGCGGCGACTGGCTGCGCGACGGCGTGAAGATCCCCTACACCGTCGCCGGCGACCTGCTCTACGCGGTCACCTCGGCGAAGGGGGAGCGGCTGGTGACGGGCGCCGGGGCGGCGGCTCTCCCGGCGGCGTCGCCGGAGCTGACGATCACGCTGGTCGACGGCAACGGCGTCGAGGAGGTGCTCACCCTGCACCCCCCGGCCGCCGACGGCCTCGTCCCGGCGCGCGTCAGCGGCCGCGACGTCGCCCTCCTGCTGCCGGCGGCGAAGGTCGAGGAGATCCGCGAGGGCCTCGAAGCCGTTCGCACGGCCGAGCCGGTGCCCGCCCCCGACGCGACCGCCGAACCCCCCACCCCCTGACCGCCCGACCAGGGACACCCACGGGGGACACGTACCGGGGACACTGACGGGGGACACGTACGGGGGACACGTGCGGGGGACGCGTACGGGGGACAGGCGGAGATGTCTGTCTCTGGAGCCGGGCGCGGCGCCTGCCGAGCCGGCCCGCCGGCAAGACGCCGGGAAACGAGGCCGGTCCGGGAAGGGGGAAGTCTCCGAGCACGGACCGACAGGTCCGCGCGCAGGAGAGCTTCTCCCCCCATTCGGTAGAGAACGACCGAGGCGGTCTGCGGGCCGGCGAGCCGCGGGGGCGAGTGGAGGTCGCGCTCAGCCGAAGCGAGCGTCGCCGTCGAGGCCGCGCCGGCGCTCGACGGCGAGCGCCACCGCGAGCAGAGCGGCGCCCGCGAGCGCGAATCGATAAGGCGTCCCTGCCGCCACCGCCGCCGTCGAGGCGGCCGCGAAGTCGAAGCCGGGCGTCTGCTGTAGCGGCCCGACGTACCAGGCCGCGATGAACAGACCCTCGAACAGCCGCGAGCCGCGCGCCAGCAGACCGAAGGCGAGCGCGAGCAGCGGCATCGCTGCGAGCCCCGCGAGAGTCGCCGCCGCCGCGGCGAGCTGCCCGGAGCCGAGCGCGCGGACGATCGCCCCGCCCGTGGTCGCGAGGCCGGCGAGGAGCCCGGCAACGAGCAGCGCCGGCAGCTGGCGCCGCCGAGCGAGGGGCGCCGCGGCGAGGATGGCGTCGACACCCGCCTCGCGCTCGCGCACGCCGAGGCCCGACCAGAGCAGCGCCGGCCAGAGAAAGCCGGCCGCCAGCCAGAGCGGCCGGGCGGTGTCGGGCGCGAGCGCGCCGCCGACCAGGAGGACCGCGGCGCCGAGCCGCCACCAGCGCGGCATTCCGCAGAGCGCGACGCGCAGCTCGTGAAGCGCCAGCGTGAGCAGCGAGAAGTCGCGCGCCGCGGGCGCCAGTGGCGCGAGGCTCGGAGGGCGGATCGGCCCGCTCGCCGCCGACTCCCGGTTCTCCCGGTCGCGTGCGCTGCGCCTCGGGCCGGGTGCGCGGAGGCGACGGCGTGCCGGGTCGAAGCGGTCGAACGGGATCGCCGCGGCGAGAGCGAGCGCCAGAGCGACCGCGAGAGCGAGCGCCCGCTCCCCGAGCAGGCCGTCGCCGACCTCGAAGCCCCGCCAGACGAAGGTTCGGGTGGGCGGCGGCGAGCCGGCCGCGAGCGTGATGCGAAAGTCGCCGTTCCACGCCGGTTCGAGCTCGCGCACCACCGCGCCGACGCCCTGTTGGAAGTGGCGCAGCCCGAGCAGGTCGAAGAAGGGCGTGGTGATCGGCAGCACCAGGAGCGCCGACCAGACGAAGAGCCAGGCGAAGTTGCCGAAGCCCCGGGCGAGGAGTGGGATCGTCTCGAACAGGACCGCGAGCGCGGCGACCACCGCGAGCGCCGGCAGCGTGAAGAGCAGCATCGGCAGCGCGATCGCGCCGAGGTCGAGCTCCGCCGCTCCGGGCGCCCGCCACTGGAAGGCCACGGCTGCGACCCAGAGCACGCCGACCATGGCGGCGAGCACCAGGAAGTGACTGACCGCCTTCGACAGGGTGTAGGCGACCCGGGTGAGCGGGGTGGCGGCCAGGATTTGACCGACACCGGTCGCGCGGTCGCGGGCGATCGACCCCTTGACCACCCAGAAGCCGGCGAGCGAGAGGAAGCTGTTGGCGACGATCGCCATCAGCGTCCCGGCCCAGGCGGAGGTCGCGCCGCCGGTGAAGTCGCCGAAGGCGACGATGACGTTGCCCCGGATCGTCTCGAGCCCGAGGTAGGCGGCGGCGGCCAGCACCGCGAGGAAGCTCCTGCGACGCACGCGATCGCGCAGGTCGCCGAGTGCCAGGGCGGGGATCGCGGCGAAGCTGGTCACGCCGCCAACCGCCCTTCGCGGCGGGCGCGCTCGACCGTCCAGAGGTAGCCGTCCTCGAGCGTCGGCGCCACCGGGCGGGCTTCGGGGGTCGGCGCGCTCTCGGCCACCGCGCGGACCTCGACCCCCTCGGCGCGGCGCAGCGCGCCCGAGATGCGGAAGCGCTCGCGCACCGCGGCGAGCTCGGCGCTCGGTACGGTCCACTGCCAGACTCTGCCCTCGACCGCGGCGAGCCAGTCTTCCGGGGGATCGTGCGCGATCTGGCGGCCGTGGTCGATCGCGACCAGGTCGGTCGCGACCGACTCGACGTCGGGCACGATGTGGGTCGAAAGGATCACGATCCGTTCGCCGGAGAGGTCGGAGAGCAGGTTGCGGAAGCGCACGCGCTCCTCGGGGTCGAGGCCGGTGGTCGGCTCGTCCACGACCAGGAGCTGGGGGTCGGCGAGCAGCGCTTGAGCGATGCCGACGCGCTGGCGCATGCCGCCGGAGAACCCGCCGAGCGGCCGGCCGGCGTCGTCGCGCAGGGCGACGAGCTCGAGCAGCGCCTCGATGCGCTGCCGCGCCGCGGCGCGCGCGAGACCCTTGGCGGCCGCCAGATAGGCGAGAAACTCGCGCGCGGTCAGGTTGGGGTAGACGCCGAAGTCCTGCGGCAGGTAGCCGAGAACCCGGCGCAGCGGCTCGGGCCGCGCGACGATGTCCTCGCCGTTCCAGAGCACGCGTCCCTCGGTCGGCCTCGAGATGGTCGCCAGGAGGCGCAGCAGGGTCGACTTGCCCGCGCCGTTGGGCCCGAGCAGCCCGACGACGCCTGGCCCGAGCTCGAGGTCGACGCCGCGCAGACCCCAGGTGCCGCCGCGGTAGCGCTTGCCCAGCCCTTCGATCGTCAGGCGCATGGCACTTCCTCCCTCCGGTGGAACGACGCTCGGCTCGTGGCGAGGGGGCGATTGTCTCGCAGCTCGGGCCCGGGCGGGCGTCGCAACGCCCGCTCGGGGACATGAAGCTCCGCTTCGTGTCCCCGTTCCACGGCCGGCGAGCGGTGGGACGGGGACACGTACCCAGCTGCGCTGGGAACATGTCCCCGCGCGGACGTTGTGTCCCCGGGCGGACGTTGTGTCGCCGGAGGTCGCCGCGCCCGGCTCAGACCATCGCTTCGGAGCCGATCTCGGGGTGTTTCTTCATGAAGGCGACGAGCACCGGCAGGATGTCCGCCAGCCGCGGACAGCGGACGCCGAGCGGCGGCAGGTCGGCGTCGGCGTTCGTCGTGTCGTAGAAGGTCGGGTGCGCGAAGTAGTCGATGGCGTTCGAGGGAATGCCCATCAGCCGGTAGACGCCCGGCACGTGGTCGATCGCCGCCTTGGCGAGGCCGACGGTCACCGGCACGCGCACGATCGCGCGGCCGGTCGCCTCGCCCATCAGCGAGATCGCCCCGGCGATCGTCGGCGGATCGGGATCGGCGAGCTGATAGCACTTGCCGAGCGAGACCCGGGCCTTCGAGAGCGCGTCGATCGCGCCGACCACGAAGTCGCGCGGCACCAGGTTGACCCGCATCTGGTCGGCGCCTCCCGGCACCGGCAGCACGGCGACCGACGGCTGCTTCAGCAGCCAGCGCAGGATGTAGTAGGGGCCGTCGTACTTCTGCGTCTCGCCGGTCTGCGAGTCGCCGACCACGATGCCGGGGCGGTAGATCGTGGTCGGCAGCCCCTCGGCCTGGCGCTTGCGCACGTCGACCTCGGCGAGGTACTTCGTCTCCTCGTAGAAGTTTTGGAACTTCTGCCCACGCTCGAGGTCGGTCTCGCGGAAGATGCCCGGGTAGCGCCCCGAGACGTAGCAGGTGGAGACGTACTGGAATCGTTCGAGCCGGGGCGCGCGCGCGGCGAAGTCGAGCACGTGGCGCGTGCCGTCGACATTGACCTTCATCGCCACCTCGCGGCGGACCGACAGGTCGTAGACCGCGGCGAGGTGGAAGATCTCGTCGAGGTCGCGCGCGACCCGCGCGGGCTCGCCGAGGCCGAGCCCGGGCTCGGTGATGTCCCCCGCGACCAGCGCGATGCGCGCGAGATCGACGCCCTCGGCGGCGGCGATCTCCTCGGCGCGCCGGGTGGCGAGCGCGGCGAACTTCGCCTGGACGAGGCAGAGGACCGTGGCGTCGCCCGGGCGCCGGAGGATCCGGCGCACGAGCTCCGAGCCGAGGAAACCGGGAAAGCCGGTCAGCAGGATCTTCTTGGCCATCAGCGGATCCCAGGCACCCGCTTGACCGCCTTCAGGGCGCCGGTGAACCAGCGCGCGAAGGCCTCGGCGGGCACCCCCTTGGGCGGCGCGATCGGCAGGCCGCGCTGCACGGTGACGTTCTGTCCTTCGGTGTACTTCAGGATCCCCTCGGCGCCGTGCCGGCGGCCGAGGCCGGAGTCCTTGAACCCCCCCATCGGCGCCTCGGTCGAGGCCCAGCCGGCGACGTAGGTCTCGTTGATCGTCACCGTGCCCGCCTGCAGCCGGGTCGCCATCCGGCGGGCGAGCTCGGTGTCCCTCGACCAAATCGAGGCGTTCAGGCCGTAGGGCGAGTCGTTCGAACGGACGATCGCCTCCTGGTTCGAGGCGACCGGGTAGACGGCGACGACCGGTCCGAAGGTCTCCTCGGAATGGAGCTCCATCTCGGGCGTGACGCCCGAGAGCACGGTGGGCTCGTAGACGTAGGGCCCGAGGTCGCGCCGCCGCCGGCCGCCGGCCTCGATCCGGGCGCCCTTGGCGGCCGCGTCGGCGACGTGCGCCTCGACGCGCGCCAGCTGCTCGGCCGAGGCGAGCGAGCCGACGTCGTAGCTCCAGTCGAGCCGCGTGCCGAGGCGCAGCGCGCGCGTCGCCGCGGCGAAGTCGGCCAGGAATCGCGGGTAGATCGACTCGTGCACGTAGATGCGCTCGGTCGAGACGCAGAGCTGGCCGGCCGAGGCGAAGCAGCCGCGCACCGCGCCCGCGACCGCGGCGTCGAGGTCGGCGTCGACGAGCACCAGCATCGGGTTCTTGCCGCCGAGCTCGAGCGAGCAGCCGATCAGCCGCTCGCCGGCGGCCTTGGCGACGTGGCGGCCGGTCGCCGTCGAGCCGGTGAACTGGACGAAGTCCGAGGCGTCGAACAGCGCCGGCCCGAGCTGCGAGCCGGCGCCGCAGACCACGCCCCAGAGCCCCTCGGGCAGGCCGCACTCGTGCAGCAGGTCGAGCGCCCAGAGGGTCGAGAAGGGGGTCTGCGAGTCGGGCTTCTCCACCACGGCGTTGCCGGCCAGCAGCGCCGGGATCGCGTCGGTGACGCCCATCGACAGCGGGTAGTTCCAGGGGGCGATGATGCCGACGACGCCCTTCGGGTGACGGTACTCCCAGGTCTGGGTCAGCCCCGGCACCGCGCCCTTGCGCGCCGCCGGCGCCAGGAAGCGGGCGGCATGGAGGGCGTAGAAGCGAGCGACGATCGCCGTGTCGGCGACCTCCTCGTAGGCGTGCAGCCGCGCCTTGCCGCTCTCGAGCTGGACGAGGTCGAGGATCTCGTCCTGGCGCTCGAGCAGGCGGTCGTGGAAGCGCAGGAAGATCGCGCCCCGCTCGTCGAAGGTGCGCAGCGCCCAGTCCTCCTGGACGACGCGCGCCCGCTCGGCGGCGCGCGCGACGTCCTTCGGCGCCGAACGCGGCACTTCGCCGATCGATTCGAGGTCGAGCGGCGACCGGACCTCGATCCTCCCCTCGCCCGAGGCGACCACGTGGCGCGCCAGGCGGGGGAGGGCCTCCAAGTGGCGAGGACGGGCGACGGCGTGGCGGGCGGGCGGGGCGGCGACGGTCATGCCAGAAGCCTCCCACCCCCTCTCGAGCACGTCAAGGCGCGGCAATCGACTGCCGCATCGCGGCACCAGCCGCTCGGCAATTGGGCGCTTGGGGACAGGCAATTCCGAGGGACAGGTTGTGCGAGGGGACAGGTTTCGGCCGGGAGCGGCCTCGCGCCGACCGGCAAGCCTGTCCCTTCGATCAACCTGTCCCCGCTCTGTCCCCGATCGAGGGTCAGCGGGGGCGGACGAAGCGGGCGAGGACGAGGCCGGCGAGCGACCAGGCGACTAGGTCGTAGGTCATCGCCAGCAGGTGGTAGCGCCAGGGGTTGTAGAACCAGATCGGATCGCCGGCATGTCCCCAGAAGGCGGTCGCGAAGCCGGCGAGCGCGACGAAGCCGGCCCGCGCGCCGTAGGTGGGTAGCGCGGTCGCGACCTTGCCGAGCAGCCAGGCGATCAGCACGCAGGTGATGAGCAGGTGCAGGAAGCCGTTGAGGAAGGTGAGCGGCGACATCGGGTCGGCGCCGGCGTGGCGGACGAAGACCAGGGCGAGCGGCCCGCGGCGGTGGCGCTCGATCCAGGTCGCCGAGGCCTCCTCCTCCGGCGGCTCGGGGACGAAGTAGGCGCCGTCCGCCGGGAAGAGCTCGGCGAGCGCCGCCTGGGCGCGCTCGGAGTCGGGCCCCTGCGCCATCGCCAGCTTGCCGAGCGGCGAGGTCCAGAAGGCGAAACCCCAGAGGAACATCGCGACCGCGGCCAACAGGCTGCCGGCGAGGGCTCCCTGTCTCATGTCACCTCCGAGGCTCGGCTCTCGCCGGGAAGTCCAGCCACCCCGTTCCCGAGTCGGAAGCGCCGGGCCGTTGCGGGACAGGCAGGTGAAGCGTGCCGTGGCCCGCACTCCTGGAGCGGGCACGGGCCTGCCTGCCCCGGTCGTCTCAGGCGGCGGGGGGCTCGCCGAAGGAGCGGCGGAAGAGGGCCTCGATCGCCGCCTTCCCTTCGTCAAAGAGATTGCGGGTGCCGGTGCCGCAGAAGGCGCGCGCGCCGATCGTCGGCTCTTCGGGGCGCCAGGCGCGGTCGCGCCAGGCGAACCACTCGCCCCTCCCCTGGTCGAAGACCCAGACCGGCCGATTGAACATCTTGGCGAGCTCGACCGCCCAGCCGGTGCCCCCCTTGACCGTGTCGTCGCTCTGGATCGCGCCGATCACGTAGACCTCGTAGGCGCCGTTGACCATGTGGTAGATGGACTGGATCACGCGGCGAATCAGCTCGGCGCGGTGATACTCGCGCCCCATCCGCTTCGAGACGATCTCCATCGAGACGTCGCCGGCGGCGAGCTCGGCCTCCGAGAGGACGCGGACCGACATCGGCCACTCCATCGCGTGCCCCTCGAACGAGAATGTGGTCTGCTCCAGGCCCCAGCGCTTGGCGGCGCGGCCGAATTCGGCCTCGGCGCCCCGGTGGCCGCCGGAGAGGAGCTTCGCCTTGTTCGTGCTCATCGGGATTCTCTCCTTGGGTCCTCGAATCGAGCGAGCACGTCGAGGACGGCGTCGATGTCGCTCGCGGTGTGGTCCGCCGAGACCTGGAAGCGGATCGTCTCGTCTCCCTTGGGCACGACGGGGTAGTTCAAGCCGGTCGCCAGCACGCCGTGGGCCTCGAGGTGCGCGACGAGCGCGGTGGTCCGCGGCGTGTCGCGCACGAAGAGGGGCACGACCGCGTGCTCGCCCTCGAGCGTCTCGAAGCCGAGCCGGACGAGGCCGTCACGGAAGCGCGCGGTCATCTCGCGCAGGTGGGCGAGCAGTCCGCGCCCCTCCGGCGAGTCGAGCAGGTCGAGCGCGGCGCGCGCCGCGGCCGCCTCGCCCGGCGTGATCGGGTTGGAGTAGATGTAGGTGGGCGCGCTCTCGCGCAGGAAGTCGATCAGCGTGCGGTGGCCGACGACGTAGCCGCCGTTGACCCCGAACGCCTTGCCGAGCGTGCCGATCAGCACGTCGGCGGGCGACGAACCGGTCGCCTCCTCGGTGCCGCGGCCGGTGGCGCCGTAGGCGCCGACGCCGTGCGAGTCGTCGACGATCACGACGACGTTCTCCGGAAAGGCGCCGTCGTGCCGGCGGGCGGCCGCCTGGATCTCGGCCAGCGGGGCGCGGTCGCCGCGCATCGAGAAGATGCCGTCGGTCACCACCAGGGCGCGCCGGCAGCCGGTGCGAGCGACCTCGGCGAGCTTGGCGTCGAGATCGGCGACGTCGTTGTGTCGGTAGACTCGCTTCTCCTGCGGCCGCGCCAGGCGGATGGCGTTGATGATGCAGTTGTGATTGAGCTCGTCGGAGACGATCGCCGTTTCGGCCGTGACCAGCGGCGTGAAGACGCCGACCATCGCCGCGTAGGCCGCCGAGAAGATCATCGCCGCCTCGCGTCCGTGGAACTCGGCGAGGCGCGACTCGAGCTCGACGTGGGTCGCGTAGGTGCCGCTGATGAAGCGCACCGCCCCCGGGCCGGCGCCGAACCGTCGCGTCGCCGCCTCCTCGGCCGCCACCACCTCGGCGCGCAGGTTCATGCCGAGGTAGTTGTTCGAGTTCATCTTGAGGAAGGGGCGGTCGCCGCGGCCGGCGAGCCGGTAGCGCGGGCCGCGCCCCCCTCCGGGCGGCAGCACCTCGACGATCACCCGCTCGTGGCGCTTCGGATTGCCCCGGGCGTCGAGCGTGTCGAGGTCGGCGGCGAGAGCGGAGAGGAAGCGGTCGTGGGGCATGGCGATCTCAGCGCGCCGGCAGCCGGAGCCGCTCGCGCAGCTTCTCGAGCATGTCGGCGACTAGCGTCGGCAGGTCGTAGCGTGGCGCCCACCCCCACTCCTCGCGCGCCGCGGTGTCGTCGAGCGACTCGGGCCAGGAGTCGGCGATCCGCTGGCGGACCGGATCGACCTCGTAGTCGATGCGGAAGTCGGGCAGGTGCCTGCGGATCTCGGCGGCGAGCTCCGCGGGCGTGAAGTTGACGGCGGCGATGTTGAAGGCGTTGCGGTGGACGAGTCGCGCCGGATCGGCCTCCATCAGGCCGACCGTCGCGCGAATCGCGTCGGGCATGTACATCATGTCGAGGCGGGTGTCGGCCGAGAGAAAGCAGGCGTAGCGGCCGTGGCGCAGCGCCTCGTAAAAGATGGTCACGGCATAGTCGGTGGTACCGCCTCCGGGGGGCGCGGTGTAGGAGATCAGCCCCGGAAAGCGCAGGCCGCGCACGTCGACGCCGAAGCGCGCGGCGTAGTAGTCGGCGAGCAGCTCGCCGGCGACCTTGGTGACGCCGTAGAGCGTGGTCGGCCGCTGCACCGTGTCCTGCGGCGTCCGGCGGCGCGGCGTCGAAGGGCCGAAGGCGGCGATCGAGCTCGGGAAGAAGACGGCGGCGCGAGCCTGACGCGCGGTCTCGAGGATCTTGTAGAGACCGCCCATGTTGAGCTCCCAGGCGACGTGCGGCTTCTCCTCCGAGGTCGCCGAGAGCAGCGCGGCCAGGTGGTAGATCGTCCCGACGTCGTAGCGCCGCACCAGGTCGCTGACCTGGCGGGCGTTGGTGGCGTCGAGGACCTCGAAGGGGCCCTCGGCGTCGGGATCCCCCGGGGGGAGCCGGATGTCGGAGGCGACGACGCGGTCGGCGCCGTAACGGGAGCGCAGGTCGGGGACGAGCTCCGAGCCGATCTGGCCCAGGGCTCCGGTGACGAGGATTCTCTTCATCGCGAGGGGGTGTCCGAGGTTTTCGAGTCGAGGCCTCGGTCGGGAGGCGGCGCGATCGTATCGGCGCCGCGGCAGGGGAGGCAAATCGATCAGGCGGTGGGGCGCAGGACGACCCAGCGCCGGCAGGCGTCGCGGAAGGCGCGCGGGTCGTCCTCGGCGAGCGCCTCGGCGAGGAAGCGCTCGATCTCGGCGCGCTCCTTGCCGGCGCGGCGCAGGGCGATGCGGATCGCCGCGGCGACCGCCCAGCGGTTGCGGCTGCTGAGCGTCACCTGCACGTCCGGGTAGCGCGGGGTCGGCGTCGCGTCCATGGCGTCCCTATCCCTACTACTGGGCGGCCGGGCGATTGTTACGTCCTGCCGGCCTGCCGAGCGCCCGGGGCGCGCCGGCGTGATACCTTGCCGGACAGGGGTGGCGGCCGCCGCCCCCGCCGGAGGAACCCATGAAGAGTCGCGAGGAAGCGGAGCGCGAGCAGTTCGCGGCGCTCCTGGATCGGTACAGCCCCGGCCGTCCCGGGCCCGCCGAAGCGGCGCCCGGCCCGGGGGACACGGTCTCGGGACAGGTGCTCGAGATCGGCGCCGAAGCGGTGTTCGTCGACCTCGGCGGCAAGGCGGAGGGGGTCATCGACAAACTCGAGCTCTCCGACCCCGACGGGCATCTGACCGTCGCCGTCGGCGACACGATCGAGGCCCAGATCGCCGGCACCGATCCGGAGAGCGGCGCCGTGCGGCTGCGCAAGCGGCTCGGGCGGGGGGGCGCGGAGGTGGCCGCCGAAGTGCGCGAGGCGCATGCGCTCGGCCTGGCGGTCGAGGGGCGGGTGGCGCGGGTGGTCAAGGGAGGCCTCGAAGTCGAGATCGGCTCCCTGCGCGCCTTCTGCCCGGCCTCCCAGGCGGACCTGCGCTACGTCGAGAACCTCGAGGAGCTGGTCGGCCGGCGCCTCGAGTTCCGCATCACCCGGCTCGAGGAGGGGCGAGGGCGGCCGAACCTGGTGCTGTCGCGCCGGGCGCTGCTCGAGGAGGAGGCGCGAGCGCGCGAAGCCGAGGCCCGCGAGCGGCTGAAGGTCGGCGCGATCGTCACCGGCACCGTGACCTCGCTCACCTCCTACGGCGCCTTCCTCGACCTCGGGGGGGTCGAGGGGATGTTGCACGTCTCGGAGCTCGCCCACGCTCGCGTCACGCACCCGCAGGAGCTGCTCGCGGTCGGCCAGCGGCTCGAGGTCCAGGTGGCGCGGATCGAGCCGGGCAAGGAGGGGCGCGACCGGATCGCGCTGTCGCGCAAGGCGCTCGAGGCCTCCCCCTGGCAGGGAGCCGAGGAGCGTTTTCCGGCCGGGACCGAGCTGACCGGCCGCGTCAAGCGGCTGGAGAGCTTCGGCGCCTTCGTCGAGATCGCTCCGGGCCTCGAGGGGCTGCTCCACGTCTCCGAGCTCGGCCGCGACCGCCGCGTCTCGCACCCGCGCGAAGTCGTCCAGCTGGGCCAGGACCTCGCAGTGCGCGTCAAGTCGGTCGAGCCCGAGCGGCGGCGGATCTCGCTCATCCTCGCCCCGTCGAGCGCCGAGGCACCGGCCGAGGAGGTCGAGCGTTACCGGGGCGGCGAGGGCGCCGCGGGGGCGGGCTTCGGCACGCTCGGCGACTTCCTGAAGCGCGGCCGCGAGGGTCAGTAGAAGCCGAGCTGCAGACGCGCGGCGTCGCTCATCATGTTCTGATTCCAGGGGGGGTCGAAGACCAGCTCGACCTCCGCGCGGTCGACCTCGGGTAGCCGCTCGAGCTTGGTGCGGACATCGTCGGCGAGCACGTCGCCCATGCCGCAGCCGGGGGCCGTGAGCGTCATCTTGATGCGGACGTTCTGTCGGCCGTCCTGCCCGGCCGCTTCGAGCGCGCAGTCGTAGACCAAGCCGAGCTCGACGATGTTGACCGGGATCTCCGGGTCGAAGCAGGTGCGCAGCTCGTCCCAGACTCGCTCCTCGAGCGGACGGTCGGAGGCCGCGGCGCTCGCCTCGGCCGGCGGCCGCTCGAGGCCGAGGGCGTCGAAGTTCTCCGGGTCGATCCGGTAGAGGCCGCCGAAGTCGGCGGCGACGGTCAACGAGCCGCCCAAGCGTTGCATGACGCGGACGACCGTCCCCTTCGGCAGCTCGCTCTTCGAGCCGTAGGGGATCACGATCGCCTCGCAGGGGCGGTTCAGGGTGTGCTCTTCGCGCGTCGCCATCTCGGACTTGCATTATACCGGACTCGGGAGGTCCTGATTCCATCCCTGGTGCTAGAGTCCCCGCGTGCGTCCGCGGCTCGCCTGCGGCCGCGCTCCAATCCGTAAGGAGGTCAGTATGAGAATCCCGACCGTCCTGCTGCTCGGCGCCGCCCTTTGCGCGGTCCCGGGCGGCATCGCCGCCGTGGGCGCGGATCGACCCGATCGCGCCGGGGAGCCATCGTCCATGCCCAGAGTTCCGGAGAGCCGGGTGGAGCCCGTCCGCGAGACGCTCCACGGAGTCGAGATCGTCGATCCCTATCGCTGGCTCGAGGGGGACAACTCCGATCCCGAGCGGATGGGGAAAGTGACTCCCGAGGTGGCGGCCTGGACGGACGCGCAGAACGCCTACACGCGCCGGATTCTCGAGAGCCTTCCGGGGCGCGAGCAGCTCGAGAGTCGGATCCGTCCCTTGATGGAGATCGGCGCCGTGACGACGCCGACCGTGCGGTCGGGTCGCTACTTCTTCTCCAAGCGCGAAGGGAGCCAGAACCAGCCGGTCTGGTACTGGCGCGAGGGCGTGCGCGGCGCCAGCCGCGTGCTGCTCGACCCGGCGGCGATCGACTCGACCGGCCTGACCACGATCACCTGGATCTCGCCCAGCCCCGACGGCAAGCGCGTCGCCTACGGCACCTATCGCGCCGGCGACGAGAACACGACGCTGCGCCTGCTCGACGTCGAGCGGGGAGAGACGCTGCCGCTCGAGATCCCGAACCGGACCCAAGCGCCCGACTGGCTGCCCGACGGCTCCGGCTTCGTCTACCAGAATCTGAACGACCCGGCCAACCCGTACAGCGGCCAAGTCCTCTTCCACACGCTCGGCAGCGACCCGAAGAGCGACCCGGTGCTCTTCCGCCAGTACACCAAGGAGGAGAACGAGGCGCTCGCGGCGACTTGGGGTCCCGGTGGCAGCCTCTCGCGCGACGGCAAGTGGCTGGTGCTGGTCTATTACACGAGCACCCGCAGCAACGACCTCTGGGTCGCCGACTTCGCCGCCTTCCGCGCCACCGGCAAGCTCGAGAAGCGGGAGATCTCGGTCGGCGAGGACGGCACGATCTTCGGCCAGGTCGTCGGCGACAGGCTCTTCCTGCAGACGACCCAGGGGGCGCCCAACGGCAAGGTCGAGGTCGTCGACCTCGCCAGCGGAGAGCGCCGCGACCTGGTGCCCGAGCGGCCGGACGCCGCGATCCAGAACGTCGCGCTCGCCGACGGCGTCCTCGTCGTCGAGTACCTCGAGCGTGCCGCGAGCGCCTTCGACCTCTTCGCCTTCGACGGCAAGTCGCTCGGCCGCCTGGAGCTGCCCGGTATCGGATCCGGGTCGCTGGCGACCGAGCAGGACTCGACCGAGGCCTTCCTCTCCTTCCAGAGCTACAACTATCCGACCACCGTCTTCCGCGTCGATCTGACCGCGCCGAAGCGCGCGCCCGAGGTCTGGGAGCGGCCGGAGGCGCCGGTCGACCCGTCGACCGTCGAGGTGAAGCAGGTCGCCTACCGCTCGCAGGACGGCACCGAGATCACGATGTTCGTCGTGCACAAGAAGGGTCTCGAGCTCGACGGCGCCCGGCCGACGCTGCTCTACGGCTACGGCGGCTTCAACGTCTCGATGACGCCGACCTTCACCGCCACCCTCTTCCCTTGGTTCGAGGACGGCGGCGTCTACGCGGTGCCCCACCTGCGCGGCGGCGGCGAGTACGGCGACGCCTGGCACCAGGCCGGGATCCTCGAGCGCAAGCAGAACGTCTTCGACGATTTCGCCGCAGCCGCCGAGTGGCTGATCGCCAATCGGTACACGAACAGCTCGAAGCTCGCGGTCTACGGCGGCTCGAACGGCGGCCTGCTGACCGGCGCGCTGGCGATGCAGCGCCCCGACCTCTGCCGCGCGGCGATCGTCGCGGTGCCGCTACTCGACATGCTGCGCTACCAGAACTTCCTGATGGCCCGCTATTGGGTGCCCGAGTACGGCTCGGCCGAGCGCGCCGAAGAGTTCCCCACGCTCTTCGCCTACTCCCCCTACCACCAGGTTCGCGAGGGGACGCGCTACCCGGCGATCTTCCTGACCGCCGGTGAGAACGACACCCGCGTGCACGCGCTCCACGCCCGCAAGATGGCCGCGCGCCTCCAGGCGGTCGCGGCGGGCGTCGAGGAGGCCAATCCCGTCCTGCTCTGGGTCGACCGGGAGGCGGGCCACGGCCAGGGCAAGCCGCTCAACTTGAAGCTGCGCGACTTGACCGACCTGCGGATGTTCGTCCGCTGGCAGCTCGGCATGCTGCCGGAGCGGTGAGCCGGTGCGGCCGGGGCCACTGTCGGCCGACGGGGCAGGCGACTAGGATCGAAGGGGGAAGCGGGATGGAGAGGGGGCGAGGATCCTCGGCCCCGCTCTCCTCGGGAGAGAGGCCGCGATGCGTGTTCTGGTCACCGGACATCATGGTTACATCGGCTCGCTGCTGATGCCGTTGCTGGTGGCGGCCGGCCACGAGCCCGTGGGCCTCG
Organism: Acidobacteriota bacterium; assembly: GCA_011525905.1. GTDB lineage: Bacteria > Acidobacteriota > Thermoanaerobaculia > Multivoradales > JAGPDF01 > JACTMI01. The sequence continues at coordinate 29,990 of WYBK01000107.1, forward strand.
ATTCGGATCTCTTCGCCTCCTGCCTGCTCGGCCCGCCGCCCACCGAGCCCTGGCCTTCCCGGCGGCGCGACCTGCGCGACGTCACGCCGGCCGAGCTCGACGGCTTCGACGCCGTCCTCCACCTCGCCGGCCTGTCGAACGACCCGCTCGGCGATCTCGACCCCGAGCTGACCTTCGCCATCAATCTCGAGGGGTCGCTGGGCTTGGCGCGCGCGGCGAAATCGGCCGGCGTCCCGCGCTTCCTCTTCTCCTCCTCCTGCTCGAACTACGGCGCGGCCGGCGACGCCTTGATCGACGAGGAGGGGGAGCTGCAGCCGATCACCCCCTACGCGGTCTCCAAGGTGCGCTTCGAGCAGGAGCTCGCGCGCCTGGCCGACCGCGACTTCTCGCCCGCCTACCTGCGCAACGCCACGGCCTACGGCGTCTCGCCGCGGCTGCGGGTCGACCTGGTGCTCAACAACCTGGTGGCCTGGGCGGTGACCACCGGGCGGATCGTGCTCCAGAGCGACGGGACTCCCTGGCGGCCGATCGTGCACGCCGAGGACATCGCGCGGACCTTCGTCCACCTGCTCGAGGCGCCGCGCGAGCTCTGGCACGATCGCGCCTTCAACGTCGGCCGGACCGGGGAGAACTACCGGATCCGCGAGCTCGCCGAGATCGTCGCCGAGACGGTGCCGGGGTGCGAGATCGCCTTGGCCGAGGGTGCCGGCCCCGATCCGCGCAACTACCGCGTGAGTTGCGAGCGGCTGGCGCGCACCTTCCCCGAGCTGACCTTCGCCTGGGACGCGCGCCGCGGCGCGCGCGAGCTGGCCGAGGCCTACCGCGCCGCCGGGCTCACCCGCGAGCGCTTCGAGGGCCCCGCCTTCCGCCGGCTCGGCCGGATCCGCGAGTTGCTCGCCGCGGGCGCTCTCGGGACCGACCTGCGCTGGCGCGCCGACCGGCCCTCGGCGCCGGAGGGGAACTCGGCTTGAGCGGTCGCACGCGCCTGGTGCCGCTCGGGACGAACGGCTACTTCCCGAGCGGCGGGCGTCAGACGATGTCCTTCCTGCTCGAGCGCGACGGCGCGCTCCTGCTGCTCGACGCCGGCACCGGCGTGGCGCGGCTGGGCGAGCCGCCCGTGGCGGCGCGGCTCGCCCGAGCGGCGCGGCTCGACGTCGTGCTCACCCACTACCACGTCGACCACGTCGTCGGCCTCGCCTACCTGCCGGGGGTCGCCCGCCATTGCACCGTCACGATTCACGCGCCGGCGCCGCCGCTCGTCGAGGGCGCGCCCGAGGCGCTCGGCCGGCTGCTCGCGCCCCCCTTCTTTCCCCATCCGCTCGGCGAGTGGCCGATGCCGACCGAGGTCGTCCCCTACTCGGGATCGGCGCTCGAGATCGGGCCGTTCCGGCTGCGCGCGCGGGCGCAGCGCCACCCCGGGGGTTCGGTCGGCCTGCGGGTCGACGACGCCCTCGCCTACGTCACCGATACGTCGGTCGATCCGGAGACCGAGCTCTTCGTCGCCGGCGTCGATCTGCTGCTGCACGAAGCCTGGCTGACTAACGAGGAGGCCGAGCGCGAGGACGCGGCCCGCTCCGGGCACTCGGCGGTCGGCCCGGTCGCGGACCTGGCCCGTCGCGCCGGCGTCGGGCGGCTCGCTCTCGTCCACCACCGGCCGGGCCGGGACGGGGTCGCTCTCGCCGCGTTGCGCGCCGAGGCCGAGTTGCGGTCGGGCCTGCCGGTCCTGCCGCTGGTGGAGGGCGAAGCGGTCGATGTGGGGTGACGGGCGGGGGCTGGCGTTCGCCGCGGCGGCGGCGCTGCTCGCCACCGCCTGCGATTCGCGGGCGCCGCTTCCCGGCGGCGGCGAGCCGCTCGCAGCGTCCGTGGGCGAGCTGCGCGTCGAGCGGGAGACGATCGAGGTCGACCTCGGAGAGCCCCGGGCACGCGAGCATCTGGCGCTCGGCTTCGGCGCGGACGAGAGCGGCCCCGAGGGTTCCTTCGTGCGCGTCGAAGGCCCCGCCGCCGTCGTGCGCCTCGAGCTCTGGCAGCCGCGCGACCGGGTGATGCGGCTGCGCGCCTGGTGCCCGGGAGCGGGCGCCCGGGGCATCGCCGTGGTGCGGATCCTGCTCAACGGTCGGCAGGCGGCGCGGCTACGGCTCACGGCACGCCCGGAGACCGTCGAGGTCGGCCTGCCCCGCTCGCTCTGGCGCGTGCCCGAGAACCTGCTGCGCTTCGAGGCCGATTCGCGGGCGCCCGGCACGCCGCGGGCCGAGCTCGACCTGGCGATCGACGGGCTGCGCTTCGCCGACGAGGAGGCACCGTCGCCAGCGGATCGCTCGCCCGCCTTCTCGCCGGAGGGGGACCTCGAGCTGCCCGCCGGAGCCGGCGCCGGCTTCTACCTCGAGTTGCCGCCGGGCAGCTGGCTCGCCTGGCGCGAGATCGAGCGCGAGGGCGCGGGCGGCGAGCTCGAAATCCGGGTGCGCGAGGAGTCGGGACGCGACTCGCGCTCGCGGCGTTTCGAAGCGGGGGAGGGCGAGGGCCGGCTGGCGCTCA
>WYBK01000108.1 GCA_011525905.1 Acidobacteriota bacterium
CGCCGAGCGGCCGCACCTCGCCCGCCTGGTCGAGCGGCGCCTCGAGCTCGACCGGGCGATCGCGGCGCGCGAGGCCGAGGTCCTGGCGCGCGGCCACGCGCTCCAGGTGGCGCCGCAGCCCGGCGTCTCGCCGCTCTTCCTGCTGCGCGGCGGCGAGCGGCGACGCATCGAGTGGCGCGGCGACTCCGGCTTCGCGCTGCGCGGCGCCGACGGCGCCGAGCCGGTCGCCGCGCTCGTCGAGACGATCGCCGACAACCCGGCGGTGGTCTCGCCCGGCGTGCTCGCCCGGCCGGCGATCCAGGACGCCGTGCTCGGCACCTCGGTGCTGCTGCTCGGGCCGGGCGAGACCGCCTACCTGCCGCAGGCGGCGCCCGCCTACGAGCTGCTCGGCATCCCGGCGCCGGCGCTCGCGCTGCGGCCGCAGGCGGCGGTGCTCGACGCTCGGCAGCGCGAGCACCTCGCCGAGCTCGGCCTCTCGCTCGCCGAGCTGCTCGCCGATCCGGCGGCGGCGCGCCGGCGGCTGGGCGAGCGCGCCGGCGGCGGCTTCGTCGAGCCGGTGCGCGCCCGGGTCGCCGCGCTCGCCGAGGAGCTGCGCGCCCCGGCGCTGGCGCTCGATGCGACCCTCGAGAAGCCCTACGAGAAGACGCGCGAATCGCTCGACCGGGCGCTCGAGGCCTTCTCCGCCAAGGTGGCCGCGGCCGCGGCGCGGCGCGACGAGCTCCACTCGCAGCGGCTCGAGCATCTGATCGAGAGCCTGCTGCCGGAGGGCGCGCCGCAGGAGCGGACGCTGTCGGCCGCCTACTTCCCGGGCCGCTACGGCGAGGGGTTCGGCGCGGCGCTGCTCGACCAGCTCGAGCTCGACGCCCGCTTCCTCGCGGTCGTCGACCCCACCCGCTGAGCCGGGCCGGGCGCGCGGGCGGGCGCCTAGAATCGCCCCCATGTCCGCCCCGAGCGAGCCGCCGCGCCCCCAGCCGGACGACGTCCGGCTCCCCGAGAACGCCTTCCGCGAGCTCGCCCCCGGCGAGCGCTACGAGCCGGTCGTGGCGGCCGGAGCCTCGGTCACCGAGGTGACCCTGCGCGCGATCGTCCAGGGGCTCGTCTGGTCGGTCGTCTTCTCCGCCGCCGCCACCTACATCGCCTTGAAGCTCGGCCAGGGGATCGAGTCGGCGATCCCGATCTCGATCCTGGCGATCGGCTTCTCGGTGGTGGTCGTGAAGATCTTGAAGTCGCGGCCGTCGAGCCTGCTCGAGAACGTCCAGGTGCTGGCGATCGGCGCGACCTCGGGGATCGTCGCCGGCGGCTCGGTCTTCACCATGCCGGCGATCTACATCCTGGGGCTCGAGGGGCGCTCCTCCTTCTTCCAGATCTTCCTGGTGCCGCTCCTGGGCGCGATCCTCGGCGTCTTCTTTCTCGCCCCCTTCCGCCGCTACTTCGTGCGCGACCTGCACGGCAAGGTCCCCTACCCGGAGGCGCGCGCCACCACCGAGATCCTGGTCGCCGGCAAGCGGGGCGGCCAGAGCGCGGCGATCCTCTCGGTCTCGGCGCTCGCCGCCGCGGCCTTCGACTTCGTCGGCCCGGCGATGAAGGGGTGGGCCGAGGTCTTCTCGACCGGCGCCATCCGCGCGCTCGCCCCGCTCGCCGACCGCTACAAGGCGGTCTTCACCATGAACACCTCGGCGGCGGTCTTCGGCCTGGGCTACATCATGGGCGTCGACTACGCCGCGATCATCCTGGCCGGCTCGCTCGTCTCCTTCCTGGTCCTGGTGCCGCTCTTCGGCTGGCTCGGCCAGTGGATCGCCGAGCCGATCCTCGGCGGCACGCTGCCGCTCGCCCAGATGGCCGCCGAGGACATCTTCTTCGACTACGTGCGGCCGATCGGCATCGGCGGCATCTTCGCCGCCGGCGTGATCTCGATCCTCAAGATGTCGCCGGTGATCGTCCAGGCGAGCCGGCAGGCGGTTACCGAGGCGGTGCGGCTGGCGCGCGGGGGCGGCGGCGGCGCGAAGCCGGCGCGCACCGACGACGCGCTGCCGATGTCGGCGGTCTCGGCCGGCATCGCGCTGGTGGCGATCGCGATCTTCCTCTACTTCCGCTTCTCGGTGCTCGCCGGCGTCGCCGGCGCGACCGGCATCGCGCTCGTCTCGGTCGCCCTGACGCTCGTGATCGCCTTCCTCTTCGCCGCGGTCTCGGCCTGGGCGATCGCGATGATCTCGATCACGCCGATCTCGGGCATGACGCTGACCACGCTGATCGTCACCGCGATCGTGCTCGCCTCGCTCGGCCTCTCGGGCGCCGACGGCATGCTGCAGACCCTGCTGATCGGCGGCGTCGTCTGCACGGCGCTGTCGATGGCCGGGTCGCTCGTCACCCAGTACAAGATCGCCTACTGGCTCGGCGGCACGCCGCGCAAGATCGAGATCGCCAACCTCCTGGGCGCCGTGGTCGCCTCGGTCGCGACCACGGCGGTGATCCTGCTGATGGCCAGGGTCTACGGCTTCGCCCCGAGCCCCGAGCACCTGGCGCCGCTGCCGGCGCCGCAGCCCAACGCCATGGCGGCGGTGCTCCAGGGGGTGATGGGCGAGGCGGGCGCCCCCTGGTTCCTCTACGCGATCGGCGCGACCTTCGCGATCGCCGCCGAGCTCACCGGCGTTTCCGGCCTCGCCTTCGCGCTCGGCATGTACCTGCCGATGGACCTGAACTCGCCGCTCGTCGTCGGCGCCGGCGTGGCCTGGCTGGTCCAGCGCTCGACCCCCGACCAGAAGCTCGCCCACGCTCGCCACGAGCGGGGGACGCTGGTCGCCTCGGGCTTCATCGCCGGCGGCGCGCTGGTCGGCGTCCTGACCGCGCTGCTGCGCTTCTTCGAGGACTCGAGCGGCCGGTCGCTCATCCCCGACATGACGAGCTGGGGCGCTTTCGGCTCCTGGCTCGGCGCCTGGTCCAACTGGCTCGGCTTCGTCCTCTTCCTCGGCCTCGCGCTCGCGGTCTACCTCGACGCGAAGCGGGCGCGCGTCGACGACTGAAGCCGCCTCAGGGGCAGACCTCGCCCCAGTCCCGCTTCCGCGCCTCGATCCACTCGCGCTCCTCGGCGAAGCGCGCCGCGGCCGCGGCGGCGAGCTCGGCATCGGGGAAGCCCTCGAGGCCGTCGAGCGTCGCGCGCTTGGCCGCGTAGCCGACGCTACAGAGCGGCGGCCAGTCGTCCTCGAGGCGCTGGATCAGGAAGCGGCGGGCCAACCCACGCAGCTCCTCTGGACGCGCGGGGTCGAGCGCCGCGCGTCGCGCCGTCTCGACCAGCACCGGTGCGACCGGGTCGCGGGAGTGGAAGTCGAAGCCCCCGGACTCGTGGACGAGCACCCGCTCGAGCTCGGCGTCGGGCAGGGCGGCGGTCGCCGCGGTGAAGCGCTCGACCAGCTCGCGCCAGGCGTCGTCGGGGGAGAGCGGGCGCCCGGGGCGGGCGAGGTCGACGCGGGCGAGCAGCGGCGCGAAGCGCGAGCTCTCGAGATCGAGCTGCTGGCGCGGCCCCTCGAGCGATTCGACTGGGATCGACCCGGGCAGCACCTGGGTCGAGCCGATCTTGCGCGCCAGCGCGTTGAAGCTCGCCCCGGGGCTCAACCGCTCGACGACCTCGAGGTAGCGCGTCCCCCAGAAGGGGAGGAGCGCGAGCGGCCCCCAGACCAGGAAGTGACGCAAGTGCCGGGGCAGCGGCGCGCCGAGCAGGCGGGTGCCGACCCACCAGAAGGGGACGCCGAAGGGGAGGGCGAGCAGCAGCGAGAAGAAGAGCTCGGTGAAGCCGCGGCCGCCGGTCGGCGGCAGGCGGGAGAGCACGTCGCCGACGAAGAGGCGGTGGGGGTTGCCGGGCGGATAGCGGACGCGCAGGCGCAGGTCGTCGTCGGGGCGGCGCCGCCACTCGGCGAGCTGCCAGTCGAGCGGCCGGTCGAGATCGCTGATCGCGTTGTCGAGGTAGCTCTGGTCGTTCCAGGTCGAGACGATCGCGAGCTGCGCGAGGTCCTCGCCGCGCGCGCGCACCTCGATCGCCGGCTCTCCCGTCGCGCCGTCGACCCAGCGCACCCGCCACCCCTTCGAGGGCTCCCGGTAGGAATGGAAGAGCCCGGCGTCGAGGTAGGGCTGGTGGAAGGGCTCGAGGCCTTCGCCGTGGAAGAAGTAGGCGACGCGCACCGTCCCTCCCGCCGGCGGCTCGAAGGCGAGGATCACGTAGGGCTCGCCGCGCAGCCCCCCCTCCTCGGGGACCGGGACGAGGCGAACGCCGGCCCGCTCGACGCGCGCCTCGGCGGTCGCGGTCGCCGTCGCGCGGAACCAGAGGGCGAGGGTCATCGACTCGATCTGCCGGTAGGGAAAGACGAAGAAGGGGGCCGACATGGCGACCAGGAGCGCGCCCACCAGCCAGCTGCCCCTCCCGATCACCAGGCGAAGGAGGAAGACCGCGAGCGTCGCCCCGGCGCCGCGCGGCGGCGGCAGCTTGCGCTCGAGCCAGGCGTCGAGCCGGTCGAGCCAGCGCGCCGGGTCGGGCGGCCCCTCCTCGTCCCGATGGCGGCGACGGGAGCGGTGGGCGGGCGTCATCGGCGGCGGCTCCTCGGCGGATCGGGGGGGCGCATTCTCTCCGAGAAACGCGGGGCCGGCCGGCGGGGTGACGCGCGGCTCGCGGCAGGGGGGCGCGGTAGAGTCGCGGCCGTGACGACCGTCGACGTGCTCGCCCTGGGCGCCCACCCCGACGACGTCGAGCTCGGCTGCGGCGCGACGCTGGCCAAGCTCGCGCGCGCCGGGCGGCGGGTGGCGATCCTCCACCTGACGCGCGGCGAGGCGGGGACGCGCGGCACGCCCGAGGCGCGGCGCCGGGAGGCCGAGCGCGCCGGCGAGATCCTGGGCGCCGTCGAGGTCGGCTTCCTCGACTGCGGCGACGGATCTCTGCGCACCGGGCCGGCCGAGGAGGAGGCGCTGATCGCCGAGCTGCGCCGGCTGCGCCCCGAGCTGGTCTTCGCGCCGACGCCGGCCGACCGCCACCCCGACCACGGCCGCTCCCACCGGTTGACCGTCGACTGCTGCTTCTACGCCGGCCTCGCCCGCCGGGGCAGCGGCGCGCCGCACCGCCCCGCGGCGCTCTTCACCTACATGCAGCACGACCTCTTCACCCCCGCCTTCGTGGTCGACGTCACCGCGACCTGGCCAATCAAGATGGCCGCCCTCGACGCCTACGAGTCGCAGATCCACAAGGGTGCCGGCCGGCAGGAGGAGGGCTCCAGTCCGCCCACCAAAGTCGCCTCGCGCGAGTTCCGCCTGGCGGTCGAGGGGCGGGCGCGGCACTTCGGCCTGCTGATCGGCGCCGAGCTCGGCGAGGCCTTCGGCGCCTTGGGCCCCCTCGCCGTCGCCGACCCCTGGAGTCTCCTGCCGACCGGCGTGCGCTAGCGCGGCGCGCTGCTCACGCGCGAGACACCCTTGGGAGGGTAGCGAAGCTAGCCTTGCATCCGATTCCATCCACAGGGAACGAAGAGCTCGGTCGGCTGGAGGCGCAGGTTCGCACTTGACCCGACCCTTGGGGCTCTCCCTAAGCGCCGCCCGCGCAATTGCCGAGCTCCGTTGCCGCAGAGCCGAACCCGCAACTAGAGCCGCATCGAGCATGCGCAGCACTTCTCCGCACCCCCGAGAGCCAGTCCATTCGGCGAGCCTGTCAGACCAGCCAGGATCAGAACCACGATCAGGGGAGGCAGAAGATGCGAACGAAGATTCGATTGCTGGCCGGTGTCGCGGCGCTCGTTCTGGTGTCCAGCGTTCACACTCTGGCGTTCGTTCGAGAGCGCAACTTCGAGGAGGGCTATTGGGGCAACCTGAACTCGCTCGAACCCTACGGCGCCTGCGCGGGCACAATTCGGGCGTCTGGCTCGTGGTTCTGCAGCGGCGGATGGACGAACGATGGCCGTTTCTGGTACGTCTCGTTCGATGACCAGGGCTGCGAGGCAGGAGTTCGTTGCGAACAAGGCGGCCCCGAGTTCCAGTGCTTCGGAGAGCACCACTCGACCGCGGACGAGAACGGGATCTTCTGTCATGACAACGGGTCCTCGATCCCGACCGGAGGAAACCACAACTGCAACTGGGGATCGTAGCGGGGTGGGAATCGCAACCCGCGTGCTTCCGCTGTCGATCAGGGGTCTCGCCTTCGGGTTCGCGGTCGCCGGGGCCCTGCTGCACGCTGCGTTCCTAGACGCGAGGGCGGCGACGCCCGTGACCATTCTGGTCCAGGGGCCAGGGAGCTTCGACTTCGACGTCTCGGCCTGGACGCCGGTCTCGCCAGCGATCAGGCTGCGGAACGAACTGGAGGGTGCCGGTCCGCCAGGAGTGCGTCTCGCTTCTTGGCGAGGCCAGATCCAGCGCCGAGGTCACGCTCCGCTCCGCGAGTGGGGCTCAGTCGCGCGACTCGAGAGCCGCTCCTCCG
>WYBK01000109.1 GCA_011525905.1 Acidobacteriota bacterium
CGCGAAGAGGGGGATCAGGTCCTCGTCGGTCAGGCCGTCGTCGGAGTGGACGGCGAGCAGGTTGACCGTCGCGAGCACCTGCGACCAGAGGTTGACCTTGACGCCGATCGAGGTCGACAGCAGGTTCAAGTCGTCGCGCTCGGTCTCGAGGACCGGGCGCTGGTAGCTCTGGATCGCCGTCTGCCCGTGCGGCTTGTAGAGGTGGGTGGCGTGGTCGGCCTGGAGCTGGTTGGCGTCGAACAGGGTGCGCCAGAGCAGGTCGGCGGCGAGGGTCACGCGCGGGTGGAGCGCCCAGTCGAAGCCGGCGGTGAAGCCCGCCTCGTCGGGCAGCTCGCCGGCCGGGCCGTCGTCGCCCTGGTAGACCGCGTAGGAGAGGTTGGCGTGCGGCGCGAAGCGGCCGAAGCTGCCCGAGCCGATCACCGTCAGGCGCGCCTGCGTGGCGCCGGTGCCGAGCAGGTCCTCCTCGTCGCCGGTCGGCAGCCGCAGGTCGAGCGCGAGCGCCAGCCCCCGCCCCTCCGCGGCGAGCGCCTGCCACTTGCCGCGCAACAGGATGTCGCCGACGCCGTCGGCGCTGCCCGTCGCGCGGAAGGCCGCCGAGTCGCTGCCGTCCGCGAAGAGGTGCGCCGGCGGGTCCTCGAGCCCCTCGGTCGCCAGCCGCTCGATGTGGGTCTCGAGCGTCGCCGCCAGCTCGACGCGCACGAGAGGCACGGTGACCGACAGGTCGAAGCGATCGGCCAGGCCGACGTTGGCCGAGAGGACCGTGGTCTGCGAGGAGAGCGCGAGCCGTGCCGCGGCGAGCACCAGGTCCCCCTCGTAGACCGTCTCGACCGTGGTGCCGTCGCCGTTGGTGTCGAGGTGGGTGAAGGAGAGCGCGAGGTCGCCGCGCTCGAGCTCGAGCCCGTCGATCGAGTCGTAGTCGAAGGAGAGCTGCTTGACCGAGACGTTCCACTTGCCCTTGCCGATCGTCTCGGCGCGCTCGGCGAAGATCGGGCCGAACGACTCGGTCGAGCGGGTGGCGACGCCCAGCGCCGGATCGAAGTGGAAGGTGAAGCCGCCCGCCGAGGAGGAGACCGGGAAGGTGGTGATCTGCGACAGGATGCTGGCGTTGATCTGCCGTCCGGCCTCGAGCAGCCCGGTGCTCGAGTCGAGGAAGTGGGCCTGGTGGCCGGTCGCCGCCAGCACGATGGTGCGGTCGAACAGGCTCGGGATCAGCTCGGCGAGCGGCGGGCTCTGGCCGTGCGCGGCGGCGCCGGTGAGCGCCAGGGCGGCGGAGCAGAAGAGCAGGCTGGATCGCTTCATCGAAAGGCCTCCCCGAGAAAGGCACTCCGGAACGCGCCCGCGGGCGGGCGCACGGCAGGTGTCCTTGGATCGCGTGGCGCGGGAGTGTAGCAAAGGGGCGCGCGGGCGCCGGTCAGCCGAGCTTGGCGGCAATCGTCTCGACCAGGTCGGAGACGGTCGCGATCGCCGCCTCCTCCTCCGGCTCGAGCAGGATGCGGAAGTGGTTCTCGACCTCCGCGGCGAGCGTCACCAGGCGGATCGAGTCGAGTCCCAAGTCCTCGACCAGACGGGCGGACGGGGCGAGCTCCCCCTCGAAGCCCAGGTGCTCGCGCGCCACCCGCGCGATGCCGGCGAGGATCTCGTCGCGGGTCATCGGCGTCTCTCGATCCTCGGCTCGGTCACGGCCGGCTCGACGGCAGCAGCCGCCCCTTGCCGCCGAGGCGCTCCGCGTAGTCGCTGGTTCGCGCGAGCGCCCGCTCCTCGTTGCGGATGCGCACGGCGAGCAGCCAGGCGTTGACCGCGCTCGCCGCGAGCGCGGCGCCCCAGGCGCCGTGCACCAGCGGCAGCGCGAAGGTCTCGACGACCACCGCGAGGTAGTTGGGGTGGCGCAGGTAGCGATAGGGGCCGCCGGTCGCCACCGGCTCGCCCGGGACGACGATCACCCGGGTGTTCCAGCGGTCGCCGAGCGTTACGACCGCCCAGTAGCGCAGCGCCATCGCGCCGGCGAGGAGCGTCGTCATCGCCACCGCGAGCCCGGGCCGGAAGGGGCGGCCGGCGAGGTAGACCTCGAGCGGTCCAGCGGCGAGGAAGGCGCCATGAGCGACGGCCATCGTGGCGAAGAAGCGGCGCGACTCGGTTTCGACGCCGCCGCGCGCGAAGGCGCGCCGCGCATTGCGGCGCGACAGGAGGAGCTCGAGCAGCCGCTCGGCGCCGACCAGGGCGACCAGGGCGAGGAAGGCGAGCCGGCTGTCGAGCGCGAGCACCGGCGGCGAGCCTACTACCAGCGCAGCAGCACCAGCTCGCTGCAGAAGCCGGGGCCGAGCGCGAGCAGGACGCCGTAGCTGCCGGGCGGGGGGCGGTCGGCGAGCGTCGAAGCGAGCACCAGCAGCACCGAGGTCGAAGAGAGGTTGCCGACCTCGCGCAGGCTCCGCCAGGTCCGCTCGAGCGCCGCCCGCGGCACCTCGAGCGCGCGCTCCATCGCCTCGAGCACCTTGGGGCCCCCCGGGTGGGCGATCCAGGCGGCGACGTCGCGCCGCGCCAGCCCCTGGTCGGCGAGGAAGGCGTCGACGTCGGCGCGCAGGTGGCGGTCGACCACCTCGGGCACGTCGGCCGAGAGCACGATCTGGAAGCCGCGGTCGGTGATGTCCCAGCCCATCACCCGCTCCGAGTCGGGGTAGAAGATCGAACGGGTCGCCACCACCTCGGGGCCGCCGGCCGCCCGCTCGGCGCCCACCACGACCGCCGCGGCGGCGCCGTCGCCGAACAGGCCCGAAGCGATCAGGTTGGCGATCGAGAGGTCGCCGCGCTGCAGCGTGAGCGAGCAGAGCTCGACCGAGAGCAGCACCGCCACCTGGGAGGGGAAGGCGCGCACGTAGTCGGCGGCGCGCGCGATGCCGGCCGCGCCGGCGACACAGCCCAGCCCGAAGATCGGCACGCGCTTCAGGCGGGTCGGCAGCCCCATCCGGTTGATCAGGCGGGCGTCGATCGACGGCGTGGCGATGCCGGTGACCGAAACGAAGAAGAGCGCGTCGACGTCGGCGGCGGCGAGCCCCGCGCGGTCGAGGCCGTCGGCCACCGCCCGCTCGCCGAGCTCGAGCGCCACCCGGATCCAGGCGTCGTTGGCCGCGCCGAAGGTCGCGAGCTTGGGGTACTCCTCGAGCGGCAGGGCGAGGTGGCGTCCGCCGACCAGGACGTTGCGATGCAGCTGCTCGATCCGGCCGACGTTGTAGTAGCGCTCGCGCCAGTGCGCGGCGAGGGCGGCGAGCAGCGTCTCCTGATCGTAGAAGTGCTCGGGCAGCGCCGTGCCGACCGCGGCGATGCGCACCGGCGCCCCCCCTACTCTGCCGCGCGCGCCGGCCGCATGGCCCGGGCGAGCGCCGCGAGCGCCAGCGTCGCCGCCGGGTCGGCGAGGAGCGCGACGCGCGCCGCCTCCCAGAAGGGCGCGGTCGGCAGGCGCACGATCGCCGCCACGGCGAGCACCAGGATCGGTCCGCGGAAGAGCCAGGCGGCGAGGCCGGCGGCCAGGCCGTCGAGCCACCAGCGGCCGAAGCGTCCCTCGAGCAACAGGTAGAGCGCCACCAGGGCCGTGCCCTCGAAGGCGAGCGCGGCGGCCGAGAGCCCGCGCGGCAGCCCCTCGCTCGCGGCCACGCCGCGCGCGGCGAGCGGGGCGAGGTCGGGGGCGAAGCCGAGGCTGTCGGCGGCGAAGGCGACGAGCGCCAGCACGAGCACCGCGAGGGGCAGGGCGAGGAGGAGATAGCGCAGCACCGCCCGGCATCATAGCCCGCGCTCCCGCCCCGCTCCCGGAAGTCTCGCGGCGCGCGCTTCGGGTTAGACTCCGCGCGCGAAACCCGCCCCGATGGCCGCCCAACTGCTCCAGCCCCTGCTCTCGGCGCTCGGCGTGCTGGTGGCGCTGCAGGTCCCCTACCTGCTGCTGCGCCGCGGCTTCCCGAGCCTGCTCGACCGCATCCGTTACCAACTCTGGGCGCTCTCGATCGCCGCCCTCGCCTTCCTCGCCTTCGGCGCGCGGCTCGAGATCGCGCCCTTCGCCTTCGCCGTCGCCGCCTTCGCCACGACGGTGCTCTCGGTCGACCTCGGCTGGCGGCTGCTCGACCGCTTCGTCCTGGTGCGCCAGCGCGACGACCGGGGCCGCCCGGCGATCCCGCAGCTGATCCGCGACGTGGGCGGTTGGCTGCTGCTGGTCGCCGTGGTGCTGGTCGCCGGGAGAGAGTTCTTCACCTGGGACCTGTCCCGGCTGGTGGTCGGCTCGGCCGTGCTCTCGGCGATCGTCGGCTTCGCGCTCCAGGACGTGCTCAAGAACGTCTTCTCGGGCATGGCGTTGCAGACCGAGCAGCCGTTCGACACCGGCGACTGGCTCGAGGTCGAGGGGGAGCCGCGGCAGGTGCTCGGCATGAACTGGCGCGCGACCCACATGCGCAACAGCCTGGGCGTCGACTTCCGCGAGCCGAACGCCAACCTGACCAACGCGCGCATCAAGAATCATGGCTCGGGGCTCGAGCCGACCGGCCTGTTCGTCCGCGTCGGCGCCCACTACGGCCACCCTCCCCGGCTGGTCAAGATGTCGCTCGAGAGAGCGGCGAAGAGCGCTCCGGGCGTCGTCGACAATCCGCCGCCGGCGGCGCTGATGGTCGGTTTCGCCGACAATGGCATCCAGTACGAGGTGCGCTTCTGGACGCGCGACGTCCACCAGATCACCCGCGTGCGCGACGGCGTGCTCTCGCGCATCTGGTACCAGATGCACCGCGACGGCTGGAAGATCCCCTACCCGACGCGCACGGTCGAGCACGACTCGGCGAGCCACATCGCGCGGGACAAGAGCGCTTGGCGCGCGCATCGCGCCAAGGAGCTGCTGGCGACCGTCGAGCTCTTCTCGGCGCTCCCCGAGGAGGCGCTCGACCAGCTGGCGGCCGCGGCCAAGCTCCTCTACTACGACGCCGGCGAGCGGCTGGTCACCGAGGGGGAGACGGGGGACTCGCTCTTCGTCATCGCCCGCGGCTCGGTGATGATCTCGAAGGCGGGCACGGCGATCGGCACGACGGCCGTCGCGCTCGCGACCCTCAACGAGGGGGACTACTTCGGCGAGATGTCGCTGCTGACCGGCTCGCCGCGCAGCGCCTCGGTGGTCGCCGAGGGGCCGGTCGAGGTCTTCGTCCTCGACCGCGACGCGGTGGCGCCGGTGCTCGCGCAGGA
>WYBK01000110.1 GCA_011525905.1 Acidobacteriota bacterium
GCGCGCGGTGCGGACTGGATCCAGACGACGCCGACGATGCCGGCCAGGGCGAGCAGGGTGCCGAGGCCCTGTTGCCAGCCGAGCGGGTCGCCGAACAGGACGACGCCGGCGGCCGTCGAGGCGACCACGGTGAGCTGGGCGAGCACGCCCGCCTGGAGGTTGGTCACCCACTTGTAGGCGTAGGTCATCAGCAGCTGCGCGGCGACCGAGGTCGCGCCGATGGTCAGGAGCAGCGCCCACTCGAGCGGGTCGGGCCAGCGGAAGGCCGCGAAGGCGAAGGGGGCGGAGACCGCCAGGCCGAAGAGGGTGAAGCTGCCGTAGATCGACCAGCTCCCCTCGGTGCGGCGCGCGGCGCGGATCGCGGCGACCGCGCCGCCGGAGAGCACCGAGGAGGCGAGGCCGACCATCTCGTAGGTCCCCAGCCGCGGGAAGCCGCCGGAGGGGGTCAGCGCGCCCGTCACCAGCAGCAGGCCGCCGAGCGCCAGCGCGAAGGGCAAGAGCAGCAGCGGCCGCGCCCGCTCGCCCAGGAAGAGCGCCGCGAAGGTCACCGCCCAGATCGGCGAGCTGTAATTGAGCAGCGTCGCCGTGCCGACCGGCACGTGCTCGATCGCGATGAAATAGAGCAGCACCGCCGTGCCGCCGAAGAGGCCGCGGTAGATCAGCAGGTCGAGCCGTTGGCGCACCCGCGCGCGCCCGACCAGCCGCGGCATCAGGAGGAAGGGCGCGAGCATCAGCGCGAAGCGGACGAAGGCGACCTCGGCCGCCGGCAGCGTCGCCGTCGCCAGCTTGGTGGCGATCGCCATCGCCGCGAAGGAGAGGGCGGAGAGCGCCATGTAGACGAGGGCCCGCCCGTGGGTCGGCACGCGCGCCATCCTCCCCCGGGGCGGCCCTGCCGCCAAGCGCCGCTCGCCCGCGCCGTCAGCCGACCGCGCGCAGGCGGTCGGCGAGCCAGTCGGGGACCGGGAGCTTCTCGAAGGTGGCCATCGCGACGCAGACGGTGACCGTGCGCGTCTCGGCCGAGGGGCGGTCGTCGCCCCGGTGGAAGAAGCGGTAGCGCCACTCGACCGAAGTGCGCCCGAGCCGCGTCACCGCGACCTCGATCTCGACGTCGTCGCCGTAGCGCAGCGGCCGGCGATGGTCGGTCTCGACGCGCACCACCGGGAAACCGAGGCCCTGCTCGGCGAGCAGCCGCGGGTAGTCGATCTCGACCGCGTCGCGGAAGAACTCCTCCATCGCGACGTGGCAGAAGTGGCCGTAGCGCGGGTAGTAGACGATGCCCGCCGGGTCGAGGTCGCCGAAGCGGACGTGGAGCGGCGTGCGGTAGGGCATCGGCGGCCTCCGTTCAGCGCTGGGCGAGCCGCTTGCCGAGCTCGTACTGGGGCGGCCAGGGGCGATCGACGCCGTAGCGCGCCGCCTCGTGGAGCGTCAGATAGGGATCGGCGAGGTGCGCGCGCGCGAGCGCGACGAGGTCGGCCCGGCCGGCGGCGAGCACGGTGTTGGCGTGGTCGAGGTCGAGGATGCCGCCGACCGCCATCGTCGGCACGCCGACCTCGTGACGGATCCGCTCGGCGAACGGCGCCTGGTACATGCGGCCGTACTCGACCGGCGAATCGGGGACGTTGCCGGCCGAGGAGACGTCGACGACGTCGACGCCGGCGTCGGCGAGCTCGCGCGCCAGGGCGACCGCCTCGTCGGGCGTGAAGCCGCGAGCGTCGGCGAACCAGTCGGTCGCCGAGATGCGCGCCGAGAGCGGTAGGTGGCCGGGCCAGGTCGCGCGCACGGCGCGCACCACCTCGAGCGGGTAGCGCATCCGGTTGGCGAGCGAGCCGCCGTAGTCGTCGTCGCGCCGGTTGGCGAGCGGCGACAGGAAGCTCGACAGCAGGTAGCCGTGCGCGAGGTGGAGCTCGAGCCAATCGAAGCCCGCCTCGAGCGCCCAGCCGGTCGAGCGCACGAACGCCTCGCGCACGCGCTCCATGTCGCTGCGCGCCATCGCGCGCGGCGCCGGCCAGTCGGCGCGGTAGGGAATCGGCGAGGGCGCGAGCGTCTCCCAGCCCTCGGCCGCGGGGAGCGGCGCATCTTCGAAGGTCCGCCAGTCGTGGGCCACCGACCCCTTGCGCCCGGCGTGGGCGAGCTGCAGGCCGATGCGGGCCGGCGTCTCGCGGTGGACGAAATCGACGATGCGCTTCCAGGCGGCGACGTGCTCGGGCCGGTAGATGCCGGCGCAGCTCGGGGTGATCCGCCCCTCGGGCGAGACGTCGGTCATCTCGGCGATCACCAGACCCGCCCCGCCGAGCGCCCGGCTCCCGAGGTGCACGAGGTGCCAGTCGCCGACCTCGCCCTCGACCGCCGAGTACTGGCACATCGGCGAGACGACGATCCGGTTGGCGAGCTCGACCGAGCGGACCACGAACGGCGCGAAGGCGGGCGGCGCCGCCCGTCCGGTCGGCACGGAGTCGCCCTCGACGCCGCGGAAGTCGAGCGCCACCCGCTCGGCGAGCCCGGGATCGCGCCGCTCGAGCTCGTCCCAGGTGATTCGCTTGCTGCGCGACATCAGGTTGAAGGTGAAGCGCAGCGGGCTCTGGCCGAGGAAACGGCGGGCGTCCTCGAACCAGCGCCGCGAGGTACGCGCCGCGCGCTGCAGCTTCAGCACGTCGAGCCGCCGTCGGGCCTCGTAGAGCGCCAGCGCCTCGCCGACGTCGCGACCGCCGGTCTCGCCGAGCGCGCCGACCAGCACGATGGCGTCCTCCATCGCGAGCTTGGTGCCCGAGCCGATCGAGAAGTGCGCCGTGTGCGCCGCGTCGCCGAGCAGCACGACGTTGTCGAAGTGCCAGCGGTCGCAGGCGACCGTCGGGAAGCGGCGCCAGATCGACCGGTTGGCGAGCAGCGGGTGCCCCTCGAGCCAGGGCGCGAGCAGCCGCTCGCAGGTCGCCACCGTCTCGGCCTCGCTCGCCCGGTCGAAGCCGGCCGCGCGGAAGGTCTCCTCGTGGCACTCGACGATCCAGGTCGCTCGGCCGCCGTCGAACGGGTAGGCGTGGACCATCAGCAGCCCCGCCTCGGTCTCGGCGAAAACGAAGGTGAAGGCGTCGAGCGGCAGGGTCGTGCCCAGCCAGGCGAAGCGCGTCGCGCCCTCCTCGATCGTCGCTCCGAGCCGCGCGGCGTGGGCGGCGCGCACGCGCGAGGCGACGCCGTCGGCGGCGACCACCAGGTCGGCGTCGCCGTGCGCCTCGATCCCCTCGACCTCCGAGCCGAAGACCAGCTCGCAGCCGAGCGCGGCGGCGCGCCGCTGCAGGAGGCCGAGCAGCGTCGTGCGGGCGAGCGCCGAGAAGCCGTGGCCGGTCGACTCGATCCACTCGCCGCGGTACCCGGTGCGGATCCGCTGCCAGCGGCGGAAGCGCGCGGCGAGCTCGGCGAACGACTCGGGATCGGCCTCGGCGAGGCCGGAGAGCGTCTCGTCGGAGAAGACGACGCCGAAGCCGAAGGTGTCGTCCGGCCGGTTGCGCTCGTGGATCGTCACCCGGCAGCCGGGGAAGCGCCGGCGCAACAGGATCCCCGTGTAGAGGCCCGCCGGGCCGCCGCCGATCACCGAGACGCGCACGGCGTGCGATCCTACACGCCGGCCCGGGCGCACTCGCGGCGGCCCGCGAACGCCGCGCGCGGCTGGGTTAGGCTCCCCCCGTGGCGGCACGCAATGCCAACCCCTTCCGGATCGAGCGGCTCGGCGAGCCGACGGTCCCCAGCCCGCTCGCGGTGCCCTCCCCCGACACGCTCGTCGAGGACTCCGAGCGGCTGCTCGTCCACCCCTACCTCGAGCCGGCGCGCGACGCGCTGGCGCGCGGCGAGCTGCCGGAGACCTTCGAGCTCGCCGGGCCGCGCCAGCTGCTCTACTTCGACCCGGCGCGCGTGCGCGCGGCGATCGCCACCTGCGGCGGCATCTGCCCGGGCCTCAACGACGTGATCCGCGCGCTGGTCCTCGGGCTGACCCGGCGCTACGGCGTGCCCGAGGTCTTCGGCGTCCGCCACGGCTACCAGGGGCTGGCGGCTCCGGGAAGCCTCGTGCGCCTCGACGCCGAGGCGGTGGCGCTCGCGCCGGCGCGCGGCGGCACGATGATCGGGACGTCGCGCGGCGCGCCGCCGGTGGCCGAGATGGTCGACACGCTGGCCGCGCACCGGATCGACCTCTTCTTCCCGGTCGGCGGCGACGGCACGCTGCGCGGCGCGCTCGAGATCGCCGCGGAGATCGCGCGCCGCGGGCTCGAGATCGCGGTGGTCGGCCTGCCCAAGACGATCGACAACGACATCCCCTGGGTGCGCCGCTCCTTCGGCTTCGAGACCGCGGTGCGGCTGGCCGGAGACGCCATCCGCAGCGCGCACAACGAGGCGAGCTCGGTGCGGCGCGGTATCGGGCTCGTCAAGCTGATGGGGCGGCACGCCGGCTACCTGGCGGCGGCCTCGACGCTCGCCACCGGCCTCGCCGACTTCTGCCTGGTGCCGGAGATCCCCTTCGCTCTCGACGACGAGGGGGGGCTGTTCGACCTGCTGGCTCGCCGGATCGAGCGCCAGGGGCACGCGGTCCTGGTGGTCGCCGAGGGGGCGGGGCAGGAGCTGTTCGCCGGCCAGGACCTGGGCACCGACGCCTCCGGGAATCCGAAGCTCGGCGACATCGGCGTGCTGCTCAAGCGCGAGATCGACCGCCACTTCGAGGCGGCGGGCGCGCCCGTGTCGATCAAGTACATCGACCCCTCCTACCTCGTCCGCTCGGCGCCGGCGGGCACCGCGGACGCGCTCCACGGCACGCGCCTGGCGCACGGCGCCATCCACGCCGCGATGTCGGGGCGCACCTCGATGGTGGTCGGCTACTGGCACGGCCAGCTCACCCACGTGCCGCTCACCGCCCTGGCCGGCCAGAGCCGCCGCGTCAACCCGCACGGCGAGCTCTGGTGGAGCGTCCTCGAGACCACCGGCCAGCCCCTCGAGATCGGCATCCAGAGGTCCGCTTCCTAGCCTCTGCCCGACCGGGCTTGACACCCGAGCTCCGCATCGACACCCAGAACCCCCGGCCGATCTGGCGTCGGATCGAGGAGGGGATCACCGAGGCCTACCAGGGCCTCGTCGGCGCCGGTCAAGTCGAGGTCCGGCGAGGCGAAGGCACCTTCGTCGCCGAGGCGCCGCTCGGGGTCGACCTCCTGCGTGTCGACCTGCGCGACGGCGACGTCACCGCCATCGGATGCGACCCGCGCACCCCGCGCACCATTCGCGGCAATCGCTTCGCGACGCTCTACCTCGACGCCTCGGGGAGGCTCCTTCGCCTCGACCTCGAGAGCGGCGAGCTGCGGCCGCTGACCGGCAACGGCTAGACCGGCAGGAGCTCGAGACCCTGAATCCGCTCGAAGTGGGCTCGATTGCGAGTCCAGAGGGGCAGGTCGTGCGACAGGCAGATGCCGGCGATCTGAAGGTCGGCAGAGCCGATCGCCCGCCCCTCGGCCTCGAGCGCCAAGCGTGCTCTGGCCGCTCGCTCGGCCGCCGGCTCGTCGAAGGGGAAGAGCGTCATCGCGCCGAGCAGTGCCTGGACCCGTTCTCGCTCCTCGAGCTCGCTGGCACCCGAAAGGAGCTCGAAGAGCGTGACGGCGGTGCTCGCCAGCCGGCCGAGGCGCAGGGCCTCGGCGACACGCTCCGCTTCGCCGCGCCCGCGCAGGGCATCGATGAGGACGTCGGTGTCGGCGACGA
>WYBK01000111.1 GCA_011525905.1 Acidobacteriota bacterium
AGCAGGTTGTAGAAAGAGAGGCCGGTCAGAACGAACCCGGAACCCGCGTAGGTCAAGCCCGCGACCGCCGCCGAAAAGGGCTCGAGCCCGAGGCGACGGCCGGCCCAGACCCCGCCCGCCAGCGCGATCCCGAGATGGAGCGGGTAGTGCAGCGCGAAGGCGATGGGAAAGGGGAGGAACAGATAGGCGAGATTGCCCGGGTAGAACGGCAACGCGTTCGGATTGCCGCGAAAAGGCTGACCGAGGGCCCAGGCGGGCAGGAAGGCCGGAACCCTTCCGGCGGCCAGCTCGGCGGCGCCGAAGGCCTTCAGGGGGCGGTGCGTGCCGAGCACGTCGCGCAGCACCGGCGTGCGGGCGCCGGTCGCCCAGGGCGCGAAAGTGGCCGCCAGCGTCAGGAGCGCGAGGACGAGGAGCCCGCGTGCTGCCCGTTCCGGGTCACGCAGAAGGCGCAACCCCGCTCCTCCGCCAAGCAAAGAGCCCGCTGCACAGGGCGAGCGCGAGCAGCGCGAGCGCCGCGCCGGCACGCTCGCCCCGCCAGGAGACCTCGACCAGCACGCGGTGACGCCCCGGGGGGACCTCGACGCCGAGCAGCGCGAGGTCGGCCGGCTGGGTCGCGAGAGGCGTCCCGTCCTCGAGACGCGCCTGGTAGAAGGACCAATAGGCGCGTCCGACGACGGCCAGTCCGCCTTCCCCCTCGACTTCGAAGCGGATCTCGTCGGTGCGCTCTTCGAGCAGCTCGACACGCGCGTCGGGGTGGTGGTCGACCGGGCGCTCGATCAGCGCCGCGCCGTCGGGCACCCGCCCCTCGGCGACCGCCGCGAAGGCCGCCGCCCGGTCGCGCGCGAGCGCGAGCCGCTCGGGCCAGCGCACGAGCGGCTGCGCGCCCGCCAAACGGAAGAGCGTGGTCGGCGTGCCGAAGCGATCGACGCTCTCGACCGGCTCGAGGCCCGCGATCTCGCCGGCGACGTTGCGCGTCACCCAGCCGACCCCCAGCCGGCGCAGCCAGGGGAGGCGCTCCTCCCAGCTCGCCGCCGCGAGGCGGCGGGCGAGCTCGACGGAGCGGGCCGAGGAGAGCCCTTCGAGGTCGGGGGCGAGCGGCGAGGCCAGGCCGTAGAGGGTCGCGAACGGCGGCTCGAGGTCGAGGCGGGCGATGCGCGCCTGGCCCGCCGGGCTGCGCGCCTCCTCGCCGTAGGGCTGCCGCTCCTCCCACCAGGGGAAGGCCGCCGGCACCGCGACGACGCTCCGCGCTCCCGCCTCGGCCGCGACCGTGCGCGCCCAGGGGCTCGGCGCGCGGTAGCGCGCCGTCGCGTCGGTCAGCCAGGCGGGAGCGAGCTGCACGAGCGCGAGCGCCTGGCAGGCGACGAGGCCGGCGCCGCTCCTGCGCGCCACCGCCCAGCCGGCGCCGGCGACCAACAGCGCCGCGGCCAGCAGGCCGACGATCCAGTGCGCCGCCTGAGTGGTCGCGACCAGCGCGTTGCCGCGCGCGGCCAGATGGACGCGCAACAGCTCGGCGAGCTCGGGAAAGGCGACCAGCAGCCCCACCGCCAGCGCGCCCAGGGCGCCCGCCGCGAACCACCAGGGTCGCGGCCGCGCCTCCTCCTCCCCGAGCAGGCGCTCGAGGCCGCAGCCGGCGAGCAGCGCGCCGGCGAGCGCGACCAGCAGGAGCAGCTTCTGCGGATAGCGGAAGAGCCCGAGCGTCAGCGTCCGCGTCAGCTCGGGAGAGAGCCCGAGCGCCCAGGCGCCGGCGAGGCCGCCGAGGCCGAGCGCGGCCAGCGCGGGCCGCCGGCGCGCCGCGGCGAACGCGAGCGCACAGGCGACCACGCCGAAGTGGAGCGTGAAGACGTAGGGCAGCTCCGGCGTCACCCGCGGCGCCCAGTAGGAGAAGCGGTCCCAGCTCGACGGCCACCCCCAGGGGAGCGGCAGCAGCAGCTCGAGCAGGCGGAAAGGGTGAACGTCGTTAGCGGCGACCTGGTGCGCTTCGATCCCCGCGAGCGCCCGCCAGCTCTCCGGCAGGATGCGCGCCGTCGCGACGATCTGCGGCGCGGCGAGCGCCAGCCCGAGCGCGCCGACCGCCAGTGCGAGCGGCAACCCCCGGCGCGCGCCCTGCCGATCGAGCGCGACGACCGCCATCGCGGGCACCACCAGCGCCGCGGTGAGCGGCTCGCCGCCGAGCAGCATGAGGCCGCAGGCGAGCCCGCCCGCCGCCGCCCCGCGCACCCCGCCGCGCGCCAGGCCCGCGAGCACCCAGGGCGCCCACGCGGCGACGGTGATCAAGTTGTAGAAGGTGAGCGTCGACAGCAGGTAGCCCGAGCCGCCATAGGCGAGCGCCGCCAGCGCGGCGGCCTCGGCGCCCAGGCCGTAGGCGCGCGCCAGCCGCGCCATGCCGAGCGCGGCGAGCGCCCAGTGCAGGACGTAGTGCAGGTTGAATGCGCTCCAGAAGGGCAGGGCGAGGTAGAGGAGATTGCCCGGATAGAACGGCAGCGCGTTCGGGTTGCCCCGAAAGGGCTGACCGAGCGCCCAGTCGGGGAAGACCGCGGGGACCTCGCCCCGGGCCAGGGACTCGGCGCCGAACGCCTTGTAGGGCAGGTGCGTGGTGAAGACGTCGCGCAGCAGCAGCGTGCGCTGGCCGACCAGCAGCGGCAGGACGAGCGCCAGCCAGAACGCGACGATCGCGGCGGCGACGAGCGCGGTCGCGCGCGACCCTCCGGCTAGAATCCCCCGCATGGTCCGGGCCCTCGTCCGCTCCTTGCGCCCGGCGCAGTGGGCGAAGAACGCCTTCGTGCTGGCGCCGGTGGTCTTCGCCCAC
>WYBK01000112.1 GCA_011525905.1 Acidobacteriota bacterium
ACGGCATCGCGCAACGGCGGCAGATCCCGTTCGCAGGCCACCCAGACGGCAGGCAGGTCGACACCCGCGTAGTCGTGGAGCAGCACGTCTCGCATGCCCGCGATCTCCCGCCAGGGAATCTCCGGCCTCCTCTGCCGGAGCTCGCCGGAGAGCCGCTTGACCGCTTCGCCGATGATCGCCAGCTGACGGATCGCCGCGTCGTGCCAGTGGGTCTCGGTGAGGAAGCGCTCTTCTCCCACCTCCGTGTAGCGCTCGATCTTCTCGATCGCGTCGAGGATGTGCCGCAGGTAGAGCTCGTCCCGACTCACAGGGGAGCGGCCTCGGCGAGGATGCGTTCCCGCAAGTGGGGGGAGAGCGCTCGTTCGGAGACGACATCGACCGGACAGCCGAGCAGCTCCTCGATCTCCTGCTTCATCGCCACCAGGTCGAGCAGCGAGGTCCCCTCGTCGAGCGAGACCAACAGGTCGAGGTCGCTCGCACCCCGGGCCTCACCCCGCGCCCGCGAGCCGAAGAGCCGCACGGCAATTGCCCCGTGCCGTCTCGCCACGCCCAAGATCTCCTCGCGATGCGCTTCGACGAGCGGGTCGCTCATGGACAGAGTGTAGCGCTCCGCCCCCGCCGGAGTACGATCCGCCGAACGACCGCAGCCAACGGCCTCGCCGAGACGGTGGCGACGAGGTGGGCGAGGCATCGGAGACGACCATGGCAGGAGACCCCCTCGAGACGAATGCAGCGCTGGGCGTCGCGACGATGGAGCGCGAGCACGAGCTCGAGCTGCGGCTGGTGCGCGAGCTGCAGGCGGCGCTCGGCGCCGGCGACCGCGCCGCCGCCGAGGCGCTGTTCCGCAGCCTCGAGGAGCTGACCGAGGCGCACTTCCTGGGCGAGCAGCTCCTGATGCGCCTGCACGCCTACCCCGCCTACGCCGCCCACCAGGAAGAGCACGACCGGCTGATCGGCGAGCTGCGCAACCTCGCCGAGGCCGTCGCCTCCCCCGACCCCCCCGACCCGGTCGCCGCCGCCGCCCGTCTCGAGCGCTGGCTGCACGCCCACATGCAGAGCGAAGACGCCGCCCTCGCCGACTTCCTGAAGCGCCCCGCGCCCGAGCCGATCTGAACTACACCGGCTCGCCGGCGATCCGGCACGGCCCCCCGCCCGCCGCCCTCTTCCGCCGGGATCCCGCGCGAAGCCCGCCGGGCCACCCCCCCGGTCGCCCGGGTGAAGTATCTTCACCCTCCTCTGTTTCGATTTCGCCTCCAGCGGCAGCTTCTTTCGTAGGGGGCTACCGCAGGAGTGGGTCCCCACCGCGAGACGGTGGACGGCTTCATGGCCTTTACCCCGACTTCCCCGGTCGCTCCCCCATCGATCCTCTTGGAGGGAGAACGCCCATGACACGCCATCGCCGTGCAGCCCGCCTCATCCTGCTCCTGGTCGCCGGGACCTTGCCCGGAGCGCAGCCAGCTCGCGCCCAGATCCCCGTCCCGCCGCCGCAGTGCACGGCGGCCGCCGGAGAGCTGCCGGCCTGCAGCACGGGCACCCCCGCAGTCAACAAGTGCTGGGAGCACTCCTTTCAGAGCGCACAGGCTTACAACCCGCCGAGCGGCAACGCGTACCGCAATCTGCGTGTCAAGGTCACCTATCGGCTCGCCTGGAATGCCCAGGCGACCTATTCGAGCCTGGCGTTCTGGCACGCTCGCGCCAGTGGGAAGGAGGTCTACAGATTCCGCACGGCCTTCCCGACCTGGGGCAACTGGACCTGGACCACGCAGTGCACCGACGCGACCACCGGCCAACCCTGCCCAGTGAACCTCGGCTTGACCGGAAAGACCGGTACGGTCTCGGTGCCCCCGCCGCCCGGCGAGCTCAACCCGCTCTACGCCAAGGGCTTCTTGAAGCAGTCCGCTTCGACCGCCGGCGGCGTGACTGACGTCCACTGGATCACCTACGGGGACGGTGGCGACTTCTTCTGGCTCGGCGACGCTGCCTGGGCGGCGACCATGCAGGCGACGCCGGAGGAGTGGAAGGCCTACGTCAACGATCGCTCGAATCGGAAGTTCTCGGTCGTTCAACTCGGTCTCGCTCCCCATTGGGCCTGGACCGGCGCGGTCAATCCCGACCCCTTCACCACACCCACGGGTTGCCTGACTCCCGCCTCCTCGGTGGGTCTCCAGAAGGCGCCGTTCTTCTGGAACGAGGGCGATGGGCCGTTCTCCGGGCCCTCGGGGCCCGCCGCCCCGGCCTGCAACCCCGCGGTGGAGGAGTCACCCGACTGGCTGCCGTGCGACGGCTCGAAGCCCAACAGCGCCTTCTGGCAGCGCCTCGACCAGATGGTCGAGTGCGCCAATCGCGCCGGCATCGTGGTGCTCGTCACGGGCGTGCACAAGCCGGCGGGTATCCGCGAGGGTCAGGCACCCGAGCTGATCCCGACGGTCGCGAACGCCAAGGCCTTCGCCCGCTACCTCGCGGCCCGCCTCGCGGGCAACTTCGTCATCTTCTCCCCTGGCTTCGACGACGGCACGACGCCTGCCGACCGCGATCGGATCGACGCCATCGGCGAAGAGCTCGAGAGTGCCGCGCCCCGGCACTTGGTGACCAACCACTTCGGCACGATGTCGAGATCCAACGACCCCTACACCGAGATCGGCAATGCCACGGACGCCGCGGCAGCGCTCCGGACGGAGACCTGGCACGGGTTCCAGCTCTACCAGAGCGGCTTCGCCAACCAGGATCTGCAGAAGATCTCGCACCGGCCCCTCGCGCTCGCCCAGGCCCTGCGCGGCTTCACCGACCCGCGCTTCGCCTCGCCGCGCCGCAAGCGTGCGGTCAACAGCGAGGCGATCTACGACCATGGCTACAACGAGGCGCGCGACCTGCCCGAGCCGACCCATTACGTCGATCGGGCTCCCGAGTCGTGGCGACACTTCAGCCGCTCCAGGGCACGGCAAACCGCCTGGAGCAGCATCCTGGGCGGTGCGGCGGGGTACAGTCTCGGAGTGATGGGGATCTGGGAGTGGGGCCTCTGCGGCAACCCGGACATGGACGACAACCCCCTCTGGTGCAACCAGAACCTCGCCGACTCCTGCGGCGAGACGCCGACGCCCTACCCCGGCTACCGGAACCCGACCACCGCCGCGGGCCAGGCGATCGCCGCCGACATGACTCGCCTGCGCGAGATCGTCACCGGCTCCGGCATCGACTGGGTCGACATGGTGACCAGCGAGCAGGACTGTGACGCGACCGACCTCGCCTGCATCGTCGACAACCCGCCAGTCTGCACGGGCACTGACTGCACCGCCTACGAGCAGCAGCGCATGACCCTCGCCCGCGACGCCGACACGATGCTCGTCTACGTGCCGAGCCATCTCGATCCGTACAACGACGCCTTCGAGCTTCGCATCGACCCGGCTCTCGGCTTCGAGACGACGGACGGGGGCGGCAACCGTATCGTGCCCGGCGTCTTCAAGAGCGCATCCGGAGAAGAGGTCGACACCCTCCGCAATGGAGTGCACGTCACCGGAAACGTATTCCAGTTCTCGGTGCCCTCCGACGACCCTCCTGGGGGAGAGATCGCCGACTGGGTGCTCGTTCTCGCGGCACAGCCCGGAGAAGGCTTCGGCCAGCCACTCGTCGCGCGTGTGCTCGAGGATCCCGAAGCTGGGACGAGCGCAGTCCTGGTAACGGTACCGGACGAGAGCGAGCCGCTGGGAGCTAGGCAAGTCGACGTTTCGGGTTCGACGCCCGCCGCCAAGTCCCGAGCCCGAGCGCTCTGGATCGAGGAGGGGCAGGCTCTCGCTACCTGGGTCCAAGCAGACCCAGGCAGCGCATTCCCATCTTCGAGCCTCCTGGCACAGCGAATCGGGTCGGACGGCTGGCCCCACGGTCCCGCGCTCACCCTCGCCGCCGGTATCCGGGAGCTCGGTGGCTACTCCATCTCTCGCTCGGGTCCGGACGAGTATCTCGTCGCGTGGAACGAACGGAGCGAAACGGGTGCGGAGGTCGTGCGCTGGCTCGTTCTTGCTCGCGATGCGACGGAGCTCGCTTCGGGAGGCTCCATCGAGGCGGCCGAGGGGGAGGAGCTCGGTCGGCCGCGCACGGCCTGCGACGAGGCGGGGTCTTGCCTCGCCTACTGGTTCAGGAGCGGGTTGCCGGGCGGGCGCTCGCGGATCGAGGCCTTCCGATTCACGGCCGAGAGCGGCGAAGCGATGGTCTCCTCGCCCATTCCGGAGAGGGAGCTGACCCGATCCTGGCTGCTTTCGCAGCAACCGGTCTCGGGCTCGCGGGTCACGGTTCGGTGGGAGGAGCAGAGCCGCCCGCTCGACGAAAGGTCAGAGGTCTGGAGCATCGACTACGACCTGGCGACGGGCGCTAGTGGGACACCTCGAAGGGAGCGATGAGCCGCGATGACGGCCAGCCGTTTCCAAGCCTTGCTCTGGATCATCCCGGCGTGCTTCCTAGCGCCTGGAGGCTCTCGGGCCCAAGTCTCGACGGGACCCGAGTTCACGGTCAACGAGCAGACCGCGGCTTCACAGACCGATCCGCAGGTCGCGATCTCGCGGCAGGGGAGCGGGCTCTACTGTTGGGACACCGCTTTCGAAGGCGCGAGTGGTCTCCCCGGGCGAGGAATCGACTCGTCGGGAGCCTTCACGGGTCCAGAAGTGCCATTCTCGGACGACTCGGACCCGATCTCCGTCGACTTCGATTGCTCCGCGGTCGCCATACCAGACGGCACGTTCTGGGCGGCTTGGTCGCACGACAGGCTGCAGCCGCAGCCACCGAGATGCCAGCGCCTGGCCGGGGACGCCTCACCGTTCGGATCCCCTCGCGAGGTGGTGGATGACCCGGAAGCCCACTACCCGCGCCTGGCGGTCGATCGGGAGGGGGGGTTCGCGGTGGCGTGGGGACAGTCGGTCTTCTCGGAGGAGCCGGGCGGTCCGTCCGACGTCCAGATCTGGGCGCGACGGTTCGACTCGGAAGGGGCGCCGATCTCGGAGCCGGTCCCGATCGCGCTCGGAGAGACCTGCAACCACTGCCTCGTCGGCTCTCTCGACGTCGCCTCGGCCTGGGATGGGCGGTTCGTGGTGGTCTGGACGGACACGATGGGGGCGGACGGGTCGGGGGACGGGGTCTTCGCGCGGCGCTTCGGCGCCAACGCAGAGCCGCTCGGCGACCCCTTCGTGGTCAGCGAGACGACCGCCGGCAGCCAGATCTACCCGGCGGTCGCCGCCGACCGCTTCGGCAACTTCGTCGTCCTCTGGACCGCAACCGGCGTTCAGAGCGCCGATACCCTGGGCCGCTTCTTCTGGGCCGACGGCACGCCGCGCACCGGCGAATTCGTCGTCAACTCCTTCACCCCCTTCCCCCAGCTCTACCCCGACGTCTCGATGGACTCCGACGGCCACTGGGTCGCCGTCTGGGAGTCGGTCGAGGACGCCGGCGGGCGCTACCGCGAGATCTACGGCCGCGCCTTCCGCTCCGATCTCACCCCCTACGGCCCCGACTTCCACGTGAACCCGGCGTCCGAGGACGACTTCCTCGACGACCTCGACAGCCGCGTCGCGCTCTCCGACTCGGGGGTCTTCCTGGTTGGTTGGTCGAGCTGGACGAGCGACGGCGACCGCCACGGGATCCGCGGCGCCCGCTTCGTGCTGCCCTGCGTGCCCGACGAGCGCACCCTCTGCCTCGGCCCCGGCGGCCGCTTCCAGGTGCGCGCCCAGTGGCGCACCGCCGACGGCGGCGCCGACCTCGCCCGCGCGCGGCCGCTGACGGCCGAGTCGGGCGCCTTCTCCTTCTTCGGCGAGGAGAACCTCGAGCTCTTCGTCAAGGTGCTCGACGGCTGCGGGATCAACCAGCGCCACTGGATCTACGCCGCGGGGCTGACCGACGTCGAGGCGCTCCTGCTGGTCACCGACACGCTGACCGGCCAGGTCTGGAGCCACGACACCGCCCTCTTCGAGCGCTTCCCGCCGGTCCAGGACGTCGGCGCGCTCGCCTCCTGCGACCCCCTGCCGCTCGCCGCGCCGCCGCCCGCGATCGCACGCCCGCTCGAGCTCGGCGCCAGCGCCCCGGCGCCGGCCGCCGGGCCTTGCGTCCCCGACGAGCAGCGCCTCTGCCTGCTCGGCGGCCGCTTCGAGGTCACCGCCAACTTCGACACGGCGATCGGCCTCGCCGGCCCGGCGCGCGCCCGGCCGCTCACCGACGAGAGCGGCGCGCTCTGGTTCTTCTGGGAGGAGAACCTCGAGCTCTTCGTCAAGCTGCTCGACGCCTGCGACCGCTTCGAGCGCTTCTGGGTCTATGCCGCCGGCCTGACCGACGTCGAAGTCGAGCTCGTCGTGCGCGACCTCGCAACCGGGGAGAGCCGCACCTACCGCAACGCCCTCGGCACTCCCTTCCAGCCCGTCCACGACGCCGCCGCCTTCGCCACCTGCGCGCCCTGAGCGGGTGCGCGCCGGAGGGGCGGCGCTCAGAGGGCGCGGACGAGGACGAGGGTCAGGTCGTCGTCGAGCTCGCGGGCGCCGGCGTGCTCGGCGACGGCGCCGACCAGGGCGTCGGCGAG
>WYBK01000113.1 GCA_011525905.1 Acidobacteriota bacterium
GTCCGATCCCCGCCGTGGTCACGCTCCACGACCTCGCGGCCCTCCACGTGCCCGAGACGCTGCCGGCCAAGGTCCGCTGGAGCCTCCTCCCCTTCCTCGAGCGGAGCGTCGAGCGGGCCGACGGCGTGGTCGCCGTCTCGCGCGCGGTCGCCGCCGAGATCGCCGAGGCCTGGCCGGCGGCCGCGGCCAAGATCGAGGTCATCTGGAACGGGGTGGACGGCACTTTCCGCCCCGCCGACGCGAGGGAGGCGCGCGCGATCCGCGAGCGACTGGGCGCGCCCGGCGGCTACGTGCTCTACGCCGGCACGCTCGAGCCGCGCAAGAACATCGAGCTGCTGCTCGACGCCTGGGAGCTGCTGGCCGGCGTCCGCGGTGAAGCGCTGCCGCCGCTGCTGCTCGCCGGGCCCTACGGCTGGAAGAGTCGCGCCCTCGAGCGGCGCGTCGCCGCGCTCGCGCGCGCGGGCGTCCGGCGGCTGGGCCGGCTCGATCGTCCGGCCCTGGTCGAGACCGTGCGCGGCGCCACGCTCTTCGTCTACCCCTCCTTCTACGAGGGCTTCGGCCTGCCGCCGGCCGAGGCGATGGCCTGCGGAGTCCCCGTGATCGTCGGCAACCGCTCGAGCCCCCCCGAGATCGTCGGGGACGCCGGCCTGACGGTCGACCCCGACGACCCCGAGGCGCTCGCCGGCGAGATCGCCGCGCTCCTCGACGATCCGGCGCGCGCGGCCGAGCTCGGCCGACGCGGCCTCGAGCGCGCTCGGGCCTTCTCCTGGTCCGCCGCCGCGAGCCGGCTGGCCGACCTCTTCGACCGCGTGCTCGAGCGGCCGCGATGACCGCGACGCTGCTGCTCGACGCCCGCAAGCTCGCCGACTACGGCATCGGCACCTACCTGCGCGGTCTGATCGGCGGCCTCGCGCGGTCCGGAGCCGAGGAGCGCATCGTGCTGCTGGTGCCCCGCGGAGCCGGGGAGCTGCTGCCCGACCTCCCCCCCTCGATCGACGTCCGGAGCGACGACAGCGGCCCCTACACGGCACGCGAGCTGCTCGCCGTCTCGCGGGCCGCCCGGCGACTCGGCGCCGACCTGCTGCACGCGCCGCACTACGTGCTGCCGCTCGCTCCCCCCTGTCCGGCGGTGGTCACCGTCCACGACCTGATCCATCTCGCTCATTCCGAGTTCCTGCCCGGGCCGCTCGCGCTGCTCTACGCCCGGCGGATGCTGCCGCGCGCCGTCCGCCTGGCGCGGCGCGTGCTGACGCCGAGCGAGTCGGTCCGGCGCGAGCTGCTCGCCGAGCTGCCGGCCGAGGCCAGCCGGGTGGTGGCGATCGCCAACGGCGTCGACGATGCCTTTCGCGCCGAGGTCGCACCGGATCGCCTCGAGGCCTTCCTTGCCCACCACCGGCTGGCGCCGGGCTATCTGCTCTTCGTCGGCAACCCCAAGCCGCACAAGAACCTGCCGCGCCTGCTCGCCGCCTACCGGCGGCTGGCGGGCGAGCGGCGCGAGCTGCCCCCGCTCGTCCTCGCCGGCGCGCGCGGTGACGCGGCGCGCGCGCTGCGGGAGCGCCTCGTGCGCCTCGGCCTCGAGGAGCGGGTCCGTCTCCTCGGCTACCTGTCCGACGAGGAGCTCCCGGCGCTCTACC
Organism: Acidobacteriota bacterium; assembly: GCA_011525905.1. Taxonomy (GTDB): domain Bacteria; phylum Acidobacteriota; class Thermoanaerobaculia; order Multivoradales; family JAGPDF01; genus JACTMI01. The sequence continues at coordinate 1,635 of WYBK01000113.1, forward strand.
GGGGGGCGCTCGCGCTGCTCTTCCCGACGCTCGCCGAGGGGTTCGGCCTGCCGATCGCCGAGGCGATGGCCGCCGGCACGCCGGTGCTGATCTCCGATCGCCCCGCCCACCGCGAAGTCGCCGGTGACGCCGCCGAGCGAGTCGATCCGCTCGACGCCGGCTCGATCGCCGCCGGGATCGCGCGCCTGCTCGACGCGCCGCGGCGCCGCGAGCGGCTCGCGGCGCGCGGGCGCGAGCGGGCGGCGCGCTTCCGCTGGGAGGAGACCGCGCGGCGCACGCTCGAGGTCTACCGTGCGGTGCTCGCCGAGCGGCGCGGCCCGGAGCGGTGGCGGCGATGAGCGCGCCGATCGGCCTGGTCCACGACTGGCTGACCGGCCAGCGGGGGGGCGAGAACGTCCTGGCGGAGATGGCTCGCCTCTGCCCCGGGGCGCCGATCTACACCCTCTTCCACTTCCCCGGCTCGGTCGCCGCGGAGATCGAGGCGCATCCGATCGTCACCAGCTTCCTGCAGCGCGCGCCCGCGCTCGACCCCGGATACCGCTACTATCTGCCACTCTTCCCGCTGGCCATCGAGGATCTGCCGGTCGGCGACCATCGCCTCCTGCTCTCGACCAGCCATTGCGTCGCCAAGGGAGCGCGCCCCGGCCCGGGGGCCGTCCACGTCTGCTACTGCCACACGCCGATGCGCTACGCCTGGGACCAGCAGGAGGCCTACTTCGGCCCAGCGCGCGGGCCGCTCGGCCGGCTGCGCGGGGCGATTCTCGCTCGGCTGCGGCGGTGGGACGTGGCGAGCGCCTCCCGGGTCCACCACTACCTGGCGAACTCGCGCTTCGTCGCCGGCCGCATTCGCGACTACTACGGCCGCAGCGCGGAAGTCCTGCCGCCGCCGGTGGATACCGCCTTCTTCCAGCCCGGTCCGGAGCCGCGGGACGGACCGGTCGTCATGGTCGCCGCTCTCGCTCCATACAAAAAAGTGGATCTGGCGATCCAGGCCTGCGAACGGCTCGGACTCCCCCTCGCGGTGGTCGGCGAAGGGCCCGAGCGGGCGCGCCTCGAGCGGCTGGCCGGAGCGTCGACCCGGCTGCTCGGGCGCGTCTCGCGCGACGAGCTGCGCCGGCTCTACAGGAAGGCTATCTGCTACCTGCAACCGGGGATCGAGGACTTCGGCATCGCCACGGTAGAGGCGCTGGCCTGCGGCGCGCCGGTCGTCGCCCGGGGCGCCGGCGGGGTCCTCGACATCGTGGTTTCCGGGGAGCACGGCCTGCTCTTCGACGACCCGTCGGCCGAGGGGATCGCAGCCGCGATTGACAAGGCGCGGCAGATGGAGTTCAATTCCATGAACCTTCGAGAGCGGGCGGAGGACTTCGCCGCCGCTCGGTTTGCCCGCAGGCTGAAGGAGTCGATCATCTCCTACTGGCCGGAAGCGGAGGGAATCCTGGCTTGATTCGTCAACGACACCGCATCGCGGCGTTGGTCTGCTTTGCCGGGGACCTCGGCGCCACGCTCTTGGCCTTCCTGGCGGCTTGGTTCCTCCGGTTCGAAGTCGAGATCGTCCCGCTCACCAAGAACGCTCCCGACTTCGGCCGCTACCTCGAGCTGCTCCCCGTCGTCCTCGCGCTCTACCCCGTCGTCTTCTACTTCCACGGCCTCTACCAGGCTCGCAGCAATCGGAGCCGCGTCGACGAAGCGGTCACCGTGCTGCTCGCCGTGGTCCTCGCGACGGTCCTGCTCTCGGGCCTCTGGACCTGGTACCGGCCGGCACCCGAGCCCGGCAGCCTCGAGCCCTTCACCTACAGCCGCGCCTTCCTCGCCCTGTTCGCGCTGCTCGACGTCGTGCTGGTGGTCGCCGCGCGCGTCCTGCTGCGTTCGCTGCTGATCAGCGCCCGCCTCCACGCCGGGCGTCTCCAGCGCATCCTGGTGGTCGGCGCCGGCAAGCTCGGCCTGGAGATCACGCAGAAGCTGCTGGCGCACCGCGACCTCGGCTTCGAGGTCGTCGGCTTCCTCGACGACGACCCGGGCAAGTCGGGCCGCAGCTTCCACGGCGTTCCGGTGCTCGGCACGTTGCGCGATGTCGACCGCGTGCTCGCCGAGCGCAAGATCGAGCAGGTCTTCGTCGCGCTGCCGCTCGAGGCGCACAAGAAGATGATGCGGGTGCTGCAGACCGTCGGCGGCGAGTGCGTCGAGGTCAAGCTGGTCCCGGACATCCTGCAGTACGCCGCGATCCAGGCGACGCTCGAGGACCTCGACGGCACGCCGGTCATCAACCTCACCCAGGTGCCGCTCGAGGGGTGGAACAGCCTGATCAAACGGGTCATCGACCTGGCGCTCTCGGCCGCCGGCCTGCTGCTGCTCGCTCCGTTCTTCCCGCTGCTCGCGCTGGCGATCTGGCTCGAGGACCGCGGTCCGATCCTCTACAGCCAGGAGCGGATGGGTCTCGACGGCCAGATGTTCAAGATCTGGAAGTTCCGCTCGATGCGGGTCAACGCCGAGGCGAGCACCGGACCGGTCTGGGCGGTGGAGGACGATCCGCGCCGCACTCACGTCGGCTCTTTCATCCGGCGTTGGTCGATCGACGAGCTGCCGCAGCTCTGGAACGTGATGGTCGGCGACATGTCGCTGGTCGGCCCCCGTCCGGAGCGCCCCGCTTTCGTCCAGGAGTTCAAGCAGCGGCTGCCGCAGTACATGCTGCGCCACCGCGTCAAGGCCGGCATCACCGGCTGGGCGCAGGTCCACGGCTGGCGGGGCAACACGTCGATCCGCAAGCGTCTCGAGTACGACCTCTACTACGTCGAGAACTGGTCGCTCGGGCTGGACTTCAAGATCCTCTGGATGACGCTGCGCCAGGGCCTCCGCTACAACGCCCACTGA
>WYBK01000008.1 GCA_011525905.1 Acidobacteriota bacterium
GCGAGCTGGACGACTCGGACCTGGAGAAGGTCGCCGGCGGCGGCGACATCAACGTCAAGCTGGGCGGCGAGGTCAGCTGCCAGCAGGGCGCCCTCCAGACCATGATCCAGATCAACCTCGGCTGAGGTCGGTTCGGGGCCGGGTCCCGCCGCGGCGAGCGCCGCGACCGGGGCCCGGCCCTTCGTTTCCGCCCGAGCGACGAGATCCCCGAGGAGCCGACGCCATGGAGCCCGCGAGCCTTTCGCTAGAGTCCCCGGCCGTGACCCGCGCGGTGGTCTTCGACCTCTACGGCACCCTGCTCGAGATCGGCCGGCCGCTCTTTCAGGAGCGGCTCCCCCGGCTCGAGGGGATCTCGCGGCGCGACTGGGTCGAGTTCCAGCGCGAGGCCCTCCTGGTGCGCGGATACACCGGGCGCGAGGCCTTCGTCGAGGCGATCTTCGAGCGCTTCGGGGGCGGCTCGCCCGAGCTGCGCGCGACCCTGCTCGACCTGCTCGGACGCGAGCTCGACTCGGTCGCCCCGGTGCCGGGCGCCGCCTCGGTGCTCGCCTTCCTCAAGCGGCGCGGACTGAAGCTCGGCCTGATCACCAACTCGGGCTCCCCCTACCGGGAGCCGCTCGACCGGCTCGGGCTCGCCGAGCCGTTCGACCATCTGCTCTTCTCCTGCGACGCGGGGGCGCGCAAGCCCGACGGCTCGCTCTACCGGCGCTCGCTCGAAGCGCTCGGCACCGCCGCGGGCGAGACGCTGATGGTCGGCGACTCGTTGGCCAACGACGTGCGCGCGCCCGAGCGGCTCGGCTGGCGCGCCCTGCTGGTCGGCGCGAGCGAGCGGGCGCCGGCGATCCCGCGGCTGGCCGATCTCGGCTGGCTCGACCTCGAGCGGCTCGAGCCGCTGGTGCCCGAGGGGGCGCCGGTCGAGGTCGGGAGCCGGCGCGGCCGGCTGGCCGGGCTCGAGCCCCTCGCCGACGCCGAGCAGGGGCGCTACAACCTGGTGGCGCGGGCGCGCCTGCTGTCGGGCGAGGGCCGCCCGTGCGAGGTCTACCTCAAGCGTTTCCTGCTGCCGGAGTCGATCGAGGTCGAGCGCCTGGTCGCCGAGCTGGTGGCGCTGTGCGGCGTGCCGACCTGCGCGACGGGTGTGGTCGAGGGCGCCGAGCCCGTGCTGGTGGTCGAGGGCGCGCCGGGCGGCAAGCTCGAAGGGGCGCTGCCGAGCGCGGCCTACGCGCGTGAGGTCGGCCGGCACGCGGCGATGGCCTATATCTTCGCCAACGCCGACCTGCGACCGCGCAACGCTTTCGTCGACGGCGAGGGTGACGCCCTGCGCCTGACGCTGGTCGACTACGAGCACTGCCTGCTCAACCTGGCGATCGACCTCGAAGGGATCGCCGACCCCCTCGACCGCGACGCCCTCGAGCGGCTCGGGCGGCGCGAGCTCGATCGGCGCGTGGCGCGCCGCGTGCTCGCTGACGCCCACATGCGCCGCGCCTACCGGGCCTTCCTGGGGGCGCACGCCAAGGACGAGACGCTGGCGCGCGCTTTCCGTTCCGGCTGGCTCGAGGCGCACGGGGCCGCCCAGGAGCGTCGGTCCGAGCTGATCGGCCGGCTCGAGGCGCGGCTGCGCCAGGATCCGCCGCTGGTGGTCGGTACCCACGCCTACCGCCGGGCCTTCCTCCGGCTCGACCTCGAAGACCTGGTGGCGCGCCTCGACGAGGATCCCGAGCGGGCCTGCGACCGCTGTTTCTGAACGGCCCGCCTAGCGCAGGTTCTCGGGATTCAGCCCTTCGAGATCGGCGACCACGAAGCGGCCGTCCTTGCGGATCAACGTGTCGTCGAACCAGATCTCGCCGCCGCCGTGGGCGGGATCCATCATCAGCACCAGGTCCCAGTGGATCTGCGAGCGGTTGCCGTTGTCCGCCTCCTTGTAGGCCTGGCCCGGCGTGAAGTGGATCGAGCCGGCGATCTTCTCGTCGAACAGGATGTCCTTCATCGGCTCGGTGATCTCGGGATTGAAGCCGATCGCGAACTCGCCGACGTAGCGCGCCCCCTCGTCGGCGTCGAGCACGCGCGCCAGCGCTTCCGGCGCGCTGCTCGAGGCGTCGACGACGCGCCCGCGCTCGAAGGTCAGTCGGACCCCGTCGTGGGTCACGCCGCGGTAGAGCGTCGGCACGTTGTAGGTGATCGTGCCCTCGACGCTATCGCGCACCGGCGCGGTGTAGACCTCGCCGTCCGGGATGTTGCGGCGGCCGTCGCAGAGCACCGCGCCGACGCCGCGGATGCTGAATGAGAGGTCGGTGCCCGGCGCCAGCAGCCGCACCCGGTCGGCCGCCAGCATCCGCTCCCGCAACGGGACCATCGCCCGCGACATGCGGGCGTAGTCGAGCGTGCAGACGCGGAAGTAGTACTCCTCGAAGGCCTCGGTCGAGCGTTGCGCGAGCTGGGCCATCGACGCGCTCGGCCAGCGCGCGACCACCCACTTGGTGGCCGGCACGCGGATCTCGAGGTGCACCGGGGTCCAGTGGTGCGTCTCGTAGAGGTCCATCTTCTCGGGCGGGACGTCCGACAGCTCGGAGACGTTGTCGCCGCCGCGCAGGCCGATGTAGGCGTCGGCGCGGCGCATCACGGCCGCCTCCCCCTCGGCGATCGCCTGCAGCTGCGCAACGCTCGCGGCGCGCAGCAGCGCGCGCGTGACGGCCTGGCTCTTGAGCGTGACGGCGGGCAGCACGCCCGCCTGGTCGGCGGCGCGCACCAGGGCGGTGGTGAAGGCGTGGGGCACGTCGATCGCCTCGATCAGCACCAGCTCGCCCGGCTCGAGCGCGCAGGAGTAGAAGAGGAGGGTGCGCGCGAGACGGTCGTAGCGCGTGTCGGGGCTGACGGCATCGGCCATGGCGATCTCCTGGGTCGGGGCGACCGGGCGGGCCGGTCCGGCGGCGAGTCTACCGGGCGCGCGAGAACGCAGCCGCCGCCCTTGCCGAAACGACATGGAGCGTGGGCTCCAGAGATGGGGCGAGGGCTCGACGTCGAGCTCGGGCGGGCCTGCTGCCCTCGTCTCCAAGCCCAGATTTCACAAGACCTTCGCAGGATCGACGGCGATGGCACCGCGCTTGCCTCGGAAGATTGGGCGAACGGCGAGAAAGCGCCGGGCCTGGCGGGATGGACCCGCGGGGAGCCAGACGAGGAGACCGAGCCATGGAGATGTCGCGCGGTGAGATGCAGGACCTGCTGAACAAGTTCGCTTCGCAGAACCCGAAGTACCGGTCGGCGCTGCTCAAGGACCCGAAGTCGGTGGTCGAGAAGCAATTCGCCATCAGCCTCTCGGGCGTCGACGTCCGCGTCGTCGAGGAGACGCCGGACACGCTCTACGTCATCGTGCCGCGCGCGGCGGCGGCGGGCGAGCTGGACGACTCGGACCTGGAGAAGGTCGCCGGCGGCGGCGACATCAACGTCAAGCTGGGCGGCGAGGTCAGCTGCCAGC
>WYBK01000114.1 GCA_011525905.1 Acidobacteriota bacterium
GCGCCGGGCGCGCAGCCAGAGCCAGCCGCAGAGCACCGCCTGGCCGCCGATCTGGCCGGCGACGAACGACCAGACGCCCCACCCCGCGACGCCGCCGGCGAGCACCAGCGCGCAATAGACGAAGGTGCGCGCGAGGTCGGGAGCGAGCGTCCGCTCGATGCGCAGGTTCGCCTCGAACCAGGCGAGCGCCACCGCGGTCAGCCCCTCGAGCAGCAGGAAGAGCGTCAGGACGCGCACGATCGCGGCGGTCTCCGGGCTCGGCTCGGCCATCAGGCCGGCGACGAGCGGCGCGGCGGCGAGCAGCGCGAGCGCCAGGACACCCCCCCAGCCGGCCTCGACGCGCAGCAGGTCGCCGATCGGCATCGGCCGCAGGCGCACCACCTGGCTCGGCACGCCGAGATCGCGCAGCGCCGCGAGCACCAGGAAGACGGTCTGCACCCAGTCCCAGAGCCCCCAGGTCTCGGGGCCGACGAAGCGGCGCACGACCAGGTGGGTGGCGAGCAGCGCGGTCATTCGTACGAGCTGCGCGAGCGTCGCTGCCGCGCTCGAGCGCAGGAGGCCCTGGGCGGTGTCGGGAGCGTTCATGCCGGCGCGGGTCGGCGCGCGCCTCAGCGCGCGCCGGCGGCGGGGAGAACCTCGACCGGCCTGCGCAGGGTCGAGGCCGGATTCTGGTGCGAGAACCAGGCGACCCGCTCGCGGACCAGATCGAGCTCGAGCAGGTAGCGTCCCGGCAGGGGCGGCGCCTCGATCTCGAGCGTTGCCGCGGTGATCGCGCCAGACGCCACGTCGGCCGGCAGGAGTCCGCGCCCCCCCTCCCAGACGACCGCTCGCCCGCTCTCGTCGAGCCAGTGGTAGGAGAGCGAGACGCGCGTCGGCCCCTTGGCCGGCCAGCCGAAGGAGCTCGAGTTGCGGATCGTGCCGCGCAGCGTCGCGCGGCCGCCGGCCGGCAGCGTCGCCGGAATCTCGCCGGAGAGCCACTCGACGTGGAAGAGGTCGCGGGCGAGATCCCCCTCGGTGCCGAGGTAGGTGACGATCGCGCCGACCAGGAAGCCGCTCTCCTCGTCCGGCGTCGCCGCCTGCCGGTAGCTCTTGGGCGCGAAGCGCTCCGCTTCGACGCGCATGTCGTAGCGGTAGTAGGGGCGCTGCTCGCGCCGCTCCGGCAGCGTCGGGCGGGGCACCGCCGGGTCGAGCGTGACGCGGGTGACGCTGCCCGGCGGCTCGGAGCTCTCGAAGCGCAGGACCTTCTTCGCGTCGCCGAGCCGCAGGATCACCTCGTTCGGCGCCGCCTCGGTCTCGACCTGGAAAACGGCGTGGCGGATCGGCTCGCCCGAGCTGACCCAGATCTCGACCGGCTTGCCGCCCTGGACCCACATCTCCTCGCGCCGCGGCAGGAAGAGGTCGCGCCGCGCCCAGAAGTAGACGCCGCTGGCCGCCAGGCCGCGGTAGCCGGGGATCTGGCGGCCGAGCCGGAACTCGAGCGGGAAGTAGCGGAAAGGGGCATTGCGCACGTGCGCCTGCAGCGTCGGCTGCGGCACCGGCGCGCCGAAGGGCGTGAACAGGATCGGCCCGACGAACAGGCCGCCGAGCGCGTAGCCGAGCGCCGCCGTCCAGGCCGGCGCGATCCGGGTGACCAGGAACAGGAAGCCGGGCAGCGCCGAGACGAAGTAGCGGTTGCCGACGAAGCCGCCGCCGCCGTGCCAGTTGAACGGGATCCAGAGCAGGGAGAAGAGCGCGACGCCGGCGAGGCCCGCGAGCAGCAGCCAGCGCTCGGGCGACTGGCGGGCGTGGCCGAGGAAGAGCAGCAGGCAGAGCGTGACGAAGGGGGCGTAGAGCAGCAGGCCGGTGTGGCGTCCGACCAGGAAGAAGCCGAGGTTCTCGAGCGTGCGGTGGTCGATCTCCGGCGGCCGGAAGATCCACCACCAGGAGTTCTTCGGCCCCTCGTCGACGACGGCGGCCGTCGCTCGCGGTGTGCCTTCCGGCGCGACGGTCGCGTCCGGGGCGGCCGGCGCGAGATCCCGCGGCTCGACCGGCATGCGGTCGAACTCCTCGACCTTGAAGCCGGCGCGCTCGACCCCGAGATAGGCCGAGGGGTGCCCGGTCAGCGCCACCGCGATGGCAGCGAAGAGCAGGCCGGCGGTGACCAGGCCGGCGGCCCAGGTGGCCGCCGCCCGCCACCCCTGCCGGCGCAGGAAGATCAGTGCCGCGGCGAGGCCGACCAGCGCGAAGGGGGGCTTGTTGTAGACGGCGAGCGCCAGCGCGGCGCCGGAGACGAAGGGGCGGGTCGAGTCGTTCCAGAGCGCGGCGCGCAACCGCGCGAGGCGCCCGCCGCCGACGAAGGCGCTCGCCTGGGGCGTGAAGGCGAGGTAGAGGCAGGCCGTGATGCCGAAGAGGTTCAAGATCTCCGGGTGCATCCACCAGACGTAGGCGAAGGCGTTCGAAATCAGGAAGAAGCCGGCCGAGAAGAGGAGCGCCAGTCCGTCCGGGTTCTGGCGCGCCAGGTAGCTCGCGCCCAGCGCGACGGCGCCGAGCAGCAGCAGCATGTTGAAGGCGACGAGGCCGTTGGCCTCGAAGAGGGCGGCGAAAGGCGCTCCGAGCAGCGAGTAGAGGTAGGGCTTGCCGAAGTAGACGGTGCGCCAGCCGTCGTCGGTGTTCAAGATCAGGTTCTCGACCGCCTGGTAGGGGAACTCCTCGGCGAGCCGCGCGATGTCCCGGGTCTCGCAGCGCAGGTCGCCGTCCTCGACCAGCGAGCGCGCCATCAGGTAGTAGGCCGCCTCGTCCGCCTTGATGTTGGTCGGCAGCCCGGGTTTGCCCAGCGTCAGCGGGAAGATCGCGAGGAAGAGGGCGAGCGCGAGGAGCGCGAGGCGCGTCGGGCGCGACATGCGGAAGCCTCAGTCTATCCGTCCGGCTCGACCGGCGCCCGCGCCCGCGTTGTTCGCTCCCGGGGGGTGGGATAGGCTTCGGCGGCCCGGCGCCGCGGCGGCGGCGCGCGGCTCCGCGCCTGCTCCGTCGGCCCGCGCGGACGATTCCAGCCATGCGACGACCGGTACTCCTCCGTGGGGCGCGCCCCCGGCTCGCGGCGCTTCTCGCCCTCCTGCTCGCGCCGCTCGGCGGCTGCGGCGGACGCCCGGCCGCGCCCGAGCGGGTGATCGTCATCCTGATCGACGCGCTGCGCGCCGACCACGTCGGCCTCTACGGCTCCGAGCTCGGCGCCACCCCCGGGCTCGACCGGCTCGGCCCCGAGGCGGTCTGGTTCGAGCGCGCCTTCGTGCCGGCGAGCTGGACTCGCCCCTCGGTCCCCTCGCTGCTGACCGGCCTCTATCCCAGCGAGCACGGTCTGACCGACTTCGTCGACAGCGGCGAGGAGGTGCGCGCCGCCGTGCTCGCCGAGGAGGTCACCACGCTCGCCGAGGGGATGCAGGCAGCCGGCTACCGCACGGCGCTGGTCGGCTACCAGAGCCAGCTCTCGCCCAAGTTCGGCCTGGCGCAGGGATTCGACTTCTACAACAACAACACGCGCACCCCCGACCGGATCCAGAGCCGCTTCCTCGAGTGGGTCGACGAGGCGCCCGCGGCGCCCTTCTTCGCCTACCTGCACTACCTCGACATCCACTGGCCCTACTGCCCGCCCGAGTCGACCCGCGGCCGCTACTACTCGGGGCCGAGCGAGCTCGACCCCTGCGCCGACTGGCGCGGCCTGCGCGAGCGGATCCGCTCCGGCGAGACGCTGCTCGACGAGGAGGATCGCAAGCTGCTGGCGGCGCGCTACGCCGAGGAGCTCGCGGCGCTCGACCAGGCGCTGGGCGCGCTGTTCGACGAGCTCGAGCGGCGCGGGCTCTGGCAGGAGACCCTGGTCGTGATCACTTCCGACCATGGCGAGGAGCTCTACGAACGGGGCGGCATCGAGCACGGCCACACGCTCCACGACGAGCTGCTGCGCGTCCCCTTCGTCTGGAAGCTGCCGGGCTCCTGGCGCGCGCCGCGCGGCCACGGGAGCGACGCGCTGGTGGAGGTCCGCTCGACGCTGCCGACCCTCTTCGAGCTGGTCGGCCAGCCGGTGCCCGACGGCGTCTCGGCGCCCAGCCTGCTCCCCTGGCTGGCCGGCGAGGCCCGCGAGCGCTCGCCGGTGCCGGCGGTCTTCGCCGAGTCGAACGGCATGTTCGCGGTGCGCACCGACCGCTTCAAGATGGTCGTCACCCCGGCCGAGAAGCGCTACCAGCTCTACGACCTCGAGGCCGACCCGGCGGAGCGCGAAGACCTGGCCGCGAGCCGCCCCGACGAGCTGCGCGAGCTCCAGCTGCAGCTGCGCCGCTGGCAGGGTGGGCTGCGCCCGGTGCGCCCCGCGGCGGCGGTGCTCGACCAGGAAACCGCCGAGGACCTGAAGGCCCTCGGCTACCTCCAGTAGCCCAGCGGAGATGGCGCGCCTCGCCCGCCTCCGCGCCGCGGCCGCCGGTCCCTGGCCGCCGCGCCTGCTGCTCGCGCTCGCGCTGCTGACCCTCACCTTCTGCGCGCTGCTGCGGCCGAGCTTCCTCGAGACGCGGGGCGACGAGTCCACTTACGTCGCGATGGCCGAGAGCCTGGTGCGCGACGCCGACCTCACCTTCGACGAGCGCGACCTCGAACGCGCCCGCGCCGCGCCGGCCGGGCCGCCGGCGCTCATCTTGCAGCGCGCCGCCGCCGGCGTCGCCTTCTCGAAGCCGGTCCTCTACCCGCTCTGGTGCGCCCCCTTCGTGGCGCTCTTCGGCTCCTGGTGGGGGATGCTGGTCGCCAACGGCGTGGCGCTCGTCGCCGCCTTCGCGCTCGCCCGCGCCGCGCTCGTCGCGCGCTTCGGCGCGCTCGCCGGCGAGTGGGTCCTCGCCACCTTCGCCGGCGCCGGGGCGCTGCCCGCCTTCGCCGGCTGGCGGATGACCGAGGCGCTGCAGCTCGCGCTGGCGCTCGCGGCGGTGGCGCTGACGCTGCTGCCGACGGGGGAGGGCCGCGGCCTCGCCCGCGCCGGCGCGCCTCTCGCCGGCGGGCTGGCGGCCGGCCTGCTGGTCTCGCTGCGCGAGCCGAACGCCCTGGTCGCCGCGGCGCTGGTCGCCGCCCTCTGGCTGGGCGGGCGCCGGCGCGCCGCGTCGCGCGTCGCTCTGGGCGCCGTGGCCGGCTACCTGCTGGCGCTGGCGCTGACCTGGGGGCTCGCGGGAGCGCCCAATCCCTACAAGGCGCCGCGCTCGACCTTCGACGCGACCACCGGGTACCCGGCCGGCGCGGCCGGCGCCGCCGCCGCGGCGCGCTTCGAGCGGGACGAGGCGCTCGCCACCTCGTCGCTCGACGCCTCGCCCGACGCCTTCGATGCGCGCCGCAGCGCCTATGCGGCGCTCTACTTCCTGGTCGGCCGCCACTCGGGGCTGCTCTTCTACTTCCCCGGCGTCGCGGTGCTGCTCGCCGCCGCGCTCGCGCGGCCGCGCGGGCCGGCGCTCGCCGCGCTCGGCGGCGTCGCGGCGCTCGCGCTGTTCTACTTGATCTGGCTGCCGGGCAACTACTTCGGCGGCGAGACCTTCCTCGCCAACCGCTACGCGCTCGCCGCGCTACCGCTCGCGCTCGGCGCGCTCGCCACGCCGCCGCGCCGATGGCTGCTGGCGCTCGCCTGGATGGTCGCGGCCGCGGCCGGCGCCTCGGCTCTGCTCTCGATCGTGCGGGTCGTGCCGCTCGACCCGACGATCCACAGCCACGTCCACGCCGGCCTCTTCCGCCAGCTCCCCTACGAGTCGACCGCCTCGCACCTCGAGGGGCGGCGCGACCGCTACTGGTCGGGGGACTTCCTGCGTTTCGTCGACCCCTTCGCGCTCGCCGACGAGGCGAGCTTCCGCCTCGCCTCGCCGCTGCCGCCGGCCGAGGTCGAGGTTGCGACCTCCTGGCCGGCAGAGCGGCTCCGCTTCGTCGCCGCGACCAGCGGCCCACGCGCCACCCTCGTGGTCTCCGACTGGCGCTCCCGGCGGCGCTACGAGATCCCCGAGGGGGGCGGCGTGGTCGAGATCGAGCCGGCGCCGGCCTGGCGCCTGCACCCCTTCTGGTGGTCGGCCGAGAAGCTCTACCGGGCACGGCTCCTGCGCTTCGACCTCGAATCCCCGGAGGAGGTGCCGGTCGAGGCGCGGCTGCGCTACCTCGGCCGGCACGAGCCTCCCACCGGCTTCGCGCGCGAGGTCGAGGGGGTCGCGCTGCCTCAGCGCGCGACGGCGGGGGGCTCGACGCTGGTCTCGCTGCGCGTCGTCAACCGGGGGGACTTCGCCTGGTCGAGCGGGGGCGTCCTGCCGGTGCGGCTCGGCTGGCGGATCGAGCCGGTCGA
>WYBK01000115.1 GCA_011525905.1 Acidobacteriota bacterium
GGCGGTGGCGACGAGGGCGAGGCCGGTGGCGATCAGGAGGAAGCCGGCGGCCTGGTGCCAGCCGGGGCGCTCGCCGAGGAGGAGCACGGCGCCGAGAGTCGTGACGATTGGCTGCAGCGTCGTGAAGGCGGCGACGACGGCGGGGGAGCTTCGGCGCACCGCCCAGGTGTTCAACGCGAAGGCGAAGGCGGTCGGCACCAGGCCGATCCAGAGGATGCCGAGCAGCGGGGTCGCGGCGAGGCCGCGCCAGTCGGTCGCGGCGAGCGAAGGGGCGGTCACCGCGAGCGTCGCGACGCTGCCGAAGAGGAAGCTCCAGGCGATCAGCGTCCGCCAGGGGATGCGGGCCAAGAGCGGCCGCTGCAGCACCAGGAAGAGCGCGTAGGTGAAGCAGTTGGTCAGGATCAGCAGGTTGCCGATCGCGCCCCGGTCCGAGAGATCGAGCGCCGCCGGATCGACCAGCGCGAGCGCGCCGGCCGCGGCGAGCAGGATACCGGCGAGCTTGCGTCCGGCGAGCCGCTCGATGCCCAGGAGGCCGGCGACCGCCGCCGTGAAGACCGGGATCGAGGGCATCAGCACCCCGGCCGAAGTCGCCGTGGTGAACGACAGGCCGATCAGGAAGAGGATCTGGTTGGCGAAGATGCCGAGCCCGCCGAGCAGCGCGAGTCGGGGCCAATCGGCGCGCGCCGGCAGGATGCGGTCGTGCCGCCAGGCGATCAGCAGCAGCAGCGGCGTGGCGATCAGCACGCGCGTGCCGGCGAGCGCGAGCGGCGCCAGCTCGGCGAGCACCACCTTGCCGACCACGTGGAGCGAGGAGAAGCAGACCTGCACCAGCAGCAGCGCGGCGAGCACCTTGGCCGGCGCGGTCGGCGGCGGCGGCGGGTTGGCGGGCAGGGCGACCGGAGAGTCCGGAGCCGAGGCATCGGAGGCGACGGGGAGAGCGGGCTCGCTCACCGGCGCATCCTATCGGGCCCGAGCTCCGGGGCGGCGCGGAAGCTCCCCGAAATGCTGGCTTTACGCCCGCGCGCGGGCGCCGATACAATGCCCGTCGTGACCGCTTCCGACCTGGTCGTCCGTTCCCTCTCCGAGCTCGATCTCGACGGCATCGTCCGCATCGCCGAGAAGACCCGCCACCGCTACCAGCCCGACCTCTGGGAGGACCGGGTGACCTTCTACCTGCGGCGCGACCCGGAGGGCTCGGTGGTCGCCGAGCTCGACGGCGACGTCGTCGGCTTCATGCTCGGCGACGTGCGCTCCGGCGAGTTCGGCCTCGAGGAGGAGACCGGCTGGATCGAGGTGCTCGGCGTCGACCCGGCCCATGGCGGCCTCGGCGTCGGCAAGGCGCTCGGCGAGGCGATGCTCGAGCGCTTCCGCCAACGGGGCGTGCGGCGCGTGCGCACCCTGGTCGACGCCTCGATGCCCGAAGTGAAGGGCTTCTTCGAGCGCCTCGGCTTCGAGGCCGACCAGATGACCCCCTACGTGAAGCGGCTCTAGCCGGAATCCCCCGAGAGCGAGCGAGACCGATGGCCGAAACCACCACCACCGAGCTGCCCAAGCGCTACCACGACGCCGTCGTCAAGTGGCGCGAGACCTTCCTGCCGGACTACGACTTTCTGATCGAGAACTGGGACCGCTACTTCCCGCGCGACCCGAAGTTCCGGCTCTGCGCCTATCGCGAGTGCGGCATGCCCTGCTCGATCGAGTGCGGCGAGGACCAGGGCAAGCCGAAGCACCAGAAGGTCGCCGACATGAAGCCCGAAGTGGCCCACCAGCTCGCCGCGCAGATTCGCGCCCAGGCCTCGACCGAGTTCGGCTCGATCCAGCAGCACCAGCTCACCCTCGCGCGCGCCCAGGACGAGCAGGAGCAGGCGATGGTGCTGCGCATGATGGCCGAGGAGCTGCGCCACGGCTACCAGATGCTCCACCTCCTGCAAGAGGACGACTGGCAGCCGGTGACCGGCGCCTCGACCGACCAGATGGTCGAGGAGATCCTGTCGATGCGCACCGGGTCCCACGTCCTGGGGGCCTTCAACATCGACTTCGAGTCGTTCGTCGACAACATCGTCTTCTGCGCGCTGATCGACCGGGTCGGCAAGTACCAGCTTTCGATGCAGAAGATCTCCTCCTACTCGCCGATGGCCGAGTCGATGCCGCAGATGCTGCGCGAGGAGGCCTTCCACCTGGCCACCGGCGTCGTGCCGCTGCGCCGCTGGGTGGTCAAGGCCGCCGAGGGCTCGCCGATGATCACCCTGGAAGTGATCCAGAAGCACCTGAACAAGTGGGTGCCGCGCGCCCTCGAGATGTTCGGCGACGAACGGGGGGGCTCGACCAACGTCAAGTGGGGCCTGAAGCCGATGAAGAACCGCGAGGCCCAGGACCAGTACTGGCGCGAGATCGGCAAGGTGGTCCACGACCTGAACATGCGCTACCTGCGCGCGCGCCTGCCGCAGCTCGAGCTGGCCGACGCCGAGGCCGCGCTCGCCCGACTCGAGAGCGACGGCGGCTCCTTCCAGGGGGTGCGCGCCGAGGAGCTGCTGCGCCTGCCGCACCGCGAGTACTTCCGCCGGCGCGGCGAGCCCGCCTTCCGCATGGTCGGCTTCGACGGCGAGACGTTCGAGAGCGTCGAGGCCTACCTCGGCCACCTGACCCGCACGCTGCCCGACGGCTACCGCGCGACCCGCGACTTCCTCGAATTCGTCGAGCAGATGACCGCGGTGGCGCGCGGCGACAAGAAGCCCGAGGAGGCGCAGCGCGTCATGCCGCAGCTGCGCCGGGTCGGGGGGGTGTGCCCCTGCTCGCGCGCCGTGCGCTGGGTCGCCGACGAGGCCGTCGAGCTGCCCGGTCCCGCCGCGGGCTGAGCCGGAGCGTCCGACCATGGGGCTCTTCCACTGGCTGGTGGTGCGCGGCCTGCCGCTGGTCCCGAAGGGGATCGTCGGCCGCGTCGCGAAGCGCTACGTCGCGGGCGAGACGCTCGACCGCGCCCTCGAGACCATCCGGACCCTCAACGCCGAAGGGGCGATGGCGACCCTCGATCTGCTCGGCGAGGAGGTGCGCGAGCCCGCCCGCGCGGTGGCGGCGACCGAGGAGTACGAGCGGATGCTCGCGCGCATCGCCGAGACCGGCGTCGACTCGAACGTCTCGATCAAACTGACCTCGCTCGGCCTGGAGATCGACCCCGATCTGTGCAGGTCGAACGTCGAGCGGATCCTGGCGACGGCGCGCCGCCACGGCAACTTCGTGCGCATCGACATGGAGGACGCGACGACCACCGACGCCACGCTGGCGATCTACCGCGACCTGCACCGGCACGGCAACGTCGGCGTCGTCTTCCAGGCCTACATGCGCCGCACCCTGAACGACATTTCGCACCTGCCGGCGGTCGGCGCCAACGTCCGACTGTGCAAGGGGATCTACCTCGAGCCGCGCGCCGTGGCCTTCCGCGCCTACGAGACCGTGCGCCTGAACTTCCTGATCGCGCTCGAGAAGCTCTTCGCGCGCGGCGTCTACGTCGGCATCGCCACCCACGACGAGCACCTGGTGTGCGGCGCGCTCGGCCTGATCGATCGGTTGAAGGTGCCGCGCGAGCGCTACGAGTTCCAGATGCTGCTCGGCGTCGAGCCCGAGCTGCGCAAGATCCTGATCGGCCAGGGCCACCGGCTGCGGGTCTACGTCCCCTACGGCGCCGACTGGTACGCTTACTCGACCCGGCGGCTGCGCGAGAACCCCGAGGTCGCCCGCAACATCGTGCGCTCGGTCTTGGGCCTGTCGAAGTGAGGATCGCGCCGCCGGGCCGCGGTGGTATCCTCTGCCAAATCTGGCTGGAGAGCCGAATTGAAGCGGCGGCCTAACGACACGCGGGATCCGTCGACCGACAGCCTCTCGCTGCGCGAGGTGTCGGCGGCGGCGCGCACCACGACCGATCAGCTGCTGACCATCTCGGACGGCGCCGATCCGTCGGCCGGTGCGACGGCGAGCTTCGAGGCGGACGTGATTCTGATCGCCCACCCGGAGAACCGGCGGCTGGGCACCCGCTTCCGGCTGATTCCGGGCGGCTCGCTCGACATCGGCCGCTCCCCCTCGGCCGGCATCAGCCTGCCCGAGGTGCCGTCGCTGTCGCGCAGCCACGCGCGCCTCCGCTTCCAGGGCGAGCGCATCACCCTCGAGGACCTCGGCAGCCGCAACGGCACCTTCCTGAACGACCGCGCGGTGCGCGGTCCGGTCGAGCTGGAGAGCGGCGACCGCTTCCAGGTGGGCTCGGTGCACTTCAAGTTCCTGCACGAGCGCGACGTCGAGCACGCCTACCACGAAGCGATTCATCAGATGGTCATCCGCGACGGCCTGACCGAGATCTACAACCGGCGCAAGTTCCAGGAAGAGGGGACGCGAGAGCTGGCGCGGGCGCAGCGCCACGATCGCCCATTGAGCCTGGTGATGTTCGACATCGACCACTTCAAGGAGGTCAACGACACCCACGGACACCTCTGCGGCGACGCGGTGTTGAAGCAGCTCGCCGCGCGGGTCGGCGACCTCCTGCGGCCGGAGCAGGTCTTCGCCCGGCTGGGGGGCGAGGAGTTCGGCATCCTCTGTCCGGAAACGGCGATCGACGGGGCGGTCGCGCTCGCCGACAAGCTGCGCCAGCTCTTCGAGGAGGCGCGTTACGAGATCGGCAAGAGCGAGGTCGTCGCGACCTGCTCCTTCGGCGTGGCGGCGGCGACGCCCGAGATGACGGGCTTCGACGACCTGGTCGCGGCGGCCGACCGCGCGCTCTACCGGGCCAAGAACCGAGGGCGCAACCGCGTCGAGGTGGAGCCGGGCCCTTCCGGCGCCGCGGACGCCGGATAGAATGCACCGGTGGCGCGCAAGCCCCGGTTCTACGATTGCCGGAACTGTCCGGCGCACTGCTGCACCTACGATCACATCGAGGTGACGCCGCGCGATTTGGCGCGGCTCGCGGCGCACTTCGGCCTGTCCGAGAGCCAGGCGCGCCGGCGCTTCACGAAGCAGAACCCGGACGAGGCGGGCAAGCTCATCCTCCGCCACAAGCGGGACGAGATCTTCGGCTCCGCCTGCCGCTTCCTCGATCCCGAGAGCCGGCAGTGCACGATCTACGATGCCCGCCCGGCGATCTGCCGCGCCTATCCGGGCACGCCGCGCTGCGGCTTCTACGACTTCCTGATGGCCGAGCGGCGCTCGCAGGACGATCCCGAGCACGTCCCCGACTTCAAGCGCGGCTGAGACGGCATCGCGGGGAGCCACCCAGAGAGCGATCGGCGTGCTGCGCAGCCTCCACGTGCGGAACCTGGCGGTGCTCGCCGGCGGCGACGTCGAGCTGGGCGCCGGCTTCAACGTCCTGACCGGCGAGACCGGAGCGGGCAAGTCGTTGGTCGTCGACTCGCTCGCGCTGCTCGCCGGCCTGCGCGCCTCGGCCGACCGGATCCGCGAGGGCGCCGATACGCTCTCGGTGGCGGGGGTCTTCGACCTGCCGACGGAGCTCGCGGCCCGGCTCGAGGAGGCGGGCCTGCCGGTCGAGGGCGACGAGCTGATGGTGCGGCGCGAGATCTCGCGCGAAGGCAAGAACCGGGTCTTCCTGAACGACCAGCCGGCGACGCTCCGTTTGCTGCAGGAGATCTCGCCCCGGCTGCTGCGCCTGCATGGCCAGCGCGACGAGCTCGGCCTGCTCGACGCCGAGCTGCAGCGCGCCTGGCTCGACCGCTCGGGCGGCGAGGAGGCGGCGCCGCTGGTCGCCCGGGTGGCCGCCACCCATGCCGAGTGGCGCGATCTGGCGGCGCGGCTCGAGCGGCTCGCCGGCGACGAGCGGTTGCGCGCCGAGCGGCTCGACCTGCTGCGCTTCCAGGCGCGCGAGATCGACGAGGCGCAACTGCGGGCCGGCGAGGAGGAGGAGCTGCGGCGCGACCGCGACGCGCTTCGTCATCGCGAGGCGATCGTCGGCGCGCTCGGCGCGGCGCACGCTGGTCTGTTCGAGGAGGAGGGCTCGGCGACCGAGCGGATCGGCGCGGCGCGCTCGGGCCTCGCCGCAATCGCCGGCTGGGAGCCGCTCGCCGAGCGCGCGCTCGGCGACCTCGAAGAGGCCGGCGCCCGGCTCGAGGAGCTCGGCCGCGACCTCGCCGAGCGGCTGGCCGAGCTCGAGACCGAGCCGGGGCGACTCGACGAGATCGAGGAGCGGCTGGCGCGGCTCGAGCGCCTCTTTCGCAAGCACGGCGGTTGCGCGACGGAGGTCCTGGCGCGGCGCGCGGCGATCGCCCGCGAGCTCGACGAGCTCGAGCTGGGCGAAGCCGGGCGCGAGGCGCTGGAGGCCAAGGTCACCGCCGCGCTCGCGGCCTACCGCGCCGCCGCCGGCGAGCTCTCGGCGGCCCGCGCCCGCTGGGGCGAGGGGCTCGCGCGCCGGCTGCGCGAGGAGATCGCCGACCTCGGCCTCGGCAAGGCGCGACTCGAGGTGGCGCTCGAGCGGATCCCGGAGCGCTCGAGCCCGCTCGTCCTCGACGGCGAAGGAGTCGCATTCGGGCCCCACGGTTTCGACGCCGTCGTCTTCCGCTTCCAGCCGAATCCGGGCGAGCCGCTGCTCGCGCTGGCGCGCGTCGCCTCGGGGGGCGAGTTGGCCCGCCTCTCGCTCGCGCTGCAGCTCGCCGCGCGGGGCGAGGAGGCGGGCAGCGCGCCGACGCTCGTCTTCGACGAGGCCGACGCCGGGTTGGGTGGCGCGCAGGGGGCGGCGCTCGGGCGCAAGCTGCGGCGATTGGCGCGCTCCGGCCAGATCCTCGCGGTCACCCACCTGCCGCAGGTGGCGAGCTTCGGCCACTGCCACCACCGGGTAATCAAGCGGCAGCGACAGGGGCGGACCTTCGCCGAGGTGGCGACCCTCGGCCGCGAGGAGCGGGTCGAAGAGCTCGCGCGCATGCTGGCCGGGGAGAAGGTCACGGCCGCTTCCCGGCGCCACGCCGCGGAGCTGCTCTCGGCGGGGGGGGCGGGCTGAAGCGGGCGGGGATGGCGGGCGGCGGCGCGCCGGGGGCGAGCGCTCCGCTGCGGCGCTTCGTCGACTCCGTCGAGCCGCTGGCCGCCTGCCTGGCGCGCGGCGGGGTGCTGGCGATCCCGACCGAATCGAGCTACGGCCTCGCGGTCGATCCGCGGTCGCGGGCCGGCGTCGCGGCGATCTACAGGATCAAGGGGCGGGAGCGGGGCAAGGCGCTGCCGGTGGTCGCCGCCTCCGTGGCGCAGCTCGCGCTGCTCGGCGTCGCTCCCGACGCCCCCGGGCTCGCCTGGGCCGCCGCCCGCTGGCCGGCGCCGCTCTCGCTGGTCGTGCCGGTCGAGCGGCCCCTGCCGGCCGCCGCCGGCGGGCGCGAGCTGGCGGTCCGGGTGCCCGACCTCGCGCCCCTGCGGACGCTGCTCGAGCGCCTCGGCCATCCGCTGACCGCCACCAGCGCGAACCCGAGCGGCGCCGCGCCGTACCTGACGGCGACGGCGGTCGCGGCCTGGCTCGGCGGGCGGGAGGCGATCGTGGTCGACGGCGGGGCGCTGCCGGGCGGCGCCCCCTCGACCCTGGTACGGTTCGGCTCCGCGGGGCTCGAGGTCCTGCGGGCGGGGAGGTATCCGATTCGATGAGATCGACGATCGTCGCGGCGGTGGCCGCGCTCCTGATCGGCGCGGCCGCGGGCCGGGCGGAGCCGGCGCCGGCGCTGCCGCTCGAGGAGCTGCGCGCCGGGCAACGGGGCTTCGGGCTCTCGGTCTTCCGGGGCTCAGAGCCCGAGCGCTTCGAGGTCGAAGTGCTCGGCGTGCTGCGCGAGATCCAGCCCGGGATCAGCATGGTCCTCGCGCGCCTCTCCGGCGCCGGCCTCGAGGAGACCGGCGTGATCGCCGGGATGAGCGGCAGCCCGGTCTGGGTGGAGGACCGGCTGGTCGGCGCGGTCGCCTTCGCTTGGTCCTTCTCGCGCGAGGCGGTCGCCGGCATCATGCCGATCGGGGCGATGCGCGCCATCGAGAGCGCCGTCCCCTGGGGGCTCGAGGGCGCCGGACCGCGCCCGACGCTCGCCGAGCTCGCCGCCGGGCGGATCCCCGAGACGCGGCTCGACGAGGCGGTGGCGGCGTTGACCCGCGCTGCGGCCGGGGCCGGCCGCCCGGCGCTGCTCTGGGCGGCCAGCGGCTTCGCCGAGCCGACGCTGGCGCGTCTCGCTCCCGGGTTGCCCGGGCTCGCCGCCGCCGGCGCGGCCGGGGCCGGCCGCAGCGAGCTTCCGGGCGAGGACCTGCGCCCCGGCGATGCCGTCGCCCAGGTCTGGATCGACGGCGACTTCCGGCTCGCGGCCACCGGCACGGTGACCGACCGGGACGGCGACGCGCTGCTCGCCTTCGGCCATCCGGTGACCGGGCTCGGCGAGGTCGAGCTGCCGATGGCGAGCGCCGAGATCGTCACCGTCCTGGCGAGCGCGATGTCCTCCTTCAAGCTCGCCAACGTCGGCCCGGTGGTCGGCACTTTCGAGCGCGACCACGCCGCCGGCGCGCTCGGCCGGGTCGGGCGCGCGCCGCGCACCGTGCCGCTCGCGCTGCGGGTGGCCGGGCCCCGGCCGCGGGACTACGCGCTCCGTCTGGGGCGGGTGCCGGCGCTGCTGCCGACGCTCGCGGCGATCGGCACGCTCAACGCCCTCGACGTCGCGGCGCCGGCGGCCGGAATCGAGGCGGTCGATCTGGCGCTGCGCTTCGATCTCGGCGCCGACGGCACGCTCGCGCTCGCGCAGAGCTTCGACGGCGGCGGGGCCTCGATCCAGGCGGTGCTCTACCTGCTCGCGGTCACCGATTTCCTGGTGCGCACCGACCTCGCGCGCGTCGATCTGCGCGCCATCGAGGTCGACGTCGTCCCCTACGACGCGCCGCGCGCCGCCACCCTGACCGGATTGCACGCCGAGCGGGCGCAGCTCGAGCCGGGCGAGACCGTCCACCTCTTCGTCGAGCTCAGGCCCTACCGGGGGGCGCTCGAACGGCGGCGAGTCCAGCTGCGGCTCCCTCCCGACCTGCCTACCGGGCGCTACACGCTGCTGGTCGGCGACGGCGCCAGCGCCGACGCCGCCCGCCTGGCGATCGAGCCGGCCGCCCCGGTGCGACTCGAGCAGGCGCTCGAGCTGCTGCGCTCGCTCGGCTCGGCGCGGGCGCTGACCGTGCTCGGCGTCCTGCCGGGGCGGGGGCTGGCGGCGGGTGGGGAGGTGCTGCCTCGCCTGCCGGGCTCGCTGCGCTCGATCTGGAGCGCCTCCGGCACGCGCGCCGCGCGTCCGCTCGCGCTCGCGGTGGCGCAGCGTGAGACCTTCGTGCAAGAGACGCCGCTGTCCGGGCTGTTGCGCCTCGATCTGGAGATCCGCAGGCCGGAGCCGGTCGCCGCCGGGGCTGGCGCGCCGTCGTCGCCGGCCGAGGGGAGCGGGACCACCGCGCCGGCCCGCGGCCGCGACGCCGGGCCGCCGGTTGCGGGGCGAGAGAAGTCGAGCGAGAAGAAGGAGGGTCGATGAGCCGTTCCCTGCATCTCCGGAGCCTGGCGCTGGCGCTCGCCGCGACGTCGGCGACGGCCGCGCTCGCGGCGCCGGTGCGCCTGATCCAGACCCAGAGCCAGGCGGACTTTCTGGCTGGAACCCTCGACGGCGTCTCGGTCGACGAGCGCGGCGTGCTCGCGCTCGCCGATCGCGCCGATCGGGTGGCGGCGATCGAGGAACCCTTCGCCTTCGCGCTGGTGCCCGTCGGCGAGGGGTGGGCGATCGGCACCGGCGATGCCGGCCGCGTGCTCGCCATCGGCCGCGACGGAGCCCGGCGCGTGATCTTCGAGGGGGAGGCCTCGTACGTCTTCGCCCTCTGGGCCGATCCGGAC
>WYBK01000116.1 GCA_011525905.1 Acidobacteriota bacterium
CGAGTTCGTGGCCGAGACGCTGGCGGCCGGCGGCGGAGTGGCCGAAGCGGTGCCGCCGCTCGCCCCCTGGCGGGCGGACGATGCCTGGATCGGGCTGGTCGCGGGGCTGGGGGCGGACCTCGCCGACCTCGGGGTGGGCGAGGGGGACGACGAGGCGCTCGGCGAGATCGCCGCGCGGCTGGTCGAGCTGGGGCTCGACCGGAGCCCGGCTTGACGGCGCGCGGCCGGCGAGGGCTGGCCGCGGCGGCGGCGCTCGCGGCGCTCGCCGGCCACCTCCTCTTCTGGTACGGCGCGCGCGAGCGCACCGGCAGCCCGTCGCTCGACGAGGCGGCGACGCTGCTCGCCGACCCGGCCTGGGATCTGGTCGTCTGGACCCCCTATCCCCACCAGAACCTGGGCGCGCTGGAGCGCCGCGTCGGCGACGTCCAGGCCTGGGCCGCGCTGCTCGCGCAGAGCGCCGACAAGCCGGCGCCGCGCATCCCGCGCTTCGGCCCCTGGAGCACGCCGCCCGCGACGGAGTGGGTGATCGCCCTGCGCGAAGGGGGCGCGGTGCGGGCCGCCGCCCGGGTCTACCCGGCGGTCGCGCTGCTCGCACGCCTCTCGGGCTGGCTCGCCGGCAACCCCTGGCTGGCCGGCGGCGACGTGCCGCTCGCCGGCGGGCGGCGCGGCCGCGTCGAGTGGCGGGGGCGGATCTGGCGGCTGGCGTCGGCCGACGCGCCGGAGAGCGCCGCGGCCGGGATGGTCGGAGAGCTCCCGCCGGCGCTCGCCTGGGTCCGCCTGGCGCGGCCGGTCCGGCTGCTGCCGGCCGGCCTCTGGGCGGTCCGGCGGGCCGTGGCGGGCGGCGTGGTGGCCGAGCTCGGCGCGATCCCCTCCGAGCCGGTGCGCGGTCCCGGAGCGCCGGGGGCGTCGGGTGGAGGGGGGGTCGCCCCGGCGGCGGCCTGGATCGCCGAAGTGGAGCGCGGGCCGCTCGACGGGCCCTCGGCGCTCATCGTCTGGGAGGAGGAGGGGAGCGTCGAGGGGTTGCCGAGCGCCGCGCTGCTCGGGGCCGGTGGCGCGCGCCCCTATCGGATTCCGGGCCTCCCGCTCGCCCGTCTGGCCGGGCTGGGCAGCCTGCGCGGCAAAGCGGAGGGGCTCGAGGTGACGGCGCTCGACCCGGCCGCGCTGGCGCTCGGCCTGAGCGCCGCGCCCTGGCTGCGCCGCACGCTGCCCGGCCCGACGCCGGGCGAGTCCTGGCGCAGCTGCGCCGCGGGCGTCGATCCGGCGCGCGCGCGCGGCGTCTTCTGGCGTGCGGCACGCCATCTCGAGGCGCTGCCGATCGTCGGCCCGCGCGAGGCGCGCCGACTCGACGCGGTCGCCGATCTGCTGGCGCCCTGGACCGATTGCGGCGAGCTGGTGCTCGAGGTCTGGCGCGACCCCGACGCCGCGCGCGTGGTCTTCTGCGCCGGGCCCGCGCGTTGACGCTCCGGGGGAAATCCGGTACCCTTCCGCGGCCCTGAAGCGAGGGCTCGGACGATGAAGATCCGCCTGGATTCCGCCCGTTTCGAGCCTTTTCGCTGGCAGGAGACGGTCCGCCTCGACCCGGCCGAGCTCGGCCTCGACGAGGGCGTCGCGCTGACGCCGGTCGAAGTGCGTGGGATGCTGTCGTTCGCTTCCCCCGACTTCCTCCTCTCCGCCCGTCTCAGCTACCGGCAGAGCGTTCCGTGCGATCGCTGCCTCGCGCCGGTCGAGGAGGAGATGGAAACGGCGCTCGACCTGATCGTGGTCGAGCGGCCGCGCGCGGCGGGCGCGGCGGCGCAGGAGCGGGACGAGGAGGAGCCGGCGACGGTGACGGTAACCGGCGGCGTGGTCGACCTCGTGCCGTTCGTCGCCGAGCAGGTGCAGCTCGGCCTGCCGACGCATCCGCTCTGCCGCGAGGAGTGCGCGGGCCTCTGCCCGAGCTGCGGGGCGAACTGGAACGTCGGACCCTGCGCCTGCCAGCGCGAGCCCGACCCGCGCTGGGCCGCCCTGGCGGCCTGGAGAGAGAAGTCCGACGGTCGCGGCAGCGACCGCTAGAGAGAGATTCGAGGGAACCACGATGCCCAATCCCAAGCGACGCCACTCCAAGGCCCGGCGCGACAAGCGGCGCGCGCACGACGCGCTCGCCACCCCCGGCACCTCGATCTGCCCGGCCTGCGGCGAGCGCAAGCTCCCGCATCGCGCCTGCCCGAGCTGCGGCAGCTACAAGGGGCGCGAGGTCGTAGACGTGCAGCCCAACGCCTGATTCCGGCACCGGAGCCGCCCGCGGTGACGACGGCGCCCACGGCAGCCCGCGAGCTGCGCATCGCCGTCGACGCGATGGGCGGCGACTTCGCCCCCCGCGCCGCGGTGCAAGGGGCCTGGCTCGCGGCCGCCGAGGACGGCATCCCGATCCTGCTGGTCGGCCGACGCGAGCGGCTCGAGCTCGAGCTCTCGCGCCTCCATCCGGCGACTCGACGCATCGAGATCCTGCACGCCGACGACGTCGTCGGCATGGAGGAGACCGCCACAGCGGTGCGCCGCAAGCGCGAAGCCTCGCTCGCCGTCTGCGCACGCGCGGTGCGCGACGGCCGCGCCCAAGCGATGGTCACCGCCGGCCACACCGGCGCCGCCATGGTGGCCGCCAAGCTGCTGCTCGGCGCCGCTCCGGGCGTCGACCGGCCGGCCCTCGCGGCGGTCTTTCCCAACCGGCGCGGCCGCACGGTGGTGCTCGACGTCGGCGCCAACGTCGATTCGAAGCCGGAGCACCTGCGCCAGTTCGCCGTGATGGGGCACTTCTACGCGCAGGAGGTGATCGGCACGACCCGGCCGCGCATCGGTCTGCTGTCGATCGGCGAGGAGGAGGAGAAGGGGAGCGGCGTCACGCGCGGCGCCTACGCCGCGCTCTCGGCCACCGGCCTGAACTTCGTCGGCAACGTCGAAGGCCGGGACGTGTTCAACGGCGAGGCCGACGTCGTGGTCTGCGACGGCTTCGTCGGCAACGTGCTGCTCAAGGCGGCCGAGGCGATGGCCGAGCTGATCGTCGGCATGATGCGCGAGGAGCTGGTGCGCAGCTCGCGCACCCGCGTGGGCGGCTGGCTCGCCCGCCCGGCCTTCGCCAACTTCGCGCGCCGGACCGACTACGCCGAGTTCGGCGCGGTGCCGCTGCTCGGCGTCCAGGGCGGTTGCCTGATCGGCCACGGCCGCTCCAACGCCAAGGCGATCCGCAGCGCCATCCGCAGCGCCTACGAGTTCTGCCAGGCCGATCTGCACCAGAAGATCCGCGACAAGATCGCCGAGCTGCACGCCGAAGAGGCGCGGCTGACCGCTGCGCCCGCCCCGGTCGAGGCCGAGCGGGCGCCGTCGTAGGATCGGCCGGCCCGGGCGCCCGGGCCGCAGGCGGCGGCGCAGGGCCCCGCGTCCGGCCGGCGGCCGATCGAATCGAATGGGAGGAGGCTCCGAGGTGACCAGGACAGCGTTCGTCTTTCCCGGCCAGGGCTCGCAGAAGGTCGGCATGGGCGTCGCCTGGGCCGAGCGCTTCGCCGAGGCGCGCGCGGCGTTCGCCGAGGCCTCCGCAGCGATCGGGCTCGACCTGCTGAAACTCTGCCGCGAGGGGCCGGACGAGGCGCTGCAGCTGACCGAGAACACCCAGCCGGCGCTGCTCGCGACCTCGAGCGCCATCGCGCGCGTGCTGGCCGCGCGGGGCGTCGCCGCGGACGCCGCCGCGGGCCACAGCCTCGGCGAGTACTCGGCGCACGTCGCCGCCGGCACCTTGACGCTGACCGACGCGGCCCGGCTGGTGCGGGAGCGCGGCCGACTGATGCAGGCCGCCGTGCCGGTGGGCGTCGGGGCCATGGCGGCCGTGCTCGGTCTGGCGCCCGAGGCGGTCGCGGCCGTCGCCGCCGAGGCCGCCGGAGGCCAGGTCTGCGCGGTCGCCAACTACAACTCGCCCGAGCAGACCGTGATCGCGGGGCACCGCGAGGCGGTCGAGCGCGCCATGGCGCTCGCCCGCGACCGCGGCGCCAAGCGCGCCATTCCGCTGCCGGTCTCGGCCCCCTTCCACTGCGCGCTGATGCGGCCGGCGCGCGAGGGGCTCGCGCCGGCGCTCGCCGCGACGGCGTTCGCCCATCCGCGACTGCCGGTGGTGGTCAACATCGACGCCGTGCCGGTCACCGACGGCGCCGCGGCGCGCGAGGCGCTGGTGCGCCAGATCGACGGCCCGGTGCGCTGGGTCGAATCGGTGCGCCGCCTTGTCGAGGGCGAGGGGATCGCCCGCTTCGTCGAAGTCGGCCCGGGCAGCGTGCTCGGCGGCCTGATCAAGCGGATCGCGCCCGGAGTCGAGACGCTTTCGCTCGCCGAGCCGGAGCGGCTCGAGGCGCTGCTGGGTTAGCGGGAGGAGAGCTGGATGTTCCGACTCGACGGCAGGACGGCGCTGGTCACCGGCGCCTCGCAGGGTATCGGCGCCGCCATCGCGCGGCGGCTCGCCGGCCAGGGAGCGCGGCTCGTGCTGGCGGCGCGCAACCGCGAGAAGCTCGCCGCGCTCGCCGAAGAGCTGACGGCCGCGGGCGCCGGGGCGGCCCCGCTCGAGCTCGACCTCGCCCGCCCGGCCGAGGTCGCCCAGCGGCTGGCTGCGCTGCCCGCCGGTTTCGAGCAGATCGACGTGCTGGTCAACAACGCCGGCATCACCGCCGACAACCTGCTGCTGCGCATGAGCCTGGAGCAGTGGGAAGCGGTGCTCGCCACCAACCTGACCGGCACCTTCGCGGTCACGCGGGAGCTGGCCAAGGGAATGCTGCGTCGCCGCTGGGGGCGGATCGTCACCATCTCCTCGGTGGTCGGGCTGATGGGCAACGCCGGTCAGGCCAACTACGCCGCCGCCAAGGCGGGACTGATCGGCTTCACCAAGTCGCTCGCCAAGGAGCTCGCCAGCCGCGGCATCACCGCCAACGTGGTAGCGCCCGGCTTCGTCGAGACGGCGATGACCGCGACGCTCACCAACGAGCAGCGGGCGCGCATGGCCGCGGAAATCGCCTGCGGCCGCCTGGGCACGCCGGACGACGTCGCGGCGGCCGTCTGCTACCTCGCGAGCGAAGAGGCCGGATACGTCACCGGGCAGGTTCTGAACGTCTCGGGAGGCCTTTACGTATGACTCTCGCGGTTGGACTCCCGTCCGCCGAGTGTGTTAGAAACGCCGCGCCGGAAACGGCATCCCCATCGAGGAGGAGACCCGAATGTCTTCGGTTGCTGAGAAGGTCAAGAGCATCATCGTGGAGCAGCTCGGCGTCGAGGCCGACGAAGTGACTCCGGAGGCGAGTTTCACCGACGACCTCGGCGCGGACTCGCTCGACATCGTCGAGCTGGTGATGGCTTTCGAGGAGGAGTTCGGCATCGAGATCCCGGACGAGGACGCCGAGAAGATCGGCCGCGTCCAGGAAGCGGTCTCCTACATCGAGCAGCACGCCAGCGACAAGAACTGAACCGCCGGCCCCCGGCGTCCCGACCCAACGACAGTATGGCTCGAACCGATCGACGGCGCGTCGTCGTCACCGGCGTGGGGCTCGTCTCCCCGCTCGGCGTCGGCACGGCCGAGACCTGGGATGCCCTGCTCGAGGGCAGGAGCGGCATCGGACCGATCACCAAGTTCGACACCGCCGAGTTCGAGTCGAGGATCGCCGGCGAGGTGAAGGGCTTCGAGCCCGAGCGGTGGGTCGAGAAGAAGGAAGTCAAGAAGAGCGACCTGTTCATCCACTTCGCCGTCGCGGCGAGCCAGATGGCGGTCGACGACGCCGGTCTCGCGATCGACGAGGGCAACGCCGACCGCGTCGGCGTGGTGATCGGCTCGGGGATCGGCGGTTTCCCGATGATCGAGCGCACGCACTCGACGCTGCTCGAGCGCGGCCCGAGCCGGATCTCGCCCTTCTTCATCCCCGGCGTGATCGTCAACCTGGCGGCCGGACAGGTGTCGATCCGCTTCGGCGCGCGCGGACCCAACAGCGCTCCGGCGACCGCCTGTACCACCGGCCTGCACGCGGTGGGTGACGCCTTCCGCCTGATCGCGCACGGCTATGCCGACGCCATGATCTGCGGCGGCGCCGAGTCCGCCATCACTCCGATCGCGGTTGGCGGCTTCTCGGTCATGCGCGCGCTGTCGGTGCGCAACGACGAGCCCGAGCGCGCCTCGCGCCCCTGGGACCGGGACCGTGACGGTTTCGTGATCGGCGAGGGCGCGGGCATCCTGGTGCTCGAAGAGCTCGAGGCCGCGCGCCGCCGGGGCGCTCCGATCTACGCCGAGGTCGTCGGCTACGGCATGAGCGGCGACGCCTACCACATCTCGGCGCCGCATCCCGAAGGACGCGGCGCGGTCTCGGTGATGAAGAACGCGCTCGCCGACGCCGGCCTCGAGCCCGAGGACGTCGACTACGTCAACGCCCACGGCACTTCGACGCCGCTCGGCGACCTCGCCGAGGTCAAGGCTATCCACGCGGTCTTCGGCGACCACGCGCGGCGCCTGGCGGTCTCCTCGACGAAGTCGTCGACGGGACACCTGCTGGGCGCCGCCGGCGGGCTCGAGTGCGGCATCCTGGCGCTCGCCGTGCGCCACCAGGTGATGCCCGCGACGATCAACCTCGACGAGCCGGGAGAGGGGTGCGACCTCGACTTCGTGCCCAACGAAGCGCGGCCGGCGGAGATCGACGTGGCGCTCACCAACTCCTTCGGCTTCGGCGGCACCAACGGCGCGCTCCTGCTGCGCCGCTTCTCCTGACCGGCTCGGCCAGACCGGCTCGCAACCTCGTTGGGCGGCTACTCGAGCGTCTGCGCCAGCACCTCGCGCTTGCGCGCCTCGCGGAAGGCGCGCAGCCGCTCGCCGAGCGCGGGGTCGCCGAGGGCGAGGATCGCCGCGGCGAGCAGGGCGGCGTTGGCGGCGCCCGCCTTGCCGATCGCGAGGGTGCCGACCGGGATCCCCTTGGGCATCTGGACGATCGCGAGCAGCGCGTCCATGCCCTGGAGCGCCGAGGAGTCGATCGGCACCCCGAGCACCGGCAGCAGCGTCTTGGCGGCGAGGACGCCCGGCAGGTGGGCGGCGCCGCCGGCGCCGGCGATGAGCACGCGCAGGCCGCGCTCGGCCGCGCCCGCGGCCCAGGCGAGGGCCTCGTCGGGCGTCCGGTGCGCGGAGAGTACCCGCGCCTCGTAAGGGATGCCGAGGTCGCGGCAGACGTTGGCCGCCTCGGACATCACGCCCCAGTCGTTCTTGCTCCCCATCACGATCCCCACCTGCGGGCTCTCGCTCATCGCGCTCGTCCTCTGCTGTCGAACAACTCGTCCAATCGGATTCCATCGCGGTACGCCGGGCATCGTGCTCTCGCCGTGCGCTCGCGAATGCTTCCATAGAAGGGGGGTGGCCGGAAACCGCCGCGGCGCCCCGGCGCGAGCAATCAGAGAGGCGGCAGATCGGCGTCGGGAGGGGCGAGGGCCGCGACGAGGCGGTCCATGCGGATGCCGCGCGAGCCTTTGACGAGCAGGACGTCGTCCGGGCGGACGAGGTCGGCGATCGCCGCGGCGGCCGCCGTCGAATCGGCGAATTGGGTCCAGGGGCAGACGGGCGGCCGGCGGGCGAGGGCCCGCTCGAGCTCCGGGCCGACCAGAACGAGGTGCGCCGGCGCCAGCGCGTCCGCGAGGCGCAGCAGTTCGTCGTGCGCCGCCGGCGCGAGCTCGCCGAGCTCGAGCATGTCGCCGAGCGCCAGGACGAGCCGCGCGCCGCGGCTCGCCGCGGTCTCGCGCGCGGCTGCGAGCGACGCGGC
>WYBK01000117.1 GCA_011525905.1 Acidobacteriota bacterium
GGACGAGCCCCGATCATGCGACTGCCGACCGCCCTCACGCTCCTCGCCGCCCTCGTCACGATACCGGCCGGCGCCACGCCCCCGACCTGGCACGACGACGCCGAGCGAGCCTTCGCCGCGGCGCGCGAGAGCGGCCGGCTGGTGCTGGTCGATCTCTATGCCGACTGGTGCGGCTGGTGCAAGGTGATGGACGAGCAGGTCTTCGCCACCCCGGAATTCGCCGCCTTCGCGCGCGACTACGAGCTGCTGCGGGTCGACGTCGAGGACGGCGGCGAGGGCAGCGAGATCCAGCGGCGCTACGGCGCCGCTTCGCTGCCCACGCTCCTGCTGCTCGACGGCAAGCGGGCGCTGATCGGCCAGGTCCAGGGCTTTCACCCCACCGCCAAGCTGCTCGGCCGGATCCGCGGCGAGCTCAACAAGCACGCGCTCGCGACCTCCGCCTACGAACGGACGCTCGCCGGGTCCGACGCGGCACTGTGGGAGCGCAAGGCCTTCGAGTGGCACCGGCGCGGCGACGGCGCGCGCGCCGCGGCGCTCTTCGCCAAGCTGGTCGAGCGCCCGGAGGCCGACCCGCTCAAGGCCGCCTGGCAGCGCTACTACCTCGCCGACTCCCTGCGTCTCGATCTGCGCTTCGCCGAGGCGAGCAGCGCGCTGGCCGGCGCCCGCGCCGCCGCCCGCGCCGCCGGCGCCGAGCCCCTGGGCGAGCGCATCGACTGGCTCGGCTTCGCCATCGCGCGCGACGCGCGCGACTGCGCGCGCGCCCAGGGCGCGCTCGATCAGCTCGAGAAGGAGCACCCGTCGAGCCCGCTGGTCACCGAGGCTCGCCGCGACTGGACCTCGCTCAAGTCGGTCGCCCAGTGCTCTTGAGATCGCGAGCTTGCGCCGCGCTCGCCCTGGTGGCGGCCCTGGCCGCCGCGCCCGCCGCGCGCGCCGCGGAGGGTGAGCGCGCCCCCCAGGAGAAAGCGGAGCTGCGGTTGGTGGCGAGCCGCTCGGCCTTCGCGCCGGGCACGACGGCGCGCCTGGCGGCCGTCGTCGCGGTCGACCCCGGGTGGCACCTGCAGGCGCACGTGCCGACCTACGACTACCTGATCCCCACCGTCCTCTCGGTCGAGACGCCGCCCGGCTGGGAGGCGGCGCGCGTCGAATACCCGGAACCGATCCCCTACGAGTTCGCCTTCGCCGAGGAGCCGCTCGACGTCTACGAGGGGCGGGCGATCCTCCCCTTCGAGGTCGACCTGCCGACGGACGCCGCCGGTCCCGTCACGATCGGCGCCGCCCTGCGCTACCAGGCGTGCGACGACCGCTCCTGCCTGCCGCCGGTCACCGTGCGGGCGAGCCTCGAGCTGGGAGTCGGCGGCGGCGGCACCGAGCTCGCCGCGGAGATCTTCGCGGGCGGCGCGCGGCTCGAGACGGCCGGAAGCGCACCGCGCGAGGGCTCGGGAGCCCCCGGCGCCTCGCTCGCCGGCATGCTGCTGCTGGCGCTGGTCGGCGGCCTGATCCTCAACGCCATGCCCTGCGTCCTGCCGATCCTCTCGCTCAAGGCCTTCGGCCTGGTCAAGGCCGCGGGTCAGGCGCCCGGCCGAGTGCGGGCGGGGGCGCTGGCGACCACGGCGGGGATCGTCCTCTCGTTCTGGGCGCTCGCCGGCGCGGCGATCGCCGCCAAGAGCGCCGGTGCCGCCGTCGGCTGGGGGATCCAGTTCCAGCAGCCCGGCTTCGTCGCCTTCCTCGCCGTGGTGGTGCTCTTCTTCACGCTCAACCTCTGGGGGCTCTTCGAGATCCAGCTGCCCTCCGGACTGATGACCGCGGCCGAGAAGAGGGGAGCGCGCGAGGGGCTGGCGGGCCACTTCGCCTCGGGGCTGTTCGCCACGCTGATGGCCACCCCCTGCTCGGCCCCCTTCCTGGGCACCGCCCTCTCCTTCGCCCTCGCCCAGACCGCGGGCACGATCCTCGCCATCTTCACCGCCGTCGGGCTCGGCCTGGCGCTTCCCTACGTCCTGCTGGCGATCGCCCCGGGCGCGGCGAGGCTGCTCCCCCGGCCGGGCGCCTGGATGGACACGCTGCGCGGCGCCATGGGGTTCCTGCTGGCGGGCGCGGTGATCTGGCTGCTCTACGTCCTCTCGGCGCAGATCGCCCCGGAACGGCTCGCCTTCTTCCAGGTCTTCCTGCTCGCGACCTCGCTCGGTCTCTGGTTCGCGCACCGCTCGCGCGCCGGCTCGACCGGCAAGCGCTTCGGCTGGGCGGTCGCGCTGCTGCTCGCCGCCGGCTCGGTGCTACTCGCCGCGCGCGCGCCCGCCACCGAGGCGCGCGCCTCCGGTGCCGCGGCGGCCGACGCCGAGATCGCCTGGACCCCCTTCGACCGCGCCGAGGCCGAGCGGCTGTCGGCCGAGGAGGGACGGCTGGTCTTCCTCGACATCACCGCCGAGTGGTGCGTGACCTGCAAGGTCAACGAGAAGCTGGTGCTGCACACGCCCGAGGTCGCCGGCGCCTTCGCGGAGCACGGCGTGATCGCGATGAAGGCGGACTGGACCAACCGCGACGACTCGATCGCCCACTTCCTCGCCGAGCACGGCCGCTACGGCATTCCCTTCTACATGCTCTACCGCCCGGGCACCGCGCCCCACGTCTTCGGCGAATTGATCAGCAAGCGGGGAATCGTCGACGTGATCGCCGCGGCCGCGGGCGCATCGGAAGCGCCGACGCCTTGAGCCGAGCGTCCCGGCCCGCCTCCGGCGCGGGCCAGCGCCTCAGCCGTGCGCCAGCGAGCGCTGGGGAATGACGATCCAGAGGATCAGGTAGACCAGGATCCCCGGAAAGCCGGCCGACAGGACGGAGAGCAGGACGTAGAGAACGCGCAGCAGCGTCGGGTCCCGGTCGAAGTACTCGGCGAAACCGCCGATCACGCCACCCAGGATTCGGTGCTCGGTCGAGCGGCGCAGCGGTCGTTCGGTCATCTCGCGGCTCCTCCTTCTCCTCGATCTCTCCTACGCTCGAGGCCCCCGGCGGTTTCCGGTCCCGGGCTCCCGCCGGCGAGCTCGGCGGCGATCCGTTCGAGCCGGCGGGCGATCGCGGCGATCGACTCCGGGCGCTCCAGATCGGCCCCGGCGCGCGCCAGCAACTCGATCGGCGCCGCCTCGGCGCCGGCCGCGAGCAGCTCGAAGAAGCGGTGGCGCGCCGCTTCGCCGCGGCCGGGCTCGGACGACTCGAGCTGTTCGACGATCGCCGCGCCGGCGGCGAAAGCGAGGCCGTAGCGCGGCATGTAGAAGGGATCGCGCAGGAAGTGCGGCGTCTCCATCCAGCCGAAGCGATCCCACGGCTCGAGGTCGAGCGCTCCGCCGTGGAAGTCGCGCAGGCGCTCGACGTAGAGCTCGCCCAGGCGCGCCGCGCCCAGCTCGGCGCCGCCCTCGTGCGCCGCCCGCTCGAAGTCGGCATCGAGCGCCGTCGCCACGAAGAGCCGCAGGATCGTCTGGCCCTCGAGATCCGCGACGGTCGCGGCCTGGGCGGCGTCGGCCGCCAGGTGCCGCGCCAGGAGCAGCTCGTGCACGGCCGCGACGGCCTCCCCGACCAGGGTCGACGGGCGCGCGACGGCGAACGGCCGGCGCTCGTAGGCGATCTGGTGGTGCACGGCGTGGCCGAGCTCGTGCGCCAGACGGAAGAGGTCGACGGTCGCCCCGCGGAAGACCACGCTGGCGTAGGGGTGGTCGCCGTAGACGAAGGTCGAGAAGCCGAAGGGGTTCTTGCCCGGCCGTTCGACGGCGTCGATCCACCCCTCCTCGAAGGCGCGTCGCAGGTATGCCAGGTACTCCTCGCCGAGCGGCGCGGCGGCCTCGAGCAGCGCACCGCGCGCCTCGTCCCAGCTCCAGTCGGCACGCGCTCCGCCGAGCGGCACGCGGACGTCGCGCGTGCCGTAGCGCTCCAGACCGAGGCGTGCGCGCCGCGCGGCGTGGTAGCGCCCGACCGCCGGACCGGCGGCGCCGGCCGCGGCGAGCAGCGCGTCGACCGCCGCCGGCGGGATGCGCTCGTCGGCGAGCCGGGCTGCCAGCGGCGACGGCCATCCGAGCTGTCGCGCTTCGAACGCCTCGCGCCGCACCACCCCGCCGAGCAGCGCGGCGTAGGTCGCGCTCCGTTCGCCGAGCGCCTCGAGCCAGGCGCGCTGTGCCGCGCGCCGGTCGCGCGGATCGGCGAGCTCGGCGCCGAAGTTGCGCGCACCGGCCGGCGTGATCTCGAGCCGCCCGCCCGCGGCGAGCTCGACCGAGACGCGCGGTGCCTCGCGGACGGCGAGCGCCGAGTAGACCTCGCGCAACGTGCGGCGCTCTTCCTCGGCGAGCGCCAGCAGCTCGCGTTCGCGCGCCGACGGGGGACGGGGGGCTTCGGCGCGCGCCCGCTCGAGCAGCCACCCGTAGACGGCGAGCTCCGGCCTCTCCGCCCGCCAGCTCTTCAGCTTCGCCCCCGGCGTCGCGCGCAGCCGTTCGTCGAACCAGGCCGAGCTCCGCTCCCAGAGCGCCGACAGCTCGTCCATGCGCGGGCGCAGCGCCGCCGCCTCCGCGTCGTCGCGGTCGAGCGCCTGGCGCAGGCCGAGATAGCCGTCGACCACGGCCGCCCGCCGATGGACCTCGTCCTTGGCCGCCAGGGCCTCGAGCAGCGCATCGGCGTCCCGCCACTCGCTTTCGCGCAGCGAGGCGAAGCGGGTGATCGCCGCCTCGAGCTCGGCCGCCGCCTGCGCCCAAGCGGCGCGGTCCGCGAACAGCTCGGTGAGATCCACGCGCGGCGGCTCTGCGGCGTCCAGCGCGCCGGCCAGGAGAACGAGGAGCCCCGCGCAGAGCGGCGGACCAAGACGCGAGAGCGCTCTCATTCCCCTCTCCCCTCTCCCGATCTCGGCGGAGTGCGCCGCCGCGCGGCGGCGCGGCGCCGGGCGAGCTCCGCCAGCCGCTCGCCCAACCGGGCCTCGACCCCCTGGTCGCTCGGCTCGTAGAAGCGGCTGCCGGCGAGCGCCTCGGGCAGGCAGTCGAGCCCCGCGACGCCTTCGGCGGTATCGGGCGCGTAGCGGTAGCCGGCGCCGTAGCCGAGCTCCTTCATCAGCGATGTCGGCGCATTGCGGATCACCGGCGGCACCGGGTCCGCGGGTCGTTCGGCGATCGTCGCGCGCACCTTGCCCCAGGCGCGGTAGGTGGCCACGCTCTTGGGCGCCAGCGCCAGGTAGATCGCGACCTGGGCGAGCGCCAACTCTCCTTCGGGCGAGCCGAGCCGCTCGAAAGCCGCCCAGCCGTCGAGGGCGCGGCCGAGGGCGGTCGGATCGGCGAGGCCGACGTCTTCGGTCGCGAAGCGGACCATGCGGCGGGCCACGTAGCCCGGGTCCTCGCCCGCTTCGAGCATCCGCCCGAGCCAATAGAGCGCCGCGTCCGCATCGCTCTCGCGCAGCGACTTGTGCAGCGCCGAGATCAGGTTGAAGTGCTCCTCGCCGCTCTTGTCGTAGAGCAGCACCTTGCGCTGGGCGACCGCCTGCACCGCCTCGGCGCCGACCCGCGCGCGGCCGGTGGCGACGGCGTCCTCGACCACCAGCTCGAGCAGGGTGAGCGCCTTGCGCGCGTCGCCCGAGGCGAGCTGCGCGAGCGCCGCGAGCGCTTCGTCGGCGAGCGTCACGCGGTGCCGGCCGAGGCCCCGCTCGCCGTCGGCGAGCGCCCGCTGAACGAGCGACGAGAGCGCGGCGGGCGGCAGCGGCTCCAGCACGACCACCCGGCAGCGCGAGAGCAGAGCGGCGTTGAGCTCGAACGAGGGGTTCTCGGTGGTCGCTCCGACCAGCACGATGTCGCCGCGCTCGACGTAGGGGAGGAAGGCGTCCTGCTGCGCCCGGTTGAAGCGGTGGATCTCGTCGACGAACAGCAGCGTCCGGCGTCCCGTCGCGGCGCGCAGCCGCTCGGCGTCGGCCATCACCCGCTTGATCTCGGCGATCCCCGAAGTGACCGCCGAAAAGGGCACGAAGCGCGCCGAGGTCGCCTCCGCGATCAGCCGCGCGAGGGTCGTCTTGCCGCAGCCGGGAGGGCCCCAGAAGACCAGCGACGGGACGCGGTCCGCCTCGATCGCCCGGCGCAGGAAGCCGCCCACGCCGACCAGGGCGTCCTGGCCGACGACCTCGTCGAGCGCGCGCGGCCGCATCCGGTCGGCGAGCGGAGCGCCCGGCCCCGCCTCGAGTCCGCGCTCCCGCGCCGCCGCCGGACCGTCGTCGAACAGAGTCCCGCCGCCGTCCATGGCAGCCGATTCTCGCACCCCGGCGCCCGGGCGGGCGGCGGCCGCCGGCGACCGTCAATCGCCGCGCCGGGCGAGGTGCAGGAGGAAGGCGTACTGGAGCGCGACGTCGGCCAGCCGCCGGTAGCGTCCCGAGCTGCCCGCGTGGCCGGCGTCGAAATTCGTGCGCAGCAGCAGCAGGCGCGTGGGGTCGTTGCGCGTCGCGCGCAGCTTCGCCACCCATTTCGCCGGCTCCCAGTACTGCACCTGCGAGTCGTGGAAGCCGGCGGTCACCAGCAGATGCGGATAGGCGCGAGGCTCGACATTGTCGTAGGGGGAGTAGCCCTTGAGATAGGCGTAGACCGCCGGGTCGCGCGGATCCCCCCACTCGTCGTACTCGCCGGTGGTCAGCGGGATCGAAGGGTCGAGCATGGTCGTCAGGATGTCGACGAACGGCACGTTGGCGACCGCGCCGTGGAAGAGCTCGGGTCGCTGGTTGAGCACGGCGCCGATCAGCAACCCTCCGGCGCTCCCGCCGATGGCGTAGAGGCGCTCCGGATCGCACCGCCCCGTGCCCACCAGGTGCTCGGCGGCGTCGACGAAGTCGTCGAAGGTATTGCGCTTCGCCAGCCGCCGCCCCTCGTCGCACCAGGCCCGCCCGAGCTCGCTGCCGCCCCGCACGTGCGCGATGGCGAAGACGAAGCCGCGGTCGAGCAGCGACAGCAGGTTGGGGTTGAAGTGGGGCTCGTAGGCGAGACCGTAGGCGCCGTAGCCGGCGAGCAGCAGGGGCGCGCTCCTCTCGGACGACCGTCCGGCGCGCGCCACCAAGGTCACCGGGATCCTGGAGCCGTCGCGCGCCGGAGCCCAGGTCCGCTCGGTGCGGTAGTCCTCCGGAGCGAAGCTGCCGGCCACCGCGGCGCGGTGCAGCTGCCGGCGCGCGCCGCTCGACAGGTCCTCCTCGAGGAGCGTGCGCGGCGTGGTCGGCGAGGAGTAGACGATGCGCAGAGGACCGCCGACCTCGGCCAGCGGGTCGAGCGCCGCCGCGTAGGCGGCCTCGGCGAAGACGCACTGCCGCAGCGTCCGACCCTCCCGATCCAGCAGGCTCAGGCGCGGCAGGGCGTCGACCCTCTCGCGGACGGCGATCGCGCCGTCGAACGCGAGCGCCTGCTCGAGCAGCACCCCCGGGCGCGCCCCGACCAGCTCCCGCCACGTCTCGCGCCCCGGGTCGCGTGCCGGCGCCACCATCAGCCGGAAGTCGCGCGCGCCATCGTTGGTGAGGATCAGGAAGCGCCCGCCGTCCTCTCCCGGCTGGTGATCGAGCTCGTACTCCCGGCCGCGTCGCCGCGGCTCGACGATCCGGAACTCCCCCTCCGGCCGCTCGGCGTCGAGCACGCGGTACTCCGTGGTCACCGTCTGGGCGCTGCGGATCGCGAGGAACCGCCCCGATCGGAAGCGCACCAGCGAGACCCAGAAGCTCTCGTCCCGCTCGTCGTAGACCCGCGGATCGGCGCCCGGGTCCGCTCCGAGGCGGTGGCGATGGACGCTGCGGCTGCGCAGCGTCGCCGGGTCCTGCCGCGCGTAGAAGAGTGTCGCGTCGTCGTTGGCCCAGACGAAGCCGTCGGTGACGTTCTCGATGCGGTCGGCGAGCAGCTGCCCGGTCGCGAGGTCGAGCACGCGCAGCGTGTAGAAGCGCCGGCCGACGACGTCCACGGCGAACGCGAGGAAACGCCCCGAAGGGCTGGGCACCGGCGCAGCGAGTTGGAAATGGGCGTGCCCGCGCGCCAGTTCGTTGCCGTCGAGCAGGACCTCTTCCGGCGCCTCGAGCGTCCCGACGCGGCGGCAGAAGAGCTCGTAGTCCGCGCCGGCGCGAAACCGCGAGTAGTACCAGGCGTCGCCCTGCCGATAGGGCGCCGTGGTCTCCTCGGGCGCCAGCCGCGCGGCGAGCTCGGCCTCGAGCTCGGCGCGCAGCTCCGCCGCCGGCCGGAGGCAGGTCTCGAGGAAGCGGTTCTCGGCCTCGAGATGGGCGCGGACCTCGGGGTTCTCGCGCTCGTTGAGCCAGTACCAGGGGTCGATCCGGACGTCGCCGTGCTGGTCGAGCCGCGATGGCCGGACGCGCGCCGCCGGCTCGGCCGGCCGCGCCGCGCCGAGCGGCCCGCGCTCCGGTCGCGCTCCGCGCGAGGCGCCCGCGGGCGCGACCGCGCCGCTCGCCCCGGCGCCCCCCTTGATCTCCCCCACGGCCCGCCCGGCTCCCCGACTCGCCGTCAGCCGAGCTCGATGGCCCGCACGATCGCCTCGGTGAACTCCGTGGTGGTCGCCGAGCCGCCCAGGTCCCGCGTGCGCAGGCCGGCGCCGAGCACGCGCGCCAGCGCGGCGTCGACGCGGCCCGCCTCGTCCGCGAGCCCGAGATGGCGCAGCAGGAGCACCGCGGTCTGGATCAGGGCCAGCGGATTGGCGAGGTTGCGGCCGGCGATGTCCGGAGCGCTGCCGTGCACCGCCTCGAAGACGGCGCCCGACTCGCCGAGATTGGCTCCCGGAACCACGCCGAGCCCACCCACCAGGCCGGCGCACAGATCCGAGACGATGTCACCGTAGAGGTTCTCCATGAGCAGCACGTCGAAGCGCTCGGGCGTCGTCA
This sequence comes from Acidobacteriota bacterium, assembly GCA_011525905.1. Lineage (GTDB taxonomy): Bacteria > Acidobacteriota > Thermoanaerobaculia > Multivoradales > JAGPDF01 > JACTMI01. The sequence goes on from WYBK01000117.1 coordinate 8,855, forward strand.
CCAGCTGCATGCAGAGCGCGTCGATGATTCGGTCGTCGGTCGCGACCTCGGGATGCTCGGCCGCCACGGCGCGCGCGCACTCGAGGAAGAGGCCGTCCGACAGCTTCATGATGTTGGCCTTGTGCACCACGGTGATCCGCCGCCGCCCGTGCGCGCGCGCGTAGTCGTAGGCGAAGCGCGCGACGCGCGTCGAAGCCCGTTCGGTGATGACCTTGAGGCTCTCGACGACACCGGGAACGACGGTGTGCTCGAGGCCGCTGTAGAGACCCTCGGTGTTCTCGCGCACCACCACCAGGTCGACGCCCTCGAAGCGCGAAGGCACGCCGGGCAGCGTGCGGACGGGACGCAGATTGGCGTAGAGCTCGAGCTCCCGGCGCAGCCGGACGTTGACCGATTGGAAGCCCTTGCCGACCGGGGTGGTCACCGGCCCCTTGAGCGCGACGCCGTTGCGCTGGATCGAATCGAGCACCTCGCGTGGCAGGGGGTCGCCGATCCGCGCCAGCGCCTCGCTGCCGGCCAGGTGCGACTCCCACTCGAAGCGCGCTCCGGCGGCCTCGACGATCCGGACGGCGGCGGCCGTGACCTCCGGACCGATGCCGTCGCCCGGCAACAGAGTGATGGTCTTCAAGGGGTGGGAGCTCCTCCTGCGCGAGACGCGCAGCGTATCACGGCGCCGGCGCGCCGCTCGCGGCGGCAGCGGCGAGCGAGGCCCATTCCAGCTCGAAGCCCCCCTCGTCTCGGTAGACCTGATCGAGCCGCCGGATCTTGGCGCCCCGCTCGAAGTCGAAACAGAGATCGGCGGGATCGAGGCGGCCGGGCTCGCCCGCGTCGCGGAAGAGCGCGACGATCCGCTCGCCCCCCTGCAGGAGGTCCCCCGGCCGCAGCTCGCCGTCCCAGGTCGGTCCGCCGGCCGCGAGATCGACCGACTTCCAGACGAGGCGTCGCGGCTCGAGCCCGGCGGCGGCCAAGTGCTCGGCGAGCAGGCGCGTCCGCTCGAAGGCGAGCCCGCGCTCGTGCCAGGCAGCGACGCGCGCCTCGAGATCGGGCGAGGCGTCCGGCGCGAGATCGATCTGCGTCAGGCCGAAGGCGCGCGACAGGCGCGCGAGGGCACCCGGCAGCTCGGCGGCGACCCGCGTGCCGGGCTCTACCTCGGCGTCGAGCCCGTCGGCGGCCGAGCCGCTCTCGACGCGCGTCTCCGGCGTGACCGCCTGCTCGCTCGCCAGCAGCTCGAAGCGCAGCGCGAACCGCTGCGTGCCAAAGGGCAACGGCCGCAACGGCGAGGCCGCATCGAGCTGGACGTTGCGCGGGTCGACGACCCCCGGCACGCTCCAGCCCGATCCCCACTCCGGGTGAAAGCTCTCGAGCAGCCGGAAGCGGCCGAGGTCCGCCTCGGCGGCGACCGCCAGGTAGGGAGCGAAACCCTCGACGGTCAACCAGCGGACGCGCGCGGGCCGGTCGGCGGGCCAGCGCGCCAGGCGCTCGGCCGGGACCTCGGCGCCGCCCAGCTCGAGCCGGGGAGCCTCGGTGTAGACGATCCGGGCGCCCGTGAGCGTCTCGGCTTCGACCGCCGCGAAGAGCCGGAAGGGCGTGCCGGCCGCCAGGCGATGCTCGCCCGCGCGCGCCACCCGCGCGCCCTCGGCGAGCAGCACCACGTGGGCGGCGACCGGGCGGGGCAGGACGGCGCGTCGCATCTCGGGCGCGAAGCGCAGGGCGACCAGGCCCGCGATCAGCAGGGCGGCGATGATCCAGATCCTGCGAGCCTCGCGTTCCATCCTCGTCGACCGCGCCGATCTCGGGAGACGGCGCCCGGGGCCGCGCTAGCGGCCGCCGAGCTCCTCGAGCTTCGCCACCACGTCTCGGTAGTTCGAGTTCGTGCCGTAGATCTCGACGAAGGTGCGGTGCGCCTTCTCGCTCTCGCCGATCTCGAGGTAGAGGTTGCCCAGATCGTAGAGGAGGCCGAGAGTCGCTTCCTCCGGCAGGTCGGGCGCCGCGAGCCCCTTCTGGTACCAGCGCACCGCGAGCTCGGGCAGCCCCTTCTCGAGGAAGCAGGCGCCCAGCAGCGAGCAACAGTCGACCAGGTAGTTCGCGTCCTTCGCCGCGATCTGGAACTCCCCGATCGCCTCGTCGATCAGCCCCATCTCGCGGTAGGCGATGCCCAGGTTGAAGTGCGTGTCGTAGTCCTCGGGGGAGAGGCTCTCGGCGACCCCCTTCTTGAAACCCTCGACGATCTCCTCGAGGGACTGCTCCTGTGGCGCGAGCAGCGACTTGCCGCCCGTCGCCTCGTCGCCCGAGAGCTCCTGCTCGAGCTCCGCGGCGAGATCGAAGAAGCCCTCCTCGTCGTCGAACAGCGACTCTTCGACCGGCTTCAACGCGCCGCGCGGCGTCGGTGCGCGGTCGAGCCAAGCGAGCCCCTCGTCGGCCCCGGCCGCTTGCGGCGGCGCGGCCACGGGCGGCGGCGGAGAGGCCGGTGGCGCTGCCGGCGGGGGCGGGGCGGGCTCGACTACGGGCGGCTTCAGCGGCGCCGCCGCGCGCGGCGGAGGCACAGGCGGCGGGGGCGCCGGCGGCTTGCCGGCTGGCGGCTTGGGCGGCGCCGGGCGCGCGATCTCGGCGGCCAGCCGGTCGAGCGCCTCGAAGGCGGGGGCGCTCGGCGCCGATTTCGGCTTCGGCTTGCTCGCCGCCGGCGCGCCGAAGCCGACGAGGTCCTCGAGCAGGGCCGAAACCGAGTCCTTCTTGGGCTTCTTGCGCTCCGGACCCGCCACCAGACGATCGCCCTCGAAGCGATAGCCGGACTTGAGCAGGCGTCCCTGCAGGCCGCGCCAGATCTCCGGCTGCTTCTCCGCGGTCGCGAGCTCGGCGAGCGCTTGGGCGCGCGGCAGCACGCGATCGTGGCGCCCCTCCTCGAGCCAGAGCTGGATCTGCAGCGAGACCGCGCCGAGGTGGCGCGCGTCGTGCTGCAGGATCTCGCGCAACCGGTCGTGCGCCTTCTCGCGCAGGCCGTACTTGCCGAAGACCTCCGCCTCGGCGAGCAGGTCTTCCAGGCGACGCCCGGCCGGCAGCTCCTCGGGCACGACCTCGTAGGAGGTCCGCTCGAGCGCCTCGAGGTCGAGGCCGGCGGGAGCGGACGGTGCCGTCGGCTCGCTCGGCGGCGCCGCGCCCGGCGCGGGCAGCTCGAGCTCGAGCTCGAGCTCGGGCTCGGGCTCGAAGCTCCAATCGATCGGGGGTTCTTCGACCACGCCCTCGAGCTCGAGCGGCAGGGCCGGAGCCGCCGCCGGCGGGCTCGGTGCCGCGGGCGCCTCCTCGGGAACCGACGGGCCGCCGTCCAGCCCCTCGATCTCGAGCTCGAACTCGACCCCCGCCTCCGCCGCGAACCAGGGCTCGGCACCGGCGGCCGCCGATTCGGGCTCGGGCTCCGGCAGCGGGCCCTCGTCGGGCAGCTCGAGCACGAGCTCTTCGGGCTCGGGCTCCGCGGCACTCGGCCGCGGGGCGGCCGGGGGGCCGGATCGCGCCGCGACGTCCTCGATCATGTCCGGGTCGACCCAGAGCACCTCCTCCCGCGGGCTCTCGGCGCCCGGAGGCGGCGCCACGGGTTCGGGAGCGACAGGCAGCGGGCGGGTGCGCAGCAGCTCCTCGCGCGCCGGCTCGGACTCGCGCCGGCCGAGGCCGGCGAGCCGCGCGATCTTCTCCGCCTGCGGATTCTTCTCGACCGCGACCGCGAGCAGCTTGGCGGCCGCGCCGGTGTGGCCGCCGTCCTTCAAGCCGAGGACGGCGTCGGTGATGAAGGCGATGTCCTGCGGCGCGGCGGCGATCGCCCGCGCATAGACCTGGGTCGCCTCGTCGATGCGCCCCCGGCGCACCATCAGCTCGGCGATCGTGCGGTGCTCGACCAGCTCCTTGTCGACGGTGCCGAGCTGCCGATAGAGCTCGGCGAGCTTGACGTGGGGCGTCGGGTCCTCGGGCTCGAGCCGCACCATGCTCTCGAGGACCCCGACCGCCGCCGCGGTGTTGCCGTGCTTGAGGTAGTAGTCGACCAGCACCTGGTACTGGGTGCGCGCCTCGGTGATCAGACCCTGCTTGTGGTAGAGCTCGGCGAGCCGCTCGTAGACCGCGAGGCGGGTCGGATCGAGTTTGATGATCTTCTTGTAAATCGCGATCGCCTTGACGAAGAAGCCATCCTCCGTGTAGCGATCGGCGATCTGCGAGAAGAGCCGGACCGCGTCGTCGATCTTGTCGAGCCGGGCGTAGAGATCGCCCAGCCGGTTGAGCGTCGAGGCGTCGTTCGGGTTGTCGGCGACGAGCTTGCGATACTCCTTGATCGCGGCGTCGATCTTGCCTTTCGAGACGAGCTTCTCCGCGGACGCGATCGCCGCCTGCCGATTGACCGCCACTAGCGGGCTCCCGCGGCGGCGCGCGGCACGACCGAGCCGAAGGTGAGGCGGTGCACGGGGCTGGGGCCGAAGCGCACCAGCGCCTCGCGGTGCTCGGGCGCGCCGTAACCCTTGTGGCGAACGAAGCCGTAGTGCGGGTAGGCGCGGTCGAGCTCGGCCATGCGCCGGTCGCGCTCGACCTTGGCGACGATCGAGGCGCAGGCCACCGCGTAGCTCCAGGCGTCGCCCTTGACCACGGGCAGGCAGGGCTGGGCCAGGCCGGGCAGCGGCACGGCGTCGGTGACCACGACGTCGGCGGCCGGGGCGAGGCGCTCGACGGCCTCGAGCATGGCGCGCCGCGTGGCGCGCAGGATGTCGGTGCGGTCGATCGTCTCGGCGTCGACTGCGACGACCGCCCAGGCGCAAGCCGTTTCACGGATGCGTGCGGCGAGCCGCTCTCGCTCGGCGGCCGGGAGCTTCTTCGAGTCGTCGACTCCGGGGATCGGCAGATCGGTCCGGGGCACGACCGCGGCGGCGACCACCGGGCCGGCGAGACATCCCCGGCCCGCCTCGTCGACCCCCGCGATCCGTCGGAAACCGGCCAGAGCGAGGGTCTCCTCGAGTCGCCGCATCAGATCGAGTCGATAGACCTCACTGCAGAGATCCCAGATCGTCGGCACCCGACTTGTCCCCTCCCCGCCGCCGCGGGTTCGCCGTCCGCTTCCTGCTCTCTAGCTCCCGTTGCGAACGCCGCGGTCGTCGCGGCGCTCCTCGATGCGTGCCGCCTTGCCGCGCAGCTCGCGCAGGTAATAGAGCTTGGCACGCCGCACGCGGCCGCGCCGGACGACCTCGATGCGATCGACCACGGGAGCGTGCAGCGGGAAGATCCGCTCGACGCCGATGCCCGAGGAGATCTTGCGCACGGTGAACATCTCCCGCGTGCCGCTCCCCTTGCGCGCGACGACGACGCCCTGGAAAGCCTGCAGCCGCTCCTTGTCTCCCTCGACGACCCGGACGTGCACCCGGACCGTGTCCCCCGGCCGGAACTCCGGGACTTCCTGGCGCAGATAGCTGCGCTCGATCTCGACCAGACTGCTCATGACGACACCTCTCCTCTTCCCTTGCGTCGACGCCCCCGCCGCTGCGATCGGGAACGCTAATTATCTCGACTCCCTGCACTTCCGGCAACCCCGGGACTTCCCTTCCCGGCCCGCAGGCGCTCGAGCTCCCGGCGTTCCGCCGGGCCGAGACGCGCCTCGTCGAGCAGATCGGGGCGCTTGGCGAGCGTCGCCGCCAGGGCCGCGCGCAGCCGCCAACGATCGATCGCCGCGTGGTCGCCGGAGGTCAGGACCTCCGGCACCTTCAGTCCCTCGACCTCGGGCGGCCGGGTGTAGTGCGGGTGATCGAGCAGCCCCGACCGGAAGCTGTCGCGCGCCACCGACTCGGGCAGCTGCACCACCCCCGGCACCTCGCGCGACACCGCCTCGATCAGCACCATCGCCGGCAGCTCGCCCCCGGAGAGCACGTAGTCGCCGATCGAAATCTCCTCGTCCACCACCGTGAGACGGACGCGCTCGTCGATTCCCTCGTAGCGGCCGCAGAGCAGCAGGAGGTCGCCGCGCGCGGCGAGCTCGCGCACCTTGGCGTCGTCGAGGCGCCGCCCCTGCGGCGAGAGCAGGACGCGCCAGGGCTCGGCGCCGGCCGCGAGCTCGCGCACCGCTCGGATCCAGGGGGGCGCGGTCATCACCATGCCGCCGCCCCCGCCGTAGGGGGTGTCGTCGACCGTCCGGTGACGATCGCCCGACCAGTCGCGCAGGTCGCGCACGCCGATCTCGAGCCGCCCGCTCTCGACCGCCCGACCCACCAGGGAGGTGGTCAGGAAGCGCTCGAAGAGCTCGGGAAAGATGGTCAGGACCTGGATTCGCACAGCTCGATCAACCCCTCCGGCAGATTCCACGCCAGCCGCTTCGCTCCGACGTCCACCTCGACCAGGTAGGCCTCGACGAACGGCAGGGCGAGCGTCGCGCCGGACGGTCGCGCCACCAGTACCAGCCAGCCGCCGCCGTCTTCGACCAAGTCGACGACCTCGCCGAGGTCGCCGGCGAGGCGGTCGGAGGCGCGGCAGCCGACCAGGTCGAACGCCCACCAGCGGCCGGCCGGCGGCGCCCCGACCTCGGCGCGGTCGATCTCCAGCTCCGCGCCGCGCAGGGCCTCGACCGCGTCCCGGTCGGCGATCCCCTCGAAGGCGACCAACAGCCCCTGCCGATGCGGTCGCGACGCCGCCACGCGCACCCGCCGGGACTCGCCGCGGCGGGGCGAGAGCCAGAGCTCGCGGCCCGCCGTGAAGCGCTCCGGCCGCTCGGTGTGCAGCTCGACCATCGCCTCGCCCCGCACGCCGTGCGGGCGGACGAGGAGGCCGACCAGGACCCGGTCGGGCGCCGGCGCCGGGTCAGTCTTCGAGGAGGTCGAGGTCATAGCCGCGCCCTTCGAGCTCGCCGCGGACGCGGGCGAGGGCGCGCAGTGCGTCGATGGTGCGGCCGCGGCGGCCGATCACCTTGCCGCGGTCGTCCGGCCCGACGCGCAGGAGGAGCTCGGTGGACTCC
>WYBK01000118.1 GCA_011525905.1 Acidobacteriota bacterium
ACACCCGGTCTACTACGCCGGGCCGGCCAAGACCCCGGAGGGGATGCCCTCGGGCTCCTTCGGCCCGACGACGGCCGGCCGGATGGACTCCTACGTCGACCTCTTCCAGGCTCAGGGCGCCTCCCTGGTGATGATCGCCAAGGGGAATCGCTCGAAGCAGGTCACCGAGGCCTGCGCCAGGCACGGCGGCTTCTACCTCGGGTCGATCGGCGGCCCGGCCGCGCTGCTCGCGCAGGAGTCGATCCGGCGCGTCGAGCTCGTCGAGTACCCCGAGCTCGGCATGGAGGCGATCTACCGGATCGACGTCGTCGACTTCCCCGCCTTCATCTTGGTCGACGACAAGGGCAACGACTTCTTCCAGCGCGTCTCGCTGCCGGTGGTGCCGGGTTGAGCGGGGCAGCCGCGGCGGCGTCGCCCGAAGCCGCCCTCCTCGCCGCCGCCATCGACGCCGCGCTGGCCGCCGGGCGCGAGATCCTCGCGGTCTACGAGGGGCCGATCGCGGTCGAGCTCAAGGACGACCGCTCGCCCTTGACCGAGGCCGACCGGCGCGCCCATCGCACGATCGCCACGGCGCTCGCCGAGACGGGACTGCCGCTGCTGAGCGAGGAGGGGCGTGAGCTTCTCGCCGCCGAGCGGCGCTCGTGGCAGCGCTACTGGCTGGTCGACCCGCTCGACGGCACCAAGGAGTTCGTGCGCCGCAACGGCGAGTTCACCGTCAACGTCGCGCTGATGGAACGAACCGCGGAGGCCGTGGGCCCCGCGGGTGTCGCGGTGCCGATCGGCGGCGTCGTCCATGCGCCGGTCAAGGACCTCCTCTACTTCGCCTGGCGCGGTGGGGGAGCCTGGCGGGACGACGGTGCCTCGGCGCCGCGGGCGAGCTTCGCGGCCCGGCTGGCGGCGGCGCGCCGGCTGCCGCTCCCTCTCGAGCGCGCGGCCTACACGATCGTCGCCAGCCGCTCGCACATGAGCCCGGAGACCGAGGCGTTCGTCCGTGCCGCCGAGCGCGAGCACGGGCGCGTCGAGCTGGCGAGCCTCGGCTCGGCGCTCAAGATCTGCCTGGTCGCGGAGGGGGCGGCCGACGTCTACCCCCGCTTCGCGCCGACCATGGAGTGGGACACCGCGGCCGGCCACGCCATCGCGCTCGAGGCGGGACGGACCCTGGTCGACCCGCGGGACGGCCGCCCGCTGCGCTACAACAAGCTCGACCTCACCAACCCCTGGTTCCTCGTCCGCTGAAAAGGGGACTGGCTCGGAGTCCCCAGTCGACGCCGCGTCGACGCCATTCCGCTGGAAGGGGACTGGCTCGGATTCCTCGGCCGGCGGCGCACCGACGCCGGCTTCCCGGGAATCCGTGCCTGTTCCCTTCCCCACCGCTCTACGTCGCCGCCAGCTTCTCCGCCCGATTGCGGTAGAGCTGGGGGTCGACCGCCTCGACCATCTTGTCGACGTCGAGCCGGCCGCCGAGGAAGGCGTTGATCCGCTCGGCCGCGCGCCGGGGCTCGGCGACCACTTCGGCGTAGCGCAGCTCGAGCCGCTCGAGGTGGGCGGCGTGCTTGAACAGGTAGTCGACTCGCCAGAGATGGCTCTCGAAGATCTCGAGCATCTGCTCGTCGGAGGCGCCGTTGTCCTCGTTGCGCCGCTCGAGCATCTTGCTCTGCGAGGCGAGCACCTCGCGCAGGTCGCGCCGGAGGAAGATCACGCGGTAGTTGTTGTCGGCCGGCAAGTCCTTGAGCAGGTAGGAGATGACCTTGACCGCCCGGCCCCGGGCGGCGCGCAGCCAGGCCTTGTCCGCCGCCTCGCCCAGGTTCTTGACCCGCTCGTCCTCGAAGTAGCCGCGGGGATTGTCCTCGTCGGCGCTGCGGATGCCGTCGGCGACCACCTCGAAGCCGCCGCCGGCGAGCATCTTCATGGCCATCGAGGTTCCCGAGCGGGGCAGCCCCGAGACGACGACGACCGGCTCGCCGTAGCGCAGGCGGCGCCAGAGCTTCTGGATGGTGCTGGGCATGGCGGTTCCGTCGTCCCCCCTCTCCTCCGTCGGCCGGTTAGACTACAATGTCGCGCGCTTCGTCCGCCGGCCGCGCCCGGCGGCCCCGGGTGGCCGTAGGCGCCCCGGGCGCGGTTCGAGCGGGCCCGGACCCCACCCCGGCCAACGTACCAGCCCCGACCGCAGGCTCGGGATCACGAGGAGGATTCGGCTCTTGCCCTTCGTTTCGAGCACCGAGACACCCCGTCGCGAGTGGCGGCTGCCGCTTCTAGGATTGCTGCTCGCCCTGGCCGCCGCGACGCCGGCCGAGGCCTACGTCGGCCCGGGCGCCGGCATCGCGCTGCTCTCCTCGGTCGGCGTGCTGCTGGTCACCCTGCTGCTCGCTTTCCTGTCGATCCTGGCCTGGCCCTTCCGCGCCCTCTGGCGCCTCCTGACCGGCAAGAAGACCGCCGCGCCCTGGGCGCGCCGTTTCATCTCCGTCGGGCTCGACGGCCAGGATCCGCGCCTGACCGAGAGGCTGATGGCCGAGGGCAAGCTGCCCAACCTGAAGAAGCTGGCCGAACAGGGGTGCTACCACCGCATCCGCACCACCTATCCGTCGATGACCCCGGTCGCCTGGTCGTCCTACTCGACCGGCGTCAACCCGGGCAAACACAACATCTTCGACTTCCTCGACCGCGACCGGAAGACCTACCTGCCGGTGCTCTCCTCGGCCGAGATCGGCAACGTCGACAGGTTCCTGCGCCTGGGGCGGTGGAAGATCCCGCTCGCCAAGCCGGAGATCCGGCTGCTGCGCAAGTCGCGCCCCTTCTGGTCGATCCTCGGCGACTATCGCATCTGGAGCACCGTGCTGCGCATGCCGATCACCTTCCCGCCCGACCGCTTCTACGGCGCCGAGCTGTCGGCCATGAGCGTGCCCGACCTGCTCGGCTCGCAGGGCACCTTCCTGCTCTTCACCACCCGCAGGAGCGACGCGAAGTTCAAGGAGGGAGGGCAGCGGGTCGAGCTCGCGGGCGGGCCGGACCGCTTCGAGACCTCGCTGCGCGGCCCCGAGAACATCTTCCGCGTCGGCGATCCGCCGCTCGAGATCCCGATGACCATCGAGCTCGACCGCGCCGCCGGCCGCGCGCGGGTGCGCATCGACGGCGAGGAGCACCTGCTCGAGCCGCGCCAGCTCACCGGCTGGGTGGCGCTCGAGTTCAAGGCGGCGCCGACGGTCAAGGTGCGCGGCATCACGCGCATGATGGTCACCGAGCTCGGCGAGCACTTCTCGCTCTACCTGTCGCCGATCAACCTCGACCCCGAGAGCCCGGCGATGCCGATCTCCCACCCGAGCTACTACTCGACCTACATGGCCAAGAAGGTCGGGCCCTACTCGACGCTCGGGCTCGCCGAGGACACCTGGGCGCTCAACGAGAAGGTCACCGACGACGCCACCTTCCTGCGCCAGAGCTACGACATCGACGCCGAGCGCCAGGAGATGTTCTTCGCGGCGCTCGAGAAGCTCGACCGCGGCTCGCTGGTCTGCGTCTTCGACGGCACCGACCGCATCCAGCACATGTTCTGGCGCTACCTCGAGGAAGGGCACCCGGCGGGCGCGGGCCGGGAGAGCACCGCGCACCGCGACGCCATCGAGCAGGTCTACCGACACAACGACGCGCTGGTCGGCAAGGTGATGGCCAAGCTGCGCCGGGAGGACGTGCTGGTGGTCGTCTCCGACCACGGCTTCACCTCCTTCCGCCGCGGCGTCAACTTGAACGCCTGGCTGCTGGCCAACGGCTACCTCGCGCTCAAGCCGGGCTGTGACGGCTCGAACGAGTGGCTGCGCGACGTCGACTGGTCGAGGACCCGCGCCTATGCGCAGGGACTGACCGGCATCTTCCTGAACCTCGCCGGCCGCGAGGGGGAGGGCATCGTGCAGCCGGGCGCCGAGGCCCAGGCGCTGCGCAAGGAGCTGATCGGCAAGCTCTCGGGCTTGCGCGACGAGGAGCGCCGCGAGGTCGGCATCCACCAGGTCTACGACGCTCACCAGGTCTACGACGGCCCCTACCTGGTCAACGCCCCCGACCTGATCGTCGGCTACAACCACGGCTACCGGGTCTCCTGGGACTGCGCCACCGGCGTCGTCGCCGGGCCGCTGTTCGAGGACAACGTGAAGGCCTGGAGCGGCGACCACTGCGTCGACCCCAACCTGGTCCCCGGCGTCTTCTTCTGCAACCACGCGATCGACAAGCAGGATCCCTCGCTGCTCGACATCGCCCCGACGGTGCTGCGCCTGTTCGGCATCGAGGCACCCGCTCACATGGACGGCAAACCCCTGTTCGAGAAACCCCCCGCCACCCTGAACGCTGGACCCGCGCGCGCGGGAGGGCGCGAGAGCCGTGCGGCCTGACCGTCGCCCGCGCCTCGTCCGCGCGCCCGCCGCTGCGCTGCTCGCCGGCTCCCTGACGCTCGCCGTCGCCCTGACGCTCGCCGGCTGCGGCGATACGGGCGACGCCCGCGTCGCGAGCCGTAGCGTCGTCATCCTCGGCTTCGACGGCCTCGACCACGAGCTGACCGGCAAGCTGATCGCCGAGGGGCGGCTGCCCAACTTCGCGCGCCTGGCCGAGGCCAACGGCCTGGGCAAGCTCGGCACCTCGGTCCCGCCCCAGAGCCCGGTGGCCTGGTCGGACTTCATCACCGGCTCCGACGCCGGCGTCCACGGCATCTTCGACTTCGTTCACCGCGATCCGAAGACCATGCTGCCCTATCTCTCGACCAGCCGCGTGGTCGCCGATCCCGACGCCGGCGAGCCGTGGACGCTCGGCGACTGCCAGATCCCGGTCGACGGCGGCCAGATGGAGTTGCTGCGCCACGGCACGCCCTTCTGGGAGAAGCTCGAGCGGGCCGGCGTCGAGACCACGGTGATGCGCATGCCGGCCAACTTCCCGCCCTCGGGCAGCGCGACGCGCGAGCTGTCGGGCATGGGCACGCCGGACGTCCTCGGCACCTACGGCACCTTCACCTTCTACACCTCCGAGCTCTTCTACGACGACTCGAAGATCTCGGGCGGCGGCGAAGCCGTCGAGGCCTGGGCCGAGGACGGCATCGTCTCGACCGAGCTGATCGGGCCGGACAACCCGTTCACCAAGGCGAAGACCAAGGCCACGGCGCCCTTCCAGGTGCACCTCGACCCGGACGAGCCGGTGGCCAAGCTGGTGGTCGGCGACGAGGAGCGCATCCTCAAGGTCGGCGAGTGGAGCGACTGGGTGCCGGTTTCGCTCGATCTCGGGACTTGCGGCAAGCTGCTGATGACGCCGTCGATCCCGGCGATCGCACGCTTCTACCTGAAGAGCGTCGAGCCGGAGTTCGAGCTCTACGTCTCGCCGCTCAACCTCGATCCGGCGAATCCGGTGATGCCGATCTCGACGCCTCCGGACTTCGCCGCCGAGCTGGCCGAGACGACCGGCCCCTTCTACACCCAGGGCATGCCGGAGGACACCAAGGCGTTCGAGGGCGACGTGCTCGGCCGCGACCAGTTCCTGGAGCAGGTGCGCATCGCCCACGACGAGATGGTCGTCCAGTACCAGCGCCTGCTCGCCGACTGGCGGGGCGGGCTGCTCTTCCTCTACTTCGGGGCGGCGGACCTGACCCAGCACACCATGATGGAGACCCTCGATCCCAGCCATCCGCGCTTCGATCCCGAGGTCTCGCCGAAGTACGCCGACGTCATTCCCCGCACTTACGCGTTGTTCGACGAGTTCCTCGGCTACGTGCTCGAGCACGCGCCCGAGGACGCTCTCGTCGTGGTCATGTCCGACCATGGCTTCACCAGTTGGCGCCGCGCCTTCGCGCTCAACACCTGGCTCTGGCGCAACGGCTACCTCGCGGTACGCGACCCGCAGTCGGCGCTCGACGCCAAGCTGTTCGGCGCCGTCGACTGGAGCGAGACCCGAGCCTACGGCCTCGGCATCAACGGCCTCTACCTCAACCTGCAGGGGCGCGAGAAGGAGGGCGTGGTCCCGGCGAGCGAGCGGCTGCGGCTGATGCAGGAGCTCAAGGAGAAGCTGCTCGCCGAGATCGACCCGGCAACCGGCCGGCCGGCGATCACCCAGGTCTTCCTGCGCGAGGAGACCTACGTCGACGGTGGCCATCGTGAGATCGGCCCCGACCTGGTGATCGGCTACGCCAAGGGGACGCGCGGCTCGAGCGCCTCGGCCCTCGGCGAGCTCGAGGAGGAAGTCCTCTCCGACAACACCGAGGAGTGGCCGGGCGACCATCTGATGGACCCCGACGCCGTCCCCGGCGTCCTGCTGACCAACCGGCCGCTCGTCCGGCCGGCGCCGACGCTGCGCGAGCTGCACTGGTCGATCCTGGCCGAGTTCGGCGTCGCGGACGACCGCGCGCCGAATTGAGCGGCGGCCCGAGCGGCGAAACCAACCGGAGCGAGAGACCATGTTCGCGACGACCAGAGTGAAGCTCGACAAGGAGCTGGTGGCGAAGATCAAGCGCTACGCCGATCTCGCCGGCTACTCCTCGGCCGAGGAGTTCATCACCCACGCCCTCGAGAAGGAGCTGTCCAAGCTCGAGGGGGCCAAGGACGAGGAGGAGATCAAGAAGCGCCTCCGCGGTCTCGGCTACATCTCCTGAGGGATCGCGTCGCCGTCATGAGCCTGCTCAACGCCGCCCTCCGGCGCCTCTTCGACCTGCTGCTCTATCCCTTCCAGTCGCTGCCGGCGGCGGTCGGGCTGACCGTCGTGTCGCTGCTCGCGGCGATCGGCATGCTCTGGGCCTTCAAGAAGACCTCGAACCAGGCCGGAATCGAGGCCGCCAAGCGCCGGATCTACGCCGGCGTCTTCGAGATCCGGCTGTTCAACGACAGCTTCCGCCAGATCTGGCGGGCGCAGGCCGCCATCTTGCGGGCCAACTTGACCTATCTGCGCCACCAGCTCAAGCCGATGCTCTTCATCCTGCCGCCGCTCGTCCTCGCGGTGGCGCAGCTGCAGTTCCAGTACGCCTACGCCCCTCCCGCCGCCGGCAGCCGGACCGTGCTCGAGGCGACGCTCGCACCGGGCTGGGAGAGCGGCGGCGTCGAGACCAGCCCCTCGGGCAAGCCGCGCGCCGAGCTCGTGCTGCCCGCCGGGCTGGTCGCCGAGACGCCGGCGCTCTGGATCCCGAGCGAGCGCACGCTCACCTGGCGGCTGCGGGTCGAGCAGCCGGGCGACCAGACGATCGCCGTCCGCATCGGCGGCCGGCTCTACGAGAAGTCGCTCGACGGCGCGCGGCCGCTCGAGCGGCGCTCGCCGGTGCGCCCGGGGCGCTCCTGGCTCGACCAGCTCGTCTACCCGGCCGAGCCGCCGCTGCCGGCGGACGGCGCGCTCGAGCGCGTCTCGGTCGACCTCGCCCCGGCCGAGGTCGCGTTGCCCGGCTGGACGGTGCGCGAGATGGTCGGCGTGCCAGCCTGGATGACCGTCTTCTTCCTGCTCTCGATTCTCTTCGCCTTCGCGCTGCGCAAGCGCTTCGGAGTCACCTTCTGAACGACCGCCCGGCTCCGGTCGCCGGCAACCTGACGCGCCACGGCTCGAGCGTGACGGCCGCCGAGCGGGCGCGCCTGCTCGGCCAACGCGGCTGCGTGGTCTGGCTGACCGGGCTGTCCGGCTCGGGCAAGTCGACGCTCGCCAGCGCGCTCGAGGCCGCGCTGGTCGCGGCCGGCCGGGCGGCTTACGTGCTCGACGGCGACAACTTGCGTCACGGCCTCAACGCCGACCTCGGCTTCTCGCCCGCCGAGCGCGCCGAGAACGTCCGGCGCGCCGGCGAGGTCGCGGCGCTGTTCGCCGATGCCGGCCTGATCGCGATCACCTCGTTCATCTCCCCCTACCGCGCCGACCGCGCGGCGGCGCGCGCTGCGGTCGGCACCGCGCGCTTCCTCGAGGTCTTCGTCGACGCGCCGCTCGAGGTCTGCGAGCGGCGCGACCCCAAGCAGCTCTATCGGCGCGCGCGCGCCGGCGAGATCGAGGAGTTCACCGGCGTGTCGGCGCCCTACGAGCCGCCTCTCGAGCCCGCGCTGACGCTCGACACCGCCCGGCTCGACGCCGCCGAGTGCGTCGCGCGCCTGCTCGGCCTGCTCGACGGCGGCGGCTTCCTGACCGCCACCGCCCCGCCGGCCGACTGAGGAGCGACCCGGAGCATGCCCAGTTATCGCCTGACCCATCTGCGCGAGCTCGAGGCCGAGAGCATCCACATCCTGCGCGAGGTCGTCGCCGAGTGCGAGAAGCCGGTGATGCTCTACTCGATCGGCAAGGACTCCTCGGTGATGCTGC
>WYBK01000119.1 GCA_011525905.1 Acidobacteriota bacterium
ACCCAGACGCGGCGCAGCTCGTCCTCGGGCATCAGCAGCTCCTCCTTGCGGGTGCCCGACTTGTTGATGTCGATCGCCGGGAAGGTGCGCTTGTCGACGAGCTTCCTGTCGAGGTGGATCTCGCTGTTGCCGGTGCCCTTGAACTCCTCGAAGATGACGTCGTCCATGCGGCTGCCGGTGTCGACCAGCGCGGTCGCGACGATGGTCAGCGAGCCGCCCTCCTCGATGTTGCGCGCCGCGCCGAAGAAGCGCTTCGGCCGGTGCAGCGCGTTGGCGTCGATGCCGCCCGACAGCACCTTGCCCGAAGGGGGCTGGACCGTGTTGTAGGCGCGCGCCAGACGGGTGATCGAGTCGAGCAGGATGACCACGTCCTTCTTGTGCTCGACCAGCCGCTTGGCCTTTTCGATCACCATCTCGGCGACCTGCACGTGGCGGGTGGCCGGCTCGTCGAAGGTCGAGGAGATGACCTCGCCCTGCACCGAGCGCTGCATGTCGGTGACCTCTTCCGGCCGCTCGTCGATGAGCAGCACGATCAGCGCCACCTCCGGGTGGTTCTTGGCGATCGAGTGGGCGATCGACTGCAGCAGCATGGTCTTGCCGGTGCGCGGCGGCGCGACGATCAAGGCGCGCTGCCCCTTGCCCATCGGCGTCACCAGGTCCATGACCCGCGACGACATGTCGCCGGCGACCTCGAGCTTGATCCGCTCCATCGGGTAGAGCGGCGTCAGGTTGTCGAAGAAGATCTTCGAGCGCGAGATCTCCGGCGGCTCGAAGTTGACCGCCTCGACCTTGATCAGGGCGAAGTAGCGCTCGCCGTCCTTGGGCTGCCGGACCTGGCCGGAGACGGTGTCGCCGGTGCGCAGGTCGAAGCGGCGGATCTGCGAGGGCGAGACGTAGATGTCGTCCGGACCGGGCAGGTAGTTGTACTCGGGGGCGCGCAGGAAGCCGAAGCCGTCCGGCAGGCACTCGAGCACGCCCTCGGCGAAGATCAGGCCCGAAGACTTGGTCTGCGCCTCCAGGATCTTGAAGATCAGCTCCTGCTTGCGCATGCCCGCCGCGCCCTCGACTCCGAGGTCCTTGGCGACCTGCGTCAGCTCGCCGATGTTCATCTCCTTGAGAGCGCGAATGTCGAGCATCTGCTTGCCGTTGCCGCCCTCGGCGCCCTCCGGCAGGCCCTCCGCCGCGAGGCCCTCGAGCGCCTCGATCGGAATGTCGTGATCCGTGACCTTGGGCATGCCGGGCTTTCCTCTCCTACGGTTTCGCCGGGACCTGCCCCGCGAGAAAGTCTGCGATGAGTTTCCAGAGTTCACGAATGCCCTCCCCTGTGACCGCCGAGACGGCGAGGACCGCTGTCCTTGGGTCGAGCCCCAGCGTGCTCGCGATGCCCGCCAGGGCGGCTGCTCTCTCGCCGCGCTTCAGCTTGTCCAGCTTGGTCGCCACCGCGACCCGCCGAGCCCCGAGCGATTCGAGATACTCGGCCGCGCCCAGATCGAGCGGCGTCGCTCCGACCTTGGCGTCGACCAGCTGCACCACCAGTCGGCGCTCGGCGCCCGTGGCGAGATAGCCCGCCACCGTCGCCGCCCACCTCTGACGGTCCACCCGCGCGGCGCGGGCGAAACCGTATCCCGGGAGATCGACGAACCAGTAGCGCCGGTTCACCCGGAAGTAGTTGATCGTCTGCGTGCGGCCCGGCGTCGAGCTGGTTCGCGCCAGCTTCGCGCCGAGCAGCCGGTTCAACAGGCTCGACTTGCCCACGTTCGAGCGGCCCGCGAAGGCCACCTGCGGATCGCCGTCCGCCACCAGGTCGGCGATTGCGACGCTCGATCGCACGAACTCCGAGGACTCGATCTTCACTGTCGGTGTCGTGCTTCGCCCGGCGCCTCCGGTCGCCCGGAGCCCGCGCGAGCGGGAGACGGCTTCGAGCCTCGGTTGTGGGACTTGGAACTTTCGCCGGCGGCCTGCGAGCCGCCCGCCCGGCACGCTGCGTCAGTGGGCGAGCGACCCCGAACCCATCGGTGGCTCCGACGGCGCCGCGCCCAATTGTGTCTCATTCGGCCCGGCCGACGCAAGCGTGCCCGCGAGCGCCACTCGCAGCACGTCGTCCATCGAGTCGACCAGGTGCACCTGGATGACCTCCCGTACCTCCGCCGGCACGTCCTCCAGGTCCTTCTCGTTCTCGCGCGGCAGGATCAGCTCGGTGATGCCGGCGCGAAACGCCGCGAGCGCCTTGTCCTTGATGCCGCCGACCGGCAGCACCTTGCCGCGCAAGGTGATCTCGCCGGTCATCGCCACGTCGCGCCGCGCCGGGATCTTCGACAGCGCCGAGACCAGCGCGGTCGCCATGGTGATGCCCGCCGAGGGACCGTCCTTGGGGATCGCGCCCTCCGGGACGTGGATGTGCAGGTCGTGCTTCTCGGCGAAATCGGGATCGATGCCGAACAGGCTGGCTCGGCTGCGCAGGTAGGAGACCGCGGCGCGCGCCGACTCCTGCATCACCTCGCCGAGCTTGCCGGTCAGGATCAGCTTGCCGCTGCCGCGCATCAGGCCGACCTCGGTCTCGAGGATCTCGCCGCCGACGGCGGTCCAGGCGAGGCCGGTGGTGACGCCGACCTCCGGGCGCGCCTCGGCGCGCCAGGGGCGGAAGCGCGCCTTACCCAGCAGCTCGCCGACCGTCTCGGCGCCGATCGCGACCGGCGCGTCGGCGACCGCCTCCCCGCCGCGGCCGACGATCCGGCGGGCGATCTTGCGGCAGATCGAGGCGATCTCGCGCTCCAGGTTGCGCACGCCCGCCTCGCGCGTGTAGCTCTCGATCAGCGTGCGCAGACCCTCGTCGTCGAAGGCCATGCGAGCGGCGTCGAGCCCGTGCGCCTTGAGCTGCTTGGGCACCAGGAACTGGGTGGCGATCGCCAGCTTCTCGTTCAAGGTGTAGCCCGAGAGCTGAATGACCTCCATGCGGTCCTTGAGCGGCGCCGGGATCGGGTCGGCGACGTTCGCGGTGGCGATGAACATCACCTTCGAGAGGTCGTACTCGACGTCGAGGTAATGATCGACGAAGGCGTGGTTCTGGGCCGGGTCGAGCACCTCGAGCAACGCCGCCGACGGGTCGCCGCGGAAGTCCATCGACATCTTGTCGACCTCGTCGAGCAGGAAGACCGGGTTGACCGTGCCGGCCTTCTTCATCATCTGGATGATCTGACCCGGGAAGGCGCCGATGTAGGTGCGGCGGTGGCCGCGGATCTCGGCCTCGTCGCGCACGCCGCCCAACGACAGGCGCACGAAGTTGCGGCCGACGGCGCGCGCGATCGAGGAGGCCAGCGACGACTTGCCGACTCCCGGCGGGCCGACGAAGCAGAGGATCTGCGACGGCGTCTCCCTGGTCAGCTGGCGCACCGCCAGGAACTCGAGGATGCGCTCCTTGATCTTCTCGAGGCCGTAGTGGTCGGAGTTGAGGATCTCCTCGGCCTTGGTCAGGTCGCGCAGCTCCTTGGACGACTTCTTCCAGGGCATCGAGACCAGCCACTCGACGTAGTTACGCGAGACGGTGGCCTCGGCGGAGACCGGCGGCATCGCCTCCAGGCGCTTGAGCTCCTGATCGGCCTTCTCGCGCGCCGCCTTGGGCATGCCCGCCTTCTCGATCTTCTCCTTGAGCTCCGCGATCTCGTCCGAGCGGTCGTCCTTCCGGCCCAGCTCCTGATGGATGGCCTTGATCTTCTCGTTGAGGTAGTACTCCTTCTGGGCCTTCTCCATCTGCTTCTTGACCTGCACGTTGATGCGCTTGTCGAGGTGGATCTTCTCGATCTCGACCTCGAGCAAATCCTCGAGCCGCTGCAACCGCTCGTAGGGCGACAGCAGCTCGAGCAGCGCCTGCTTCTCGGGCGTCGCCACGGTCAGGTGGGCTGCGAGCGTGTCGGCGAGGCGGTCGGGCTCGTCGAGCTTCAAGGTCGGCATCAGGCCCTCGAACGCCAGGTGCTGCGACAGCTTGGCGTACTGCTCGAAGGTGCCGAGCACCTTGTTCATGAACAGCTGCAGCTTCTCCTCGACCGGGTACTGGACCTCGTAGCTCTCGAGGTCGGCCCAGAGCGTCCCCTCGCGCTCCTCGAGCGCCACCAGGCGGGCGCGCTTGACGCCCTCGACCATCACCTTGATGTTGCCGTTGGGCAGCTTGAGGTTCTGCACGACGCGGGCGACGACACCCAGGTCGTAGAGGTCGTCGCGCACCGGGTCGTCGATCTTCGGGTCGCGCTGGGCGACCAGGAAGATGCGGCGCGCCGGGCCGCCGAGCGCCAGCTCCAGGGCACGCACCGAGGGCTCGCGGCCGACGATGAACGGCGCCATCATGTGCGGGAAGACCACCATGTCCCGCAGCGGGACGACCGGCAGGCTCTCGCGCTCGCGCTCGACGAACGGCGGCATCAGACCGCCTTGCGCAGGGTGGTGAGCGGCTGCGTGCGGTGGATCACCGTCTCCTCGGTGATCACGCACTCGGAGATGTCGCGCTGCGACGGGATGTCGTACATCAGCTCGAGCATCAGCTCCTCCAGGATGATGCGCAGGCCGCGCGCGCCGACGTTGCGCTTGAGCGCCTCGGCGGCCACCGCCTTGATCGCCTCGTCCGTGAAGCGGAGCTTGACGTCCTCGAACTCGAACATGGTCTGGTACTGCTTGACCAGGCTGTTCTTGGGCTCCCTGAGAATGCGCACCAGCGCCGCCTCGTCGAGCAGCTCGAGGGTGGCGACCACCGGCAGCCGGCCGACGAACTCCGGGATCATGCCGAACTTGATCACGTCCTCCGGCAGCACGCTGTCGAGCGGGTTGAGCCTGGCCTTTTCCTTCTTGCCCCGGATCTCGGCGCCGAAGCCCATCGTCTTGCGATTGAGCCGGCGCTCGACGTGCTCCTCGAGGCCGACGAAGGCGCCGCCGCAGATGAACAGGATGTTGGTCGTGTCGATCTGCAGGAACTCCTGGTGCGGGTGCTTGCGGCCGCCCTGCGGCGGCACGTTGCAGATCGTGCCCTCGAGGATCTTGAGCAATGCCTGCTGCACGCCCTCGCCGGAGACGTCGCGGGTGATCGAGGGGTTCTCGCCCTTGCGGGCGATCTTGTCGACCTCGTCGATGTAGACGATGCCGCGCTGCGTCTTGTCCTTGTCGTTGCCCGAGGCTTGGTACAGCTTGAGGATGATGTTCTCGACGTCCTCGCCGACGTAGCCCGCCTCGGTGAGCGTGGTCGCGTCCGCGATGGTGAACGGCACCGAGAGGATGCGCGCCAGCGTCTGCGCCAGCAAGGTCTTGCCGGTGCCGGTCGGGCCGATCAGCAGGATGTTCGACTTCTGCAGCTCGACGTCGTTCTTCGCGCGCTCGGAGAAGTCGATGCGCCGGTAGTGGTTGTAGACCGCCACCGCCAGCTTCTTCTTGGCGATCTCCTGCCCGATGACGTACTCGTCGAGCATCGCCTTGATCTCGTGGGGCTTGGGGAGCTTGGTCTCCTGCTGCTGCTCGAGCAGTCGGTCCTCGGCGATGATGTCGAGGCAGATGTCGACGCACTCGTCGCAAATGAAGACCGTCGGGCCGGCGATCAGCTTCTTGACCTCCCGCTGGCTCTTGTTGCAGAACGAGCAGCGCAGGGCGTCGTCGCCGGTTTCTTTCTTGGGCATCTCTCCTCCGTCCCCCGGTACGCGCGAGACCCGCCGTCGGTTCGGCGGGCACAACGCCCACGCCCCGACCCTCAGAGCGTAAAACGCCGCGCCGGCTTCCGGCTATTCCGCCGGCGACTCCGCCGCCGCGGCCCACAGCCGCGCGGCGCCCGGCAGCCCTTCTCGAATACTAACAGACGGAGCGATCAGGACTTGCGACGCTCCATCACCTGGTCGACGAGGCCGTACTCCACCGCCTCTCCGGCCGAGAGGATCTTGTCGCGCTCGGTGTCGGTGTGGACCTGATCCTTGGTCCGGCCGGTGTGGGCCGCGAGGATCTCGTCGATCTTCTCGCGCAGCTTGAGCAGCTCACGGGCGTGGATCTCGATGTCGGTCGCCTGGCCGCCCATGCCGGAGGTCCAGGGCTGGTGGATCAGCACCCGGCTGTTGGGCAGGGCGGTGCGCTTGCCGGCCCGGCCGGCCGCCAGCAGGACCGCCGCCATCGAGGCCGCCTGGCCGACGCAGAGCGTCGCGACGTCCGGCTTGATGTACTGCATGGTGTCGTAGATCGCCAGGCCGGCGGTGACCGAGCCGCCCGGCGAGTTGATGTAGAGGTGGATGTCGCGCTCCGGATTCTCCGCCTCGAGGAAGAGCATCTGGGCGATCACCAGGCTGGCGACGTCGTCGTCGATCGTCCGGCCGAGGAAGATGATGTTGTCCTTGAGCAGGCGCGAGTAGATGTCGTACGCGCGCTCGCCGCGGCTGGTCTGCTCCACCACCATCGGTACTAGCATCGAGTCTCTCCCGGGGCTCCGGCCCCGCTCACTTGCCCTGCTGCTCTCCGTCCGCCGGCGCGGGCTCCTCGCCCAGCAAGCGCCGGATCGTCTTCTCGCGCCGCATGCGCGAACGCAGGCCCGCGAGCTGACCGGTCTCGTCGAGCCGGTGCCGCAGGGCGTGGCTCGCCACGCCCTGCGCGCGCGCCAGCACGGCGATCGCCTGCTCGAACTCCTTCTCGCCGACCTCGATCCCCTCGGCGTTGGCGATCGCGTCGAGCAGCAGGCGCGCCTTGACCCGGCGCTCGGCATGGGGACGCGCGTCCTCGCCCATCTTCTGCCAGTCGATCTGCGCCTTCTCGAGGTCGACGCCCTGGCGGGCCAGGTTCTCGGCGTAGTCGCGCAGCAGCTCCTCGGTCTCGTGATGCACGACGCCGGCCGGCACCTCGAACGGATGGCGCTCGGTCAGCTGGTCGAGCAGCGCCGTCTCCCGCTGCTGGCGGGCGGCGTCCTGCTTGGCCGTGCGCAGCCGCCGCTCGACGTCGGCCTCGAAGTCGGCGACGCTCGCGAAACGGCCGAAATGGGCGACGAAGGCGTCGTCGAGCTCCGGCAGCTTCGGCTCGCGCACCTCGACCAGCCTCACCTCGTACCCTTGGGCCGTCGCCGCCTCCCCCTCCCCTTTCAGCCGGGTGAAGCGGCCGCTCTGGCCGGGAGCGAGGCCGGTCACGGTCGCCGACAGCTCCTCCCAGTAGCGCGGGCCGCCGACCTCGAGCTCCGCCGCCCGCGCCTCGCCGGGGCCCTCCGGACCGACTTCGGCGATCTCGACGCGCACCCGGTCGCCCACCGCGGCGGCGCGCTCGACCGTCTCCCAGGCCGCGTGGCTGCGGCGCAGGTCGGCGATCGCCTCCGCGACCTCCGCGGCGGTCGGCTCGACCGGCGGATCGGGCAGCGCGAAGTCCTGGTAGTTGCGCAGCTCGATCTCGGGGCGCACGTCGACGGTCGCGGTGAAGGTCAGCGCCTCGCCGTCGTGCAGATGAACGTCGCCGAACTCGGGAGGAGTGAGCGGCTCGACCCCCTTTTCGGCGGCCGCCTGCCGCCAGTACCGGGGGACCAGCCGCTCGAGCACCTCCTGGCGGATGTCGGGCCCGAAATGGCGCTTGACCAGGTGGGGCGGCACCTTGCCCTTGCGGAAGCCGGGCAGCCGCGCCTTCTTGCCGTACTCGCGCGAGACCCGCTCGGTCTCCGCCTCGACCGCGGGCTGCGGTACTTCGATCTTGAGCTGCTTGCGGCCGGGGCCGACCTCTTCGACTGCCAAAACCACGCTCATCCGGGGCTCTTCCTGTCTCTTTCCGGGGTCGGGGAGTGGTGCGAAAGGGGGGATTCGAACCCCCAACCCGAAGTCTCGGGACTAGATCCTAAATCTAGCGCGTCTACCGGTTCCGCCACTTTCGCCCACCGGGGAGTCTAGCGCCCTCGGCACCGGCCTCGCGGCGGTGCCCGCTCGGGCTCGCAGGGAGCGCTCCGGAAGGGGGAGAGGGGGAGCTGGTGAGCCGCGTAGGAATCGAACCTACAACCCGCAGATTAAGAGTCTGCTGCTCTACCAATTGAGCTAGCGGCCCGCTCCGGCGAGGGATGATAACCAACCGCGCCGCCCGAGACAACCCGCGGCGGCGGGCGCCGCGTCAGAGCAGTTGCTTGATCTCGGCGCGGCCGAGGTCCGAGGCACCCGAGATGATCAGCGCGGCCGAGCCGCGGTCGAACGGCGGCACCTCGAGCTGCAACTCGACCGCGCCGACGTCGTCGGTCTCGGCGACCAGCAGGGTGCGCGGGTCGGCGACCGTCGAGAGCATCTTGACCGCGACCTGGACGCCGGCGATCGGCAGCCCGGTCTTCGACGAGGAGGCGCGCAGCGTCAGGTTGTTGACCCGGCCGGGCTGGATCTCCTCCTGACCGTCGAGCGTCAACACCAGCTGCTCGTGCTCGGCCTCCATCGACAGGTACTCGAGGATCACCTGGTCGAGCGTCGGCCCCGGCTCCGCGCCCTCCTCGGCGCCCGGCTCGATGCGCGCCGTGGTCGCCGGAATCGGCGCGCCGGCCGGCGGGCGGGTGTCGCCCGGGGCGGCTCCGTTGCCATTGTCGCCGATCGCGCTCGAGCGCAGGATGGTGTCGCTCGCCCCCGCCGCGGGCGGCGGCGTGCCGAAGACCTGCTCGAGCTTGGCGTCGAAGCGCCCCGCCTTGATCGCGGCCAGGATGGTGCGGTGCTGATGCTCCATCGTCGCGGCGATCTCGGCGGCCCCCTTGCCCTCCTCGAGCAGCTGGGCGTAGCCGGTCCGCTTGGTCGCCAGCACCTGGCCGCGCACGTAGATCACGCTCTCGATGAACGGATTGTCGACGCCCTTGTCCTCCGTCTGCACGTGCAGGACGATGTCGCCGTGGCGGACGTCGGTGTTGTAGCCGGTGATCATCTGGGGTGTGGGGGCCCGATCGGCCATTGTAGGAGCAGCTTCGGACGAGGGTCAAGGCGAGCGTGGACCGGCGCGCGCGGGGCGTGAAAGAATCCCCCGCCGACGGAAGCTCGAGCTCGCCGGCGCGCCCCGCCGGCCACCCTTGGAGACAGGAGGAGACGGAATGTCGCACAACGCCGCCGACAACGCTTCGCGCACGCTGGTCCACTACGAGGTCCGGGACGGCGTCGCCTGGATGACGCTCGACGATCCGCCCGCCAACACCTACACGCACGAGATGATGCGGGCGCTCGACGAGGGGATCCTCGCGGCCCGCTTCGACCCGGCGGTGCACGTCATCGTGATCACCGGCGCGGGCGAGAAGATGTTCTGCGCCGGCGCCAACATCAACATGCTGAAGACCTCCGACCCGACCTTCAAGTACTACTTCTGCCTGCACGCCAACGAGACGCTGTCGCGGCTCGAGCAGACGCCGAAGCTGGTGATCGCCGCGCTCAACGGCAACACGGTGGGCGGCGGCCTCGAGATCGCCATGGCGGCCGACCTGCGCATCGCGCGGCGGGGCAGCGCCAAGTACGGCCTGCCCGAGGTCTCCTTGGGCGTCTTGCCCGGCACCGGCGGCACGCAGCGGCTGGTGCGCATCGTCGGCAAGTCGCGGGCGATCGAGCTGATGGTCACCGGGCGGCTGTTCGGCGTCGAAGAGGCCGAGCGGTTGGGCGTGGTCGACCTGGTGTTCGACGCCGAGTCGCGCGAGACCTTCCTCGAGCAGGTGCAGGCCTACGCGGCGCAGTTTTGCCCGCCGGGCAAGGCGGCCCGGGCGGTCGGACGGATCAAGCGGTCGGTGCAGTCGGGCGCCGAGATCCCGTTCGAGTCGGCCCTGACGCTCGAGCGCGAGCTGCAGCAGCAGCTCTTCCAGAGCGAGGACGCCAAGGAGGGGCTCGCGGCCTACGTCGAGAAGCGCTCCCCCGCCTTCCAGGCGCGCTGAGGCGAGCGTGGCGCGCCCGCGGCTCGCCCTCGTCGCGCCGATCCGGACGCCGATCGGCAAGTTCGGCGGCGTCCTGGCCCCGCTCTCCGCCGTCGACCTCGGGGTCGCCGCGGCGAGGGCCTGCCTCGAGCGCGCCGCCTTGCCGGCCGAGCGCGTCGACCAGACGATCTTCGGCCATGGCCGCCAGGCGGGCGCCGGCCCGAACAGCGGGCGGCAGATCGCCTTCCGCGCCGGCGTGCCGGTCGACCGCCCCGCCTTCACCGTCAACCAGGCCTGCGCCTCGGGGCTGCAGGCGATTCTCTCCGCGGCGCGGACGATCCTGCTCGGCGAGGCCGAGGTGGTGCTCGCCGGCGGCACCGAGAGCATGTCGAACACCCCCTACCTGCTCCCCCGCGCCCGTTGGGGCTACCGGCTCGGCCACGACCAGCTGACCGACGGCATGTACCGCGACGGCTTCGACGACCCGCTTTCCGGCCTGGTGATGGGCGAGACCGCCGAGGAGCTCGCCGCCGAGCGCGGCGTCTCCCGCGCGCAGGCCGACGCCTGGGCCTGCCGAACCCAGCGGCGCTGCCAGGTGGCGCGCGAGTCGGGCCGCTTCGCCGCCGAGGTCGCGCCGGTGGCGGTCGCCGGCCGCAAGGGGGAAACGGTCGTCGACCGCGACGAGCACCCGCGCGACGGCGTCGAGCTCGAGACGCTGGCGCGCATGGCGCCGGTCTTCCGCGCGGCGGGCACCGTGACCGCCGGCAACGCCTCGGGGATCACCGACGGCGCCGCGGCGATGGTGGTCGCCTCCGAGGCCGCGGTCGAGCGCCTCGGGCTCGCCCCCGCGGCCTGGCTGCTCGACTGGGAGGTGGTCGGCGTCGACCCGCGCATCATGGGGATCGGCCCGGTGCCCGCGACGCGCAACCTGCTCGCGCGCAGTGGCCTGCCGTTCGCGGCGATCGAGACGGTCGAGCTGAACGAGGCGTTCGCCTCGCAGGTGGTCGCCTGCCTCGCCGAGCTCCCCTTCGACCCCGAGCGGGTCAACCCGGACGGCGGCGCCATCGCGCTCGGCCACCCGATCGGCGCCACCGGCGCGCGCATCGTCACCACGCTGATCCACGGCCTGGCCGCGCGCGGCCAGACGCTCGGACTGGCCACTCTCTGCGTCTCGGGCGGCATGGGCGCGGCCGCGCTGATCGAACGGGCGGCCTGAGGGAGCGACGCGCGTGCCGAAGCTGATCGTCGCCTACGCCCGCGAGAAGCGGGTCGCTCCCTACCTCGAAGCGCTCGCGCTCTGCGGCGTCGGCGAGGAGGAGATCTACCTCGCGACGCCGGGGCGCACCAACGAGGTCGACCTCTCCGGGGTGGTCGCCGAGGCCGACGGCCTGCTGCTGACCGGCGGCGCCGACCTGCAGCCCTGCCTCTACCACCAGCCGCGCCTGCCCGGGGTCGAGCTCGACGACCCGAACGCCGAGCGCGACCAGATGGAGTGGGATCTGCTCCACCACGCCCGCGCGCGGGCGCTGCCGGTCTTCGGCATCTGCCGCGGGCTGCAGATGATCGACGTCTTCCTCGGCGGCTCGCTCTGGCAGGACCTGGCGCTGCAGCACGGCGCGAGCGGCCACGACTGCTTCGTCGATCGGGGCTGGGCGCTCGACCACGTCGCCCACACGGTCGCGGTCGGCGCGACGGCCCACCCCTTCGCCGCGCGCCTGGCGCGGCACGCGCCGCTCGAGGTCAACAGCCGCCACCACCAGGGCGTGCTCCAGCTCGGCGCCGGCCTCGTGCCGGTCGCCCGGGCGCCCGACGGCACCGTCGAGGCGCTCGCCTGGGCGGGCGAAGACTGGTGGCTGCGGGCGGTGCAGTGGCACCCCGAGAACCTGGTCGCCCACCCGGCGCACCGCGAGCTCTTCGCCGATTTCGTCGAGGAGGCCGAGCGGGCGCGCGCCGCGCGCCGCGCGGCGGCCCCGGTGACGCCCGAGCCGGAGGAGGCTCGGCGGTGAGCGCGCCGGTGCGGCTCGAGCGGCGGCAGCGAGCCGCGACGCTCCGGCTCGACCGCCCGCCGCTGCAGATCCTCGACCTCGAGCTGCTCGCCGAGCTCGACGCGGCGCTCGCCGAGCTCGAGGCCCAACGTGACCTGCAGCTGCTGGTCCTGGCCGCGACCGGCGATCGGGCCTTCTCGGCCGGGGTGTCGATCCAGGACCACACGCCGGACCGGGTCGACCGGATGCTGCTCTCCTTCCACGGCGCCCTGCGTCGCCTGCGCGAGCTCGACGCCCTGACCGTCGCCCGCGTCGACGGCCACTGCCTCGGCGGCGGCTTCGAGCTCGCCGCCTGCTGCGACCTGGTGTTCGCCACCGAGCGCTCCCGCTTCGGCCAGCCGGAGATCCGGCTCGGCTGCTTCCCGCCGGTCGCGGCGGCGCTCTATCCGAGCCGGATCGGGACCGGACCGACGCTCGAGCTGCTGCTGACCGGCCGCACCCTCGACGCCGCCGAGGCCGAGCGGCTCGGCCTCGTCCACCGGCGCGCCGCCGACACCGCGGCGCTCGACGCGGCGCTCGCCGCGCTCGAAGAGTCGATCCTCGCCCAGAGCGCGGCCGTCGGCCGCCTGACCAAGCGCGCGGTGCGCGCCGGCGAGGCCCGCCCCTTCCCGGCGGCGCTCGCCGAGGCCGAGCGCCTCTACCTGGACGAGCTGTCGCGCACCGAGGACCTGACCGAAGGGCTCGCGGCCTACCTCGAGAAGCGCCCGCCGCGCTGGAGGCACCGCTGAGCCGCTCGCGCGCTCTCCTCCGCGCGGCGGCGCTCGGCCCGCTGGCGTTCGCGCTGACGGCGGCCGCGTCCGCCGCCGAGACGGTGACGTTCACCTTCGCGCCGCCGGTCGACCGCGGCTACGAGCTGCGCGCCTACGGCACCGGGACGATCAAGTGGGGCGGCAACCGGGAGGTCGTCGAGGCGGGTCTGCTGGCGCGCCGGACGTTCACCCGCGCAGGCGTCGGATACCGGCTGGCCGAAGTGACCCGCGACGTCGCGCTCGCCATGGACGGCGAGCGGCTGGAGAGCAAGCTGCTCGACCAGCTGAAGCGCAACCGGCTGACCTACGTGATCGGCGCCGACGGCGCCTTCCAGCGCCTCGAGGGCGCGCGCGAGAACCTCGAGCGGATGGTGCCGCTGCTCGAGGGGGAGTCCAAGAAGAGCGCCGAGAAGCGTCTGGCCGAGGGGCGCTTCGGCGACGCCGAGCGCGCCGACTGGTACGCGACCTACGAGATCCTGGCCGGGCAGACGCTCGAGCTCGACCGCGACTACTGGTTCCACCATGCCCATCCGACCGACGACGGCTGGGCGCCGCACGACGTGCTCTTCCGCGTCGGGCCCTGGGATGAGACGCCGAACGGCCGCCTGCTCCGCCAGCGGGTGGCCTACGTCCGGAGCGCGCTGCTCGAGATCCCCGGAGCGGTGGAGCTCACGCCGCGCGTCCGCTCACGCTTCGATCCGGCCGCTCCCGGTCCGAGGGCGAGCGGCTATCAGATCACCGGCAACGTCTCGCGCCTGATCGACCCGGCGACGCTCACGATCTGGCGCGAGCAGCTCTACCGGCGCGAGGCGCACGAGATCCGTCCGGTCGAGGAGGTCGGCATCACCTTCGTCGTCGAAGCGCGCCTCGATTTCACCCTGACTCCGGCCGCCGACTGAAGCGCGCCGGCCGTTTCCAGGAGGAGAAGACCATGTCCGCCGTCGTCCTTTCCGAGCGCGAGGGTCGCGTCGCGATCCTGACCATCCACCGCCCCGACAAGCTGAACGCCCTCTCCGAGCAGGTGCGCGTCGAGCTGCTCGCCGCGCTCGCCGAGATCGAGGGGGACGACGGCGTCGGCGTGGTCGTGATCACCGGTTCCGGCGAGAAGTCGTTCATCGCCGGCGCCGACATCGCCGAGTTCGAGGGGCGCTCCCCCTTCGACCAGCGCTGGGCGATGCGCAGCCCGCGCATCTTCGACGTCATGGCCAGCTTCCCCAAGCCGGTGATCGCGATGATCAACGGCTTCTGCCTGGGCGGCGGCTGCGAGCTGGCGATGTCGTGCGACCTGCGCGTCGCCTCGGAGAAGGCGCGCTTCGGCCAGCCGGAGATCAACCTCGGCCTGATTCCGGGGGGCGGCGGCACCCAGCGTCTCCCCCGCTTGGTCGGAACCGGTCAGGCGCTGCGGCTGATCCTCACCGGCGACATGATCGGCGCCGCCGAGGCAAAGGAGCTCGGCCTGGTCGAGCTGGTGGTGCCGCACGACGAGCTGCGCGCCAGGACCCTCGAGCTGGCGCAGAAGATCGCCAGCAAGAGCCCGCTCACGCTCAAGGTCGCCAAGGAGGCCGTGCGCGCCTCCGAGCGGCTGGCGATCGAAGAGGGCATCCTCTACGAGCGCGACCTCTTCTGCCTCTGCTTCTCCTCGGAGGACAAGCGGGAGGGCGTCGAAGCCTTCCTCCAGAAGCGCCCTGCGGCCTGGCGAGGGCGCTGAGGCGCCCCGCGCCATGAGACGACGCGCCGGCCAGGGGTTCCTGGCGCTCCTGGTGCCGCTCGCGCTCGCGGCGCCGGCGCTGGGCGAGGTCGCCGTGGTGCCGCCGCGGGAGGTGCTCGAGGCGATCGTCGATCTCGAGGGACCGCCGCTGCCGCGCGGGCTGGCGCCGGGCGAGCGGGTGCCGGAGCGCCGAGTGCCGCTCGAGCCGCTGGCGCCGCCGGCCGGCGAGATCCGCACCCAGCCCGAGTACGCCCGAAACCTCGGCCTGCTGATCAGCTGGGATGCGTTCACCTCGGTGCTCACCGCGATGACCGTGGCGGTGACCACCGGCGATGCCGAGGCGACCGTCTGGGTGGTCGTCGACAGCGCCGGCGAGCAGACGAGCGCGGCCGCCACGCTCGCCGGCGCCGGCGCCGACATGAGCCAGGTCGAGTTCCTCATCGCTCCGACCGACTCGGTCTGGATCCGCGACTACGGGCCGCGCTTCGTCGACGTCGACAAGCAGCCGGCGAGCGTCGACCACGACTACAACCGCCCGCGGCCGCTCGACGACGTCCTGCCCGACGCGATCGCCACGGCCTGGGGGCACGTCGACTACGACCTGCCCCTCGTCCATGGCGGCGGCAACTTCCACCTCTTCGGCGACGGCAGCGCCTACATGAGCGATCTGGTGCTCGAGATCGACGAGAACCCCGACCTCGACGCGGCCGACGTCCTCCAGCTCTTCGCTGCCTACGAGAACCTCGACGTGACGATCTGGCCCGGCTTCCCGGACAGCTACGACTCGACCCGGCACATCGACATGTGGCTGCTGCCGGCCGGCCCCCGACGGGCGATCGTCGGCGAGTACGCCGCGAGCGAAGGGGGCGGCATCCCGCGCCAGATCACCGAGGACGCCGTCGACGCGCTCGAGGCGGCGGGCGCCACGGTCTACCGCACGCCTGGCTGGCGGAATTTCGGCATCCACTACACCTACACCAACGCCGTGATCTTCAACCGCCTGGTGCTGGTGCCGCAGTACGACGCCTACCCGGCCGAGAACGCCCAGGCGCTCGCCGCCTTCGCCGCCGCCTTCCCCGGCCACCAGATCGTGCCGATCGACTCCGACGCGGTCGTCGGCTCGGCCGGCGTCCTCCACTGCATCGTCATGCACGTCCCCGACCCGGCCTTCCTCTCCTGGGACGACTTCGAGACCGGCGACACGTCGAGCTGGGATTCCGCCTCGCTCTAAGACGCGCCCGAGCACGACGCGATTCGGGGACATGTTCCCAGCGCAGCTGGGTACGTGTCCCC
>WYBK01000120.1 GCA_011525905.1 Acidobacteriota bacterium
CGGCGGCCTCCCCCGCCACAGCGCCGGACGCGGTCGCCGTGACGCTCGATCCGCCCGCGCTCACCGTCGGCGATCCGGTGGCGGCGACGCTCGAGTTGGTCGTCGAGGGCGATGGCGCCGACGCGCTCTTTCCCGATTGGGCGAAGGGCTGGGGCGAGGCCGAGGTCCTGGAGGCCGGACCGGTCGAGCGGACGCGCGTCGGAGACGGCACCCGCCTGCGGCAGCGGCTCCGGATCACCGCCTTCCGCCCCGGCGCGATCGCGCTGCCGCCCGTCGAAGTGCGTCGCGGCCCCTCGGGCCCGGCGCTCGCGACGACGCCCGCCACGCTCGCCCTCGAGGTGCGGTCGGTGCTCCCCGCCGAGGAACCCGAGGTCGCTCCGCTCCCCCCCGAGCCGCCCCGGCCGCTCGACCTGCCGGTGGCGGTCTTCTGGGCGATCGGGGGCATGCTCGCGGCGATCCTCGCCGCGGCGCTGCTCGCCCGCCGGCGGCGATTCGCGGACGCCGCGGCGCCCGCGGCGCCGCCGCACGCCGAGCTGCTCGCCGCGCTCGACGCGCTCGCCGGGGCCCAGCCCGAGCTCGGGCACGCCGCGCTCTCGCACGCGCTGCGCCGCTACCTCGGGCGCGCGCTGGCCTTCCCCGCCCTCGAGTCGTCGACGCGCGAGATCGAGCGGGCACTCGCCGCTCGCCACCTCGATGCGGCCCTGGTGCGCCGAGTCGCACGGCTGTTGCGCGAAGGCGACCTGGTGAAGTTCGGTCGGCGATCGGCCAGCGGTGCCGATCTCGAGGCGCGCATCGCCGAGGCGCGCGAGGTCGGCGCCGCGGTCGAGACCCACCTCCGTCCTGCGGCGGAGCCCGCGGAGCCCGCCGCATGAGCAACTGGCCACTGCTGGCCGACCCGGCCTGGCTGCTGCTGCTGCTCGCCCTGCCGCCGCTCGTCTGGTTCCACCACCGCCGCAGCGGCCACGGCGCGCTCGCGGTCTCCCGCCTGCCGGCGAAGACGGCCGGCGGCTGGCGCCTGCACCTGCCTTTCTATGCGCGCCTGCTCGCCTTCACGGCGCTCGCCCTGGCGCTGGCGCGGCCGCAGCTCGGCTACGCCTGGGAGGAGGCGACCACCGAGGGGATCGACATTCAGCTCGCCCTGGACATCTCGGGCAGCATGGGGGCGGAGGACTTTCAGCCCAGGAACCGCCTCGAGGTCGCCAAGCGGGTGGCGCGCGACTTCGTCGCCAAGCGCCCCGCCGACCGCATCGGGCTGACCGTGTTCGGCGGCACGGCGCTCACCCGGGCACCGCTCACCTCCGACCGGCGGATGCTCGACGAGCTGATCGACTCGGTTCAGCTCAACGACGTACCCGACGGCACGGCGATCGGCGTGGCGCTCGCCAACGCCGCGTCGCGGCTCAAGTCGAGCGGCGCCAAGTCGCGGGTCGTGATCCTGGTCACCGACGGCGTCAACAACAGCGGCGAGATCGATCCGCTCTCCGCGGCGGCGCTCGCCGAGGGGCTGGGCATCAAGGTCTACACCGTGGGCGTCGGCACCGAGGGGGACGTGCGCGTGCCGGTGCCAGTGCGCGACCCGCGGACCGGCGAGGTCGAGATGCGCAAGGTGACGATGCGCGTCGAGGTCGACGAGAAGCTGCTGCAGACGATCTCGCAGCGTACCGGCGGCGCCTTCTTCCGCGCCACCGACCCGAAGGCCCTGGCCGGCGTCTTCGCCGAGATCGACCGCCTCGAGAAGACGCCGCTCAAGGTCAAACGCTACATCCGCTACCAGGAGCGTTTTCAGCCTTTCGCGTGGGCGGCGCTCGCGCTCCTGGCGTTGCCGCTCGTGACCTCCACCCTCCGGATCACCGCCGAGCCGTGACCTTCGCCGAACCCCACCTGCTCCTGCTGCTCGCGATCGCGCCCGTCGCGGCGCTCTTTGCGGCCTGGATCACGACGCGCCGCAACCGCGCCGAGCGCGCCTGGGTCGCGCGCGGGCTCGCGGGACGCCTGCGCATCGGCGGCCCACCCCGCTCTCCCTGGGCGATCGGACTGCTGCTGACGCTCGCGCTGACGGGCGCCGCTCTGGCGCTGGCGCGTCCGCGCTGGGGAGAATCGACCGAGACGGTCGAGCGGCGCGGCGTCGACGTGGTCTTCGTGGTCGACACCTCGGCGTCGATGGCGGCCGGCGACGTCGCCCCGTCGCGCCTCTGGCTGGCGCAGTCGCTCGTCCGGCGCATCGCCCAGACCCTGCCGGGCAGCCGCGTCGCGCTCGTGCAGGCCGAGGGAGTCGGCGTGGTCATGGCTCCGCTCACCGTCGACACGGCCGTCCTCGACCTGCTGCTCGACGCGGTCGAGCCGGGGAGCCTGCCGCTGCCCGGCACGCGCCTCGCACCGGCCCTCGAGCGGGCGCTCGCCCTTTTCCCGGAGGGGGGCGAAAAACACCGCGCGATCGTCCTGCTCTCGGACGGCGAGGACCATGGCGAGGGGCTCGACCGGGTGATCGAGCGGCTGCGCGAGGGGGGCGTCGTGGTGCACGCGGTCGGCGTCGGCACGGCGCACGGCGCGCCGGTCCCCGACGCCGCCCGTCCGGGCGACTTCAAGCGCGACGAGAGCGGACAGGTCGTCGTCTCCCGGCTCCACCCCGAGACGCTGCGGCAGGTCGCCGAAGCGACCGGCGGCTTCTATCTCGAGGCTGCGCGCTCGAGCGCCGACCCGGCACCGATCGTCGGCCGCATCGCGCGAATGGAAGGGCGCAGCCTCGAATCCGCGAGTGTCAACACGCTCGAGGAGCGATTCCAGTGGCCGCTCGCGCTCGCGGCCATCGCCGCGCTGCTGCTGCTCGCCCTCTCGCCCTACCGCCGGCGAGCGGCCGCGGAGGCGGAGCCATGAAGGCCGCCTGGCTGTTGCCGCTCCTGCTGGTCGCCGCCGAGCCGGCGCCGCCGGCGGCGACGGCGCCGAGTTGGGCCGATCGGCTCGCCTGGAACGCGCGCGAGCGCACCCAGCAGGGGCTCGACGAGCTCGCGGCGGGGCGCCCGGAGGCGGCGCTGCCCGCCTTCGACGCCGCCCTCCGGCTACGGCCCGAGGACCCGCTCGCTCGCTTCAACGCTGGCACCGCGAAGCTCGAAGCGGCGCAGCCCGACGCGGCGGCGCTGCTCGAGTCGGCTACCGAGGCCGCCCCGGCCGAGCTCGCGCCCGCAGCCTGGTACAACCTCGGGAACGCCCGCCTCGCCGCCGGCGATCCGGCACGGGCAGTCGAGGCCTTTCGCGAGGCGCTCAAACGCGAGTCGAGCCACCTCCCCTCGAAGCACAACCTGGAAGTGGCGCTGCTCGAGCTCGAGAAACAGCAGCAACAGCAGCAGCAACGACAGCAGCAGCAACAGCAACAGCAGCAACAGCAGCAGCCGAGCGAGGACGAGTCGGGCGAAGGGGAATCGGATGAGCAGCGACAGCCCGAGCCCGAATCCGCGCAGCAGGAGCCCGAGCAGCCCAGCGAGGGCCAGGGGCAGCCCCCGCCGCCCCGCTTCCAGGACCAGCCCGACATGACCGCCGAGCAGGCCGCCGCGCTACTCCAAGCGGTCGAGGACCTCGAGCGCCAGCAGCGACGCGAACGGGCGCTCGACCAGGCGAAGCGGCGCGCCCGCGTGGAGAAGGACTGGTGACCGCCCGGGGTACCTTGCCCGCCCTGGCGATCGCCCTCGCCTCGGTCCTGGCGTCCGCCGCGGCCGCGCGCGCCGGCGACGCGCCGCAGGTCACGGTCCGGCTGGCGCCGGATCCGGTCGCGCTGGGCGAGGCGGCCACGCTCGAGATCCAGGTCACGCGCGGCGGCTTCGGGGCGGCCGAGGTGGTTCCCGCCTTCGAGCTCGAGAACCTGGAGCGGCTGTCGGGGCCCTTTCAGGCGCAGAGCCACAAATGGGTCAACGGCCGCACCTCGAGCTCCTCGCAGCTCATCTGGCGGCTCCGGCCGCGGGCGGTGGGACGGGCGCGCGTCTTCGCCGTGCGAGTGGCCGTCGACGGCACCGTCCACGAGCTGCCCGACCAGGCGATCGACGTCGTCGATGCCCCCCCGGCCGCCACCGCGACGCCACAGCCGCTGCCCGCGTCGCCCTTCGGCGGCGATCCGTTCGAGGGGCTCTTCGGGCCCGGTCCTTCGGCGCGACGGCGAACGGCGCAGGAGCCCAAGGTCCAGGTGCGCGTCGAGATCGACCCACCCGCCCCCTTCGTCGGCCAGCAGGTCCGCTACCGCCTGGTGCTCTACACCCAGACCGACATCTCGGCCTTCAACCCCCTGGGCCTGCCGGATTTTCGCGGTTTCTGGGCGCGCGAGGTGCCGCTGCCGGAGCGCGCGCGCCCGGACTGGGTCGAGCTCGACGGCGAGCGCTACGGCAAGGTCGTCATGCTGCAGCGCGCGCTCTATCCGCTTCAGCCCGGCAAGCTCCGGCTGGAGCCGATCGAGGTCGAGCTGGTGCTGCGGGTCGCCGACGCCGGGTTCTTCGGCCCGTTCGGCCGCGACGTTCCGAAGCGGGTGCGAACCAGTGACCTGACGCTCGAAGTCCGCCCGCTGCCCTCGCCGCCGCCGGGTTTCGCCGGGATCGTCGGCGACCTCGAGGTCGCCGCGGCGCTCGACCGCGAACGGGTCGAGACCGGCCAGGCGGCGACCTACCGGCTCGAGGTCGAGAGCCGCGGCAACCTGCAGGGGCTAGCCGCGCCCGAGATCGCGTTGCCCGAAGGTCTCGTGGCCTACCCGCCGCGGCCGGAGGCCGGCGAGGAGGTCGTCCGCGGCGCGCTGCAGTCGCGGCGCGAGTGGAGCTACGTGCTCGTTCCCGAGCGGCCCGGCGTCTTCGAGATCCCCCCGGTTCGCCTGACCTACTTCGATCCCGCGTCGCAGCGCTACGCCTCGGTCGAGGCGCCGGCCCGGACGCTGGAATCGGTCGGCGAGCCGCCGGGCGAGGCGCCGCCCGGCCCGGAGGGGGCGCCGGAGGGCGGGGCGACCGCGGTCGAGCCGCTGGACCCGACGCCCCCCTCAGGCGTCCTCTCACCGCTCCTGCTGGCTGCCGGGGGCGCGAGCGCCGTCGCCCTGCTGGTCGGCGCGGGGTACTGGCTCGGCC
>WYBK01000121.1 GCA_011525905.1 Acidobacteriota bacterium
CCGTCGTCGGCGTTGCCTTCGCCGCTGCAGCCGGCCGCGCCGAGCGCCAGGGCCAGCAGGATGGTCAGGGCCAGATCGGTTCGCAAGGTTTCCTCCCGGAAGGGGGCGGAGCCGACAGCGCACGACCCCCGAAAGCTCCTACGTGACGTCCACGCCTTTCTTACGTCGAGGTTCCACCCGGTGTTTCCGCCGGCGACTTGGGCGGGGCGAGCTGGGCCGTCAGCGGGGGGAGCGGTCCGGAGCCTCGCCGATCCAGAGCTCGGCGGCGCCATCGCGCTGCTGGTGGAAGTAGACCTCGCCGGCCGCGCCGAACCCCCAGCCGAAGTCGACTGCGGCATAGCGCGGCAGCGCGAGCAGGACCTCTTCGTCCACGCCGCCGAGCGCGCGCCGCAGCAGCCGGGGCGGCGAGCCGCGCAGGAAGCCGAGCGAGCGCCCGTCGGGGGAGAGCCGGACCGAGACGCCCTCGGTCAGCTCCCGGCAGGGCCCGCCGTCGGCCGGGCAGACGAGGAGCCGGCCGTCGCTCAGCCGCGAGCCGGCGACCGCGCCGTCGCCGGGGACCCAGCGTGGACTGTAGAGCGCCTCGCCGAGCTCGCGCTCGGCACCGCTCGCCAGATCGCGCACCACCGTCGCCTCGAGCCGCCCCCCGGCGCGCCGCGTGTAGACCAGCCGGCGCCCGTCGGCGGCCAGCATGGCGGCGTTCTCGGCCGCCCAGCGGAAGGGGGCGGCGATCACCTCGTCGCGGCCGGTTTCGAGCTCCAGGCGGCGCAGGACCGGCGCCGGCTCGGCCTGGTAGTAGAGCAGCGCCCGGTCCCCGGGGACCCAGCGCGGATGGGTGTCGACCGGGCCGGCGGTCACGGGGCGCGCCTCGCCCGAGCGCAGGTCGAGCACGAAGACGCGGTGCCCCTCGGGCGTCCGGGCGAAGAAGGTGGCGCGGTCGCCGGCCGAGGAGATCTCCGGCGTGATCAGCGCCCCGCGGCGCTCGAAAACCGTGGCGACCTCGCCGCTCGCCGGCTCGAGGCGGTCGAGCGTCGCCCGCCGCCGCTCGTTGGTGTAGACGAGCCGCGCGAGGTCGCGGCTCGGCGCCGGGGCCCCGTCGGCGCCGGCGCCCCGGGTGACCGGGATCGGTTCCCCTCCGTCGGCGTCGACCCGCCAGAGGGTCGCCGAGCCGGCGTGATCGGAGCTCCAGAGGATCCAGCGGCCGTCGGCGGTCCAGGCGGGGGCTCCTAGCCCCTGGGACTCGACCCGAGTGAGGCGGCGCGGGACGCCGGCGGCGAGCGGCACGACCCAGAGGTCCCCCATCGGCCGGTCGGGCCGGGGCCACCAGACCACCAGCCGTTCGCCGTCGGGGGCGAAGGCGGCGCGCGCCAGGTAGCCGAAGAGGGTCGGCTGGAGACCGTCGACCGGCCGGGCCTGCGATCCGTCGCCGGCCGCCAACCAGATGCGTCGGTCGCGCAGGAAGGTGAGGCGGCGGCCGTCGGCCGAGAGCCGCGGCGCGGTGGCCCGCTCGAGCCGGCGCCGCGGCTCGCCGCCGGCGGCCGGCACCTCCCAGAGGTCACCGCCGCGGGCGAAGAGGATCCGATCTCCCGCCCAGGTCGGCTGGGCGCAGTCGCCGCCCACCGAGGTCAGGCGAACCGGCTCGCCTCCTGCCGCCGGGAGCGTCCAGAGGTCGCGCTCGCCGCCGCCGTCGGCCAGGGCGAAGACGATGCGGTCGCCGCCGGGGGCGAGCGCCGGGTCGCGAGCCGCCCCGGGCAGCTCGGCGAGCAGACGGAAGCGATAGGAGGGAAAGCCGTCCTCCTCGGCGGCCGGCGGGGTGGCGAGCCGCGCTCCGAACCAGCCGGCGAGGGCGACGGCGGCGACCGCGGCGGCGAGCCGGGCGTTGCGCCGCCGCCGCGCGGGTTGCTCGACGGCCCGCTCGAGCGCCGCCGCCATCACGCCGGCGTCGCCGAAGCGCCGGCCCGGATCGGGCTCGAGCGCGCGCTCGATCGCCGCGACCAGCGACCTGGGCCACCCCGGGGCGAGCGCCGCGAGCCGCTGCCGCCGCCCGTCGCGGTGTGCGGCGGCGAGCTCGTCGAGCGAGGCCGCCTCGACCGGGTAGCGGCCGGTCGACAGGCGGAAGAGCAACACCCCGAGCGCGTAGAGGTCGGCCGCGGCGCCCGCCGTGCCGGTGCGCAACACCTCGGGGGCGAGCGACAGCGGGGAGGCCTGGATCGTTCCGCTGCCCACGATCTCTTCGCGGGCCAGCTCCCGCCCGGCGCCGAAGTCGGCGAGCACGACGCGCCCCCCCGGCTCGAGCAGGACGTTGGAGGCCTTGACGTCGCCGTGCAGCAGGCCCGCGCCGTGCACCGCCTCGAGCGCGCGCGCGAGCGCCGCGCCGAGGCGCGCGACCTCGACCGGGGGCAGCGAGCCGCGCTCGGCGAGCTCCTGCTCGAGCGAGCGCCCCTCGACGACCTCGGTCCAGAGGCCGACGCGACCGCGGTCGACGTCGGCGCCGTAGACCGCGAGCACGTGCGGGTGGCGGACGCGGGCGAGGCGGCGCCCCTCGTCGAGCGCGCGGGCATCGGCGGCGGCGCCGCCCGGGGCCTGGGCGTGGCGCAGCTTGAGCGCGACCTCACGCTCGAGCATCGGATCGAAGGCGCGCCAGACCTCGCCGAAGGCGCCCTCACCGAGCTTCTCGAGCAGCTCGAGCGATCCCCAGCGGGCGCCCTCGCCCGCGGCGCGGCCGCCGCCAGCCTCCCGGAAGGCGGCGGCGATCCGGTCGAGCAGGCGCAGGCCCTCGGCCGCCGGCGCGTCGACCGCCGCGAAGTCGCCCCAATCGACGCCCTCACGGTCGGCGACGCGCCCCGCGACCTCGAGCAACCGTGCGCTCGAGCGCTCCGCACTCGTCATCTTCGAGCTCCCTCGCGGTGGCGTCGCGGCTCCCGACGGTAGCAGAGCGGGCCGCGGCCCGCCGCGAACCGGCCGGCGCGTACAATCGCGGGGACGATGCCGGTCGAGCGTCTGCCCACGTGCGGAGCGGGGCGATGAGCGGCGGGGGTGATCTCGCCTCGACCGCGACGCTGCTGGTGCGCGCCCGCGCGGGGGACGGCGCGGCGCGCGACGCCCTCTTCGAGCGCTTCCTGCCGCTGCTCGCGCGCTGGGCGCACGGCCGGCTGCCGCGCGCGGCGCGCGGCGCGATGGACACCCAGGACCTGGTGCAGACCACGCTGCTGCGCGCGCTCGCGCGCCTCGACGACTTCGAGCCCGAACGCGAGGGCGCTTTCCTCGCCTACCTGCGCCGGATCCTGCTCAACGCGCTGCGCGACGAGCTGCGGCGGGTGGCGCGCCGGCCGGGGCAGGAGCCGCTCGAGGTCGAGCCCCCCGCCGCGGCGGCCTCGGCGGTCGAGCTCGCGATCGGCCGCGAGGCGCTCGAACGCTACGAGGCGGCGCTCGAGCGGCTCGACGAGCGGCCGCGCGAGGCCGTGCTGCTGCGCATCGAGTTCGGCTACGGCTACCGGGAGATCGCCGAGGCGATCGGCGCCCCCTCGGCCGACGCCGCGCGCATGGTCGTCCAGCGCGCCCTCGTCCATCTCGGCGAGGCGCTCGGCCGCGACGGTTGATGCCCGGGCGTCAGTCGTCGCCGACCCCGTCCGCATCGCCGGCGCCGCGACCCTCCGCTCACGGCGATCCAACGGCGCTCGACCAGTCGACCAGGCTCCCCCACTCGAATCCGGAGCAGAAGAGGCAGCCGTCGCCGGCGTAGAG
This sequence comes from Acidobacteriota bacterium, assembly GCA_011525905.1. Taxonomy (GTDB): domain Bacteria; phylum Acidobacteriota; class Thermoanaerobaculia; order Multivoradales; family JAGPDF01; genus JACTMI01. The sequence goes on from WYBK01000121.1 coordinate 3,742, forward strand.
CGCGACCTCGCCGTCGCTCTGCTGGTCGGCGAGGTAGAGGAGGGTGCGGCCGTCGGCCGCCCAGCGCACCCACGTCGTGGCGTCGCCGCCGGGCGCCATCGGGCCGCTCGCCTTGCGCGTCCAGCTGCCGTCGAGCTCGCCGATCCAGAGCTCGTCGACGCCGTCGCTCTCGAGGTCGCCATGGATCGCCACGCGGTCCCCGTCGGGGCTGAACCACCAGTGACCGCCCCAGGAGTGACTCTGGCTCCCGGCGAGCAGCGGCTGCGGCGGGCCGCCGGTGACCGGCACCGCTTCGAAGCGGTCGCGGTCGAGAAGAGCGTCGTAGATCCGGAAGAGGGCGAAGGCGCCGTCAGGAGAGACCGCGAGCTGGTTGACCTCTTCGTCCGCGGAGAGGCCGGCGCTCAGCCGCTCCGCCGGCCCGCCGCCGGTCGAGACCCGGAAGAGGTGCGGCGCGGTCACGCCCCCCTCCTCGTAGGGCGCGACGAAGAGCAGCGTCGCGCCGTCGGGGGTGAGCTCGAGAAACGGCAGATACTCCCCTGCGACGGTGGTCGAGACGAGCGGCAGGGGCGTGCCCCCCGAGGCGCCGACGCTCCAGAGCGAATCGGTGTCGTCGACGCTGTCGTAGACGCGGTAGACGACGACATCGCCGGCGACGCGCACGGCGTTGATCGCTTGCTGCGGATGGGCGAGCGCGTGGTTCAGCTTGACGCCGCCGCCGCCCGTGGCGACCGGCACGGAGAAGAGCTCGAAGCGCTCGTCGACCTGCGGGTCGGCCAGGTAGACGATGCGCTCGCCGCCCTCGGCCCAGGCGAAGCCGACGACGTCGCTCGTCGCAAGGAAGGCGCCGTTCAACTGGACCGGTGGCGCGCCGCCGCCGGCGGGCGCGGCGAAGAGCTCGAAGGCCTCGTCGAAGCTCTCGTCCTGGAAGTAGACCAGACGCGAGCCGTCCGGGGTGAACCAGAAGTCGGTGACCGCGCGCGTCGCATCGGGCAGCGGCGCGTTGATCTTGACCGCCGGGCCGCCGCCGATCGGCACGACGAACAGCTCGGGGGCGCCGGCGAAGTCGCGGTCGGCGAGGTAGGCGACCCGGTCGCTCGCCGGGCTCGGCCAGGCGAGGTGGACGCGGCGCCCGGCGGGCAACGGCTCGCTCAGCCGCAGCCAGGAGCCCGGGGGCCCCGATGCCGGGATGCGGAAGAGCTCGGGCTGGCCCGCCTCGAGCTGCGGCGCCAGGTAGACGACCCAGAGGCCATCGAGGGTCGAGGCGTAGGAGTCGACCTCGGCGCCCGGCGGCAGCACGGCGGAGACCCGCTCCGGCGAGCCGCCGCGCAGGTCGACGCGGTGGAGCTCGAAGGCGCCGGGGATCTCGGCATCCTGCTCGAAGAAGACGAGCGGGTCGGTGGCGCGGCCGTTCATCCCGAAGGTCGTGACCTGGCTCCCCGGCAGCCCCGCCGAGAGCCGTCGCCACTCCGCCGGGGCCGGCGCGGGCGCGGCCAGCAGCAGGAGCGCGAGCGGCGCCAGGAGACCCGGCCCAGGAGACCGGCTCACGGCGCCCCTCCGCTCCAGGCGGCCATGCCGCCCGACTCGAAGTCGTCGGCGAAGATCACCCCGTAGCAGCCGTTGCCGTCGAGAAAGAGCGTCCAGACCGCGCCGCGGTTGGTGCCGCCGTCGTCGTCGAAGGGCGCGCCGGCCGCCAGCTCGAGGTTGCCGTCGCCGTCGAGATCGCCGAGCGGAGCGAGGGCCGCACCCAAGAGATCGCCGTCGTCGAGGTGACCCGTGAAACTGCCGGCCGTGTCGCTGATCTTGGTGTGCATCCGGACCGTCCCGCCGGGCTCCAGGAAGAGGAGCCAGAGCGCGCCGCGCCGGTAGCCGCCGTCGCCGTCGCCGGTGGCGCCGACGGCGAGGTCCATC
>WYBK01000122.1 GCA_011525905.1 Acidobacteriota bacterium
CCCCGGGGGCCCCCCCGCGCGCGGGGGGTCGGGGGGGGGGGGGTGGGGGAGCCCGCGGGGGGGGGGACCCCCCCGGGACTGGGCTCATCGCATCCTCAAGCCGTCCTGCCGGCCCCGGCCGGCAGCGGGCGGGCCGTCGCGCTCCCGGGAGCCGTCGCGGGCGCGGCCTCGGGGCCGGCCTCCGGGTACACCCGGAAGTATCGCACCATCACGGCGAAGGCGGCGAAGCCGAGCGCCACCAGGGCGAGCGAGACCGCGATCTCCGACCAGGCTGGGACGTAGCGCGTGCCGGACGCGGTCTCGAGCCCGGTGACGCTGACGTTCAACCGGTTGACCACGAATCCCATGACCGCCAGCAGCGCGGTCGGGTAGAGCTTGCGGATGTCGTCGCGCACCCGGGGCGAGAGCAGCAGGACGAAGGGGAGAATGACGCCGAGCGCCAGCTCGAGCGCGAACATCCCCGCCTCGTAAGTCGGGCGGAAGGCCTCGGCGAGCACTCCGCGGTGGACCAGGTCGTAGACGCGGAAGACCGCGAAGACGCCGAGGGCCACCATCAGCGCGCCGCCGATCTCGCGCAGCAGGTGCATCTCGATCTGCCGCCCGAAGGCGCGCGACGAGAGGCGCGACTCGACGATCACCATGGCGAGGCCGGCGGCGATCGCCGAGGTCCAGAAGATCCAGGGCAGCGCCGGCGTGTACCAGAGCGGGTGCAGCTTGTCCGGCACGATCAGGTAGAGCGCGCCGAGCGAGGACTGGTGGAGCGTCGAGAGCAGCACGCCCGCCAGCACCAAGGGGATCGTCGCGGCCCGCTGGATCCGCTGCGCGCGTTGCCAGCCCACCCGCTCGAAGACCAGGCCGGAGAGCTCGAGCGCCAGCACGGTGGTGTAGAGCATCACGCACCAGCCGACCTCGAACATCACCGAGCTCGGGTTCCACATGACGATCGGATGCCAGATGTTCCAGGGGCGCCCGAGGTCGACCAGCAGCGCGCCGATCACCAGCAGGTAGCCGAGGAACGCGGTCAGCACGGTGGGCCGCACGATCGGGTGGAAACGCTTCAGATTGAAGATGTAGACGGCCGCGGTCAGGGTGAAGCCGCCGGCGGCCAGGCCGACGCCGCAGAGCAGGTCGAAGCCGATCCAGAGCCCCCAGGGGAACGCGTCGGACAGGTTGGTCACCGCGCCCAGCCCCTGGGTGTAGCGGATGGTCATCACCGGGATGCCGATGGCGAGCAGCAGGTAGAAGACGCCGCGCCAGAGCGGCAGGCGGAAGGGCTCACGCGTGGTCATCGTGCTTCTCCTGGCGGAGGGCCGAGCGCTCCGCGGCCTCGGCGCGCGCGACCTCCTCGCGCCGGTGAGTGATCCACCAGATGCCGGCGAGCATCGCGCCGCCGATCGACAGGATCCCCGGGATCTTCTCGAGCGCCCGGGCGGTCAGCTCGGGCAGCGGCTGGTCGCCGAAGGCGGGGAAGTCGAGCTGCTCGAAGGGCACCGGCGAGAGGAAGAGCATCGAGGTGCCGCCCAGCTCGCGCTCGCCGTAGACGTGCGGGTGATAGGCGTCGGGGCTCTCGGCGATGCGCCGGTGCGCCTCGGCGATCATCTCCTCGCGGTCGCCGAAAGTGGTCGCCTCGAACGGGCAGGCCTCGGCGCAGGCGGTCGGCTCGCCGCGCGCCTGACGCTCGGCGCAGAAGTCGCACTTGACCACGGCCGGCACCGCCTTGTCCCACTCGTAGGTCGGCACGCCGAACGGGCAGGCCTGCATGCAGTAGCGGCAGCCCATGCAGCGGCTGGCGTCGTAGACGACCGGGCCGGCGGGGGTCTTCTGGAAGGCCTCGACCGGGCAGACGCTGACGCACGAGGGCTCGAGGCAGTGGCGGCACATCTGGCGGACGTAGATGCCGTCCTTTTCGGCGAGGGCGGTGAGCGCCCCCGCCGAGAGCCGGTCGACGCTGTCGGGGTCGGTCGGCAGGTGGTGCTCGATCAGGCAGGCCGAGACGCACTCCCGGCAGCCGACGCAGCGGGTCAGATCGATCAGCAGCGCCTTCGGGCGGACGCGAGCCATGACGACCCCCTCAGCCGAGCAGGAACTCGCGAGTCAGGCGACGCCAGTCGTCGTCCGAGAGCTCGCGAGCGTAGTCGGTGGAGGGCTCGCCGCCGTCGGCCAGGACCGTGCCGGAGAGCGCCATCAGCTCGAGCTGCAGCTTCTCGCGCGAGTCCTCGACGAAGCGGTGGGCGAGGCTGCCCGAGAAGAGATTGGCGAAGTTGCGGCCGAGGTCCGAGGTCTTGATCTTGTAGAGCCAGCCCCGGCCGTAGGGGTCGGTGGTGGCGAGGCCGGGCTGCTTTTCGAGCAGCGGGTTGGTCTCGACCACCTCGCCCTCGATCGGCGAGACGAGCTCGGCCTGGCGGTCGCCGACGCCCAGCCGCGCGGCGTGGTCGCCGCTGCGCAGCCAGGAGCCGGGGCTCGCCAGCTTCACGCGGGTCACCGGGCCGATCAGCCGGCGGGCGAAGTCGTCGAGCCCGACGACCGCGGTGTCGGGCGCGATCTGGCGTGCCCAGGTGTGGCCGCGGTGATAGTGCAGCCCGTCCGGGGTGAGGAAGCCGGCCACCCAGACCGGTTCCGGCCGGAAGGGCTCCGGCTCGGAAGCCGCGATCGCCACGGGAGCGAGCGCGGTCGCCCGCACCCGGCGCTGGTGCCAGGCGTCGAGCGCGATGAAGGTCGCGAAGGTCAACAGCACGAAGAGAACGGTCATGGTCGCCTCCTTTCCCGTTCGCGCTCCTCCTACCGCAAAGAGGATGCCGGAATCCGAAATCGAGCCTCCGTGGAGAAGCAATTACTGCAATGAAATGGTGATGCGGGCTCGGCACGGGAGTGTGGGGGGAATCGACGGCAGAGTGCCGGCCGTGGTGAATTCCAGCAGGTTGCCCCGGCAGAGGCGCCTCGAGAGCCCACGAGGCCCGAGAAACCGGGCTTCCGGAGCAGTGTTGGAAATCGCATCGCTCGCTGTGGCGAAACACCACAGCTCGAAGCGCAGCTTGACGCCCTGGAGGGCGCGTTCTAGGTTGCCGGCCATGTCGATCGCCGGGAGAGGGGCGCTGGTCACCGGAGGGGGGCGGGGCATCGGCGCCGCCATCGCCCGGCAGCTCGCCGGCGCCGGCGCGCGCGTCGCGATCACCGCGCGCAACGCAGCGGAGCTCGAGTCGCTGGCTGCGGAGATCGCGCGTGCGGGGGGCGAGGCGCACCCCCTGCCGGGCGACGTCGCCGAACCCGGCGCCGTCGAGGCGCTTTGCGCGGAGGCCGGCCGCAGGCTCGGCCGGGTCGACATCCTGGTGAACAACGCCGGCCTGGCGACCTCGGCGCCGCTCCAGCGGCAGAGCCTCGAGGAGTGGCGCAGGCTCTTCGCGGTCAACGTCGAGGGTGCCTTCCTGGTCACTCGCGCGCTGCTCCCCGGCATGGTCGAGGGCGGCTGGGGGCGGGTGATCAACGTCGCCTCGATCGCCGGGCGGACCGGCGCCCCCTACATCGCCGCCTACGCGGCCTCCAAACACGCGCTGGTCGGGTTGACGCGGGCGCTGGCGGCCGAGGTCGCGGCGCGCGGCGTGACGGTCAACGCCCTCTGCCCCGGCTACGTCGCGACGCCGATGACCGAGGCCTCGATCGAGCGCATCGTCGCCAGGACCGGCCGCTCGGCGGAGGAGGCGCGCCGCCGGCTGGTGGAGGCGAACCCGCAGGGGCGCCTGATCGAGCCCGAGGAGGTCGCCTATCTCGCGGTCGTCTTGTGTGACGAGCGCGCGCGTGGCGTCAACGGCCAGGCGATCGGCATCGACGGCGGGGCCTTCCTCGGATGAGCTGGCGGCTCGAGCCGATCGACCCGGACTCGCTCGGTGGCCGTGGCCAGGGCTACTCGAACGGCATGCTCGCGCCGGCGGGCGCGCGTCTGCTCTTCGTCGCCGGCCAGGTCGGCTGGGACGGCGCTCGCCGGCTGGTCGACGGAGGCTTCGTGCCGCAGCTCGAGCGGGCGCTCGAGAACGTGGTCGAAGTCGTGCGCGCCGCCGGAGGCGCCCCGGAGCACGTGGCGCGGCTGACGCTCTACGTGGTCGACCGGGGAGAATACCTGCGGCAGCTCGGCGCGGTCGGTGCCGCCTATCGGCGGGTCTTCGGCCGGCACTTCCCGGCGATGGCGCTGGTCGAGGTCGCCGGGCTGCTCGAGCCGGGGGCGCGCGTCGAGGTCGAAGCCACCGCGGCGCTGCCGCCGGCGCCGGAGGGACCGGGATGACGACGATCGCACCGAAGAGCTTTCGCTACGAGCTCGACGCGCGCACGCGGGTGGCGACCCTCACGCTCGATCGCCCCGAGCGGCTCAACGCCCTCACCTTCGAAGTCTACGAGGAGCTGCGCGCCACCTTCGACGCCCTCGATTCCGAGCCGGGAGTGCGCGCCATCCTGCTGACCGGCGCCGGGCGGGCGTTCTGCTCGGGCGGGGACGTCGAGGCGATCATCGGCGAGCTCTTCGCCCGCGACGCGCGCGGCCTGCTCGAGTTCACCCGCTCGACCGGCGCGCTGATCCGTTCGATGCTCGCCTGCCGGCGGCCGATCGTCGGCGCGCTCAACGGCACAGTGGCCGGCGCCGGGGCGGTGATCGCCTGCGCCTGCGACCTGCGCGTCGCGGCCGAGAGCGCCAAGATCGCCTTCCTGTTCACCAAGGTCGGCCTGTCGGGCGCCGACATGGGCGCCTGCTGGCTGCTGCCGCGCATCGTCGGCCTCGGCCGGGCCATGGAGATCTTGATGACGGGCGATTTCGTCGACGCGGCGGCCGCCGAGCGGATCGGCCTCTACCACGCGGTGGTGCCGGCCGCGCGCTGCCTCGAGGAGGCGCGCGCGCGCGCCGAGCGCCTCGCCGCGGGCCCCAGCTTCGCGCTCGAGGTGACCAAGCGGATGCTCTATCGCGAGGCGGCGATGGACCTCGACGCCGCGCTCGCGGCCGAGGTCGAGATGCAGTCGATCTGCATGGGCGATCCCAACTTCCGCGAGGCCTACGAGGCCTTCCGCGCCCGCCGGCCGCCCGTCTTCGGCTGAGGCGGCAGCTACGGCGCGCCCTGCTCGGCGCGCACGGCGCGGAAGGCGCGCACGACTTCGGGATCGAACTGCACGCCGCTCGCGGCTTCGATCCGTTCGAGCGCCTCGGCTTCGCCGACCGGCCGCTGGTAGGACTGCTCGGCGGTCAGCGCGTCCCAGGTCTCGGCGACCGCGATGATGCGCGACTCGAGCGGAATGCGCGAGCCGGCGAGCCCGTGAGGATAGCCGCTGCCGTCGAACCACTCGTGGTGGTGCCGAACCAGCGGCGCCAGATCCTCCCAGACGCGGATCGGCTCGAGCATCTGGGCGCCGAGCGCCGGGTGCTCGCGCACCGCCTCGAGATCGGCGACCTTGCGCCGGTCGACCCGCAGCATGCCGATGTCGTGCAGCAGGGCGGCGAAGTGGAGGCGCTCGAGCCGCGCCTCCGAGAGGCCGAGCCGACGCCCGATCTGGTTGGAGACCTGCGCGACGCGGCGCGAGTGGTCGGTCTGGTGGGCGAGGTGGGCGTCGAGCGCCGAGACCAGGAGGTTGGTGGCGTGGGCGTAGAAGTTGCGCTCGGTGGCGTGGTGCTCGGCCTTGCGTAGCGCCACCGTGGCGAACGCGGCGAGCGTCGAGAGGACCGGCACCGCGCCCGGGTCGAACGGGCGCGCCTCGTCGTGCCAGACGGCGAGCGCGCCCGGCCGGCCGTCGGCCGCGGCGCAGGGGATGGCGACCGCCAGGCCGCCCCCGCCGCCGTCGCCGCCGGCCCCGCCGCGGATCGCCGGCGCGAGCGACTCGAGCGCCTGCTCGGCCGCCTCCTGGACCGTCGTGCGGAGGCTCTCGCGCGCCGGGCGCTCTCCGGCCGAAGTCGCCTCCCCCCACTGCCACGCCTCCTCTCCTTGCCGCACGAGGTGGAAGGCGGCGTGCGCTCCGGAGACCGTCGCGGCCGTGGCCACCGCCTGCCGGAGGATCTCCTGGTCCGACGTCGAGGCCGACAGGGCGCGCGCCGCGCGCAACAGCGCCTGGAGCCGCTGGTTCTCCCGGTCGAGCCGGGCGAGCGCCAGCTTCGCCGTGCGGCGCAGGGCGAGGAAGGAGACGAGCGAGAGGACGGCGATCGAAACCAGAACGCCGAGGACGCTCCAGGCCCCTTCGCTCCCCTGCAGAGCGGGCCAGGCCCAACGGCGGACGACCCAGGCGAGGGCGGCGAGCGGAACGACGGCGCCGAGGAAATAGGCGACGAAGGCCGCCCGATCGAGGGGCTGCGCGAAGAGCGAGAAGCGATGCGGACGGCGGGCCACGGCGGACGGGATCGCAGTGTAGCACCGGCAAGTGGTCGCGGCGGTGCCCTGCGCTAGAGTCGCCGCCGCCATGTCGGAGGAGATCGAGAGACTCGCGCTCGCGGTCGGCGCCTTCGCCCGGGAAGTGGTCGCGCCACGTCCGGTGCCGGGCGACGATGCCGCCGCGCGCGCCGAGGCGCGCGAGCTCGTCGCGCTGCTCGGCGCCGCCGGCTGGTGCCGCCACGCGGTGCCGAAAGCCTTCGGCGGCGTCGCCGAGCGCCCCACGCTCGCCGCGCTCGCGGCGATCCGCGAGGCGCTCGCCGCCGCCTCGCCGCTCGCCGACGCGGTCTTCGCGCTGCAGGCGCTCGGCTCGATGCCGATCACGCTGTCGGGCCAGGTCGAGCAGCAGCGGCGCTGGCTCCCCGAGGTCGCCGCCGGCCGCGCGATCGCGGCGTTCGCGATGACCGAGCCGGAGGCGGGCTCGGACGTCGCGGCGATCACGACGAAGGCGGTGCGCGACGGGGAGGGCTGGGTGCTCGACGGCGAGAAGCACCTGATCTCGAACGCCGGCATCGCCGACTTCCATTGCGTCTTCGCGCAGACCGAGCCGAGCGCCGGCGCCCGCGGCATCGCCTGCTTCGTCGTGCCGGCCGGCGTGCCCGGGCTCGAGTTCGCCGGCGCCCAGGTGCTCTCCGAGCCCCATCCACTCGGCGCGCTGCGCTTCGCGGGGTGCCGGGTGCCGGCCGACGCCTGCCTCGGGGGGCCGGGCGAGGGCTTCAAGCTGGGGCTCGCGGCGCTCGACCGGTTGCGGCCGACGGTCGCCGCCGCCGCCTGCGGCTTCGCGTCGCGCGCGCTCGACGAGGCGCTCACGCACGCCCGGTCGCGGCGGCAGTTCGGCCGGCCGCTGGCCGACCAGCCGCTGGTCCAGGAGAAGCTCGCGCGCATGGCGACCGACCTCGAGGCCGCGCGCCTGCTGGTCGCTCGCGCCGTCCGGGCCGGAGACGCCGGCGATCAGCGGATCACCCTGGAGGCGGCGCAGGCCAAGCTCTTCGCCACCGAGGCGGCGCAGCGCATCGTCGACGACGCGGTGCAGATCCTGGGTGGACGGGGCGTGCTCGCCGATTCGCCCGTCGATCGCCTCTATCGTGCGGTCCGTTCTTTGCGCATCTACGAGGGCACCTCGGAGATCCAGCATCTGGTCATCGCGCGCGAGCTGCTGAAGCGCGGCTGACGGCGACGGGGCCGTTCGACGCTGGCGGTGCCGTGGGCGCTGCTAGATTCGCCGCGGCATGTGGAAGCCGCCGGAGAGGATCCGACACCCGCTGCCCGAGGCGCGCTGGCCGAGCGCGCAGGAGGCGGCGCGCTCGCGGCTCTTCTCGCCGCTCGAGGTCGGGCGACTGCGGCTCGCCCAGTGCACCTGGGTGCCGGCGATGGTCCCCTGGCGGGCGACCGAGGAGGGGTTCGTCACCGAGGAGGTGCTCGCCTGGTACGAGCGGCTGGCGCGCGGGCGGCCGGGAGCGCTGGTGGTCGAGGCGACCGGCATCCGCGACGTGCCGAGCGGCCCGCTGCTGCGCGTCGGTGACGACCGCTTCGTCCCCGGCCTCGCCGAGCTGGTGGCGATCGTGCGGCGCGCGAGCGGCGGCGAGACCCGCCTCTTCCTGCAGGTGATCGACTTCCTGGCGATCCGGCGGCGCCCGGAGAAGGAGAAGTTCTTCCGCCGCTACCTCGAGGTAGGCCCCGAGCTGCTCGGGCGAATCGGCGCGGCCAGCGAAGCGGAGGCGCGCGAGACGCTGCTCGCCCTGCCCGACGAGGCGCTCGAGCGACTGCTCGCGCCGCGCGACTGGGAGGCCTACGCCTTCGGTTACCGGGAGCGGGTGACCGACCTCCACCTGCCGCGGATCGCCGAGCTGCCGCGCGTGCTGCCCGGGCTCTTCGCCGCCGCGGCGACGCGCGCCGAAGCCGCCGGCTTCGACGGCGTCGAGCTGCACTACGCCCACGCCTACACGATGGCCTCGTTCCTGTCGGCTCGGAACTCGCGCACGGACGGCTACGGCGGCCCGCGCGAGCACCGGGTGCGGCTGCCGCTCGAGGTGCTCGCGGCGGTCCGCGAGGCGGTCGGCGAAGACTTCGTGGTCGGCTGTCGGATGCTCGCCGACGAGTGCATCGAGGGGGGCAGCGGCGTCGAGGACGCCGCCTGGTTCGCGAGCGAGCTGGCCCGCGCGGGCGCCGACTTCCTCTCCCTGTCGCGCGGCGGCAAGTTCGAGGACGCCAAGCGCCCGAGAGTCGGCTGGGCGGCCTACCCCTACACCGGACCCTCGGGCTACGAGTGCATGCCGACCGCGATCTCCGACGCCCGCGGCCCCTTCGGCCGCAACGTTTCGGCGGCGCGCGCGGTGCGCGCGGCGGTGCGGTCGGCCGGGCTCGACACGCCGATCGTCGTCGCCGGCGGCCTCGCCACCTTCGAGCAGGCCGAGGCGCTGCTCGCCGACGGCGGCGCCGACGTGATCGCCGCCGCGCGCCAGTCGCTCGCCGACCCCGACTGGTGGGAAAAGGTCCGCCTCGGCCGGGGCGGAGAAGTGCGCAGGTGCATCTACTCGAACTACTGCGAAGGGCTCGACCAGATGCACAAGCAGGTCACCTGCCAACTCTGGGACCGCGAGGACCTCGACGAACCGGGCGTCCTGCGATCGAAGGACGGCCGGAGAAGGCTGGTGGCGCCGGACTGGACAGGGCCCGAAGGGGGCGGCTCGGCTTGACATGCATGTGCATGTCGAGTAATCTCGGGGCGATGAGGACGACCGTCGAGATCTCCGACGAGCATCGAGCCCGACTTCTCGCTCTCGCAGCGGAGAGGGGCGAGAAGGGTTTCTCGAAACTGGTGCAAGAAGCGCTGGACCTCTACTTGGCCGAGATCGAGAGTGCGGAGCACGAAGCTCGGATCGGCCGCGCGCTCGACGCGATCGGATCGGTCAGCGAGGAGGTCGCGGAGCGACTGAGCCGAGTGCACAGGGACCTGCGGGCGTCGTGGCGCTGATCGTCGCCGACACCGACGTCCTCATCGATGCCCTGCGCGGGCGCGGCGAAGCGGAGCGTGTCGCCGAGGCCCTGCGCCTCGGCCGGCTGGCGAGCACCGCCGTCACGCTCTTCGAGCTCCTTTCGGG
>WYBK01000123.1 GCA_011525905.1 Acidobacteriota bacterium
GGGCGGGGCTGCCGCTCGAAGCCCCGCGCCGGTTGGACGGCAGCCGCGGCGGCTTCCTGCTCGGCCTGGCGATGGCGCTGTCGAGCCCCTGGAACATCGCCTTCTGGCTGGCCGTGATCGGCCAGCAAGCCGGCGCCGAGCTCGAGCTCGGGCGCTCGCTCCTGCTGGCCGGCTCGGTGGTCACCGCCGCGGCGCTCTGGACCCTCTTCCTGGCGACCGCGACCCGACTCGGCGCGCGCTTCGCGACGCCGGCCTGGGACGTCGGGACGCGCGCCGCGACCGGGGTCCTGATGCTCTTCTTCGCCGTCCGCGCCATTCAGCGGCTCGCCGCCTCCTGAGCGGCGGGCCGCGTCCTGGGCGGCGGCGGCTCGATCGGCTAGGATCCGGGGCCACTCATGGACCTGCGCAACGACATCCTCGAGACCCTCGGCAACACGCCGATGGTCCGGCTCAGCCGCTATCACCGCGGCGGCGCGCTGCTCGCCGCCAAGCTCGAGTTCTTCAATCCGGGCGCGAGCGTCAAGGACCGCATCGGCATCGCGATGATCGAGGCGGCCGAGCGGGAGGGACTGCTCCGGCCCGGCATGACGATCGTCGAGCCGACGTCGGGCAACACCGGGCTCGGCCTCGCCATGGCCGCGGTGCTCAAGGGTTACAAGTTGATCTGCACCGCCTCCTCCAAGATCTCGAAGGAGAAGGTCGCGCTGCTCGAGGCGCACGGCGCCCAGGTGATCATCTGCCCGGTCGACGTCGCGTCCGACGATCCGCGCTCCTACACCAAGGTCGCCGAGCGCATCCGGGACGAGCAGGGGGCCTTCCTGCCCTACCAGTACTTCAACCCGGCCAACCCCGGCGCCCACTACGAGACCACTGGACCGGAGATCTGGGAGCAGACCGACGGCCAGCTCACCCACTGGGTCGCCGGCATCGGCACGGGCGGCACGATCAGCGGCGTCGCGAAGTACCTCAAGGAGCGGAATCCGGCGATCCAGGTCGTCGGCGTCGATCCGGTGGGCAGCGTCTACGGCTTCTTCCTGCGGCACGGCCACATGCCCCCGCCCGAAGAGCTCGGCCTCTACCTGATCGACGGTATCGGACAGAGCTACGTGCCCGATTCCTACTGGCCCGACTACATCGACGACGTCGTCACGGTCGACGACGCGACCGCCTACCGGTCGATCTTCGAGCTCGCCCGCACCGAGGCGATCTTCACCGGTTCGTCCGGCGGCGCGGCGGTTTGGGCGGCGCGCGAGGTCGCGCGACGGCTCCCCGACGACGCCTTCGTCGTCACTCTGCTGCCCGACTCCGGCGAGCGCTACCTCTCCAAGCTCAACGAGGAGTGGCTCAGTCAGAAGGGGCTCGACGCGGCGCTGCACGACCCGCCCGCGCAGGATTGACGGGGACCGTTGCGGCCGGTTCGGCGCGCCGGCCTGATAGTTGACTAATCAATTAATGTCTGACAAACTCCTTTCGTGCCCGAAACGACGCGCCCCCAGTCGAGCCAACTGCTCTCCGAGATCAAGCAGCGCCGCCCCTTCGCCAGTCCGGCCGAGGAGGCCGCGGTCGGTCTGCTCCGCACTTCCGACGAGCTCCGGCGGCGAATCTCCGAGGTCCTCGAGGGCGAGCGCATCACTCACCAGCAGTACAACGTGCTGCGCATCCTGCGCGGCTCGCACCCCGAGCCGCTGCCGACCCTCGAGATCGCCGCCCGCATGATCGAGACGGCGCCCGGCATCACCCGGCTGCTCGACCGCCTCGAAGCCAAGGGGCACGTGACGCGCAGGCGGTGCGATACCGACCGCCGTCAGGTCCACTGCGCGATCACCGATCGCGGCCTCGAGCTGCTCGGCCGCCTCGACCGGCCGCTGCTCGAGGACCTGGCGCGCCTGTTCGAGCCGATCGGCGAGGCCGGGGCGATCTCCCTCTCGAGCCTGCTCGACGGCGTCCGCTCCGGCATCCGCGCCGCCTCGGCGCGGAAGGCCGGCGCCCCGCCGGACGGCAACGCCTCGCGAAGCTAGCTCGAGCCGCCTCGGCGCGCGCGTCACCGCGGCCGTCGGCACTGTTACGATGCCGTGGCGGCCGTTCGGCCGCTCGAGCGACCCCGAGTCCGGTCGTAGAAAGGACACTCATGCGGAGACCCCCGTTCGCCCAGGCCCTGTCCATGGCGCTGGCCGCTCCCCTGCTCTGCGCCCTCGCCTCCCCCTCGCCCTCTCCGGCGGCGTCGGCCCCGGCCAAGGCGCGCGACGAGGCCGCGTCGGAGGAGACGAAGGACCCGATGTCGTCCGCGACCTTCGCCGGGCTGGCGCTGCGCTCGCTCGGCCCGGCGCTCACCTCGGGCCGGATCGGCGATCTGGCGGTCGACCCGACCGACGCCGACCGGTGGCTCGTCGGCGTCGCTTCGGGCGGCGTCTGGCTGACCGAGAACGGCGGCACCACCTGGAAGCCGATCTTCGACGGCGAGGGCTCCTACTCGATCGGCGCGGTCGCCATCGACCCGGGCAACCCCAACGTCTTCTGGGTCGGCACCGGGGAGAACAACAGCCAGCGCAGCGTCTCTTACGGCGACGGCGTCTACCTCTCGCTCGACGCCGGCAAGAGCTGGAAGAACGTCGGCCTCCCGGCCTCCGAGCATGTCGGCAAGATCCTGATCGACCCGCGCGACTCCGATGTCGTCTACGTCGCCGCTCAGGGGCCGCTCTGGGGTCCCGGAGGCGACCGCGGCCTCTACAAGACGACCGACCGCGGAGCGACCTGGACGCGCGTGCTCCACGTCGACGAAGACACCGGCGTCTCCGACATCGCCTTCGACCCGCGCGATCCGGACGTGATCTACGCCGCTTCCTACCAGCGCCGCCGCCACGTCTGGACGCTGGTCGACGGCGGCCCGGGCTCCGGCCTCCACAAGTCGACCGACGGCGGCGCGACCTGGCGCGAGCTCGAGCGCGGGCTGCCCGAGGTCGACCTCGGCCGCATCGGCATCGCCGTTTCGCCCGTCGATCCCGACGTGGTCTACGCCATCGTCGAGGCCGAGCCGGGCGAAGGGGGGACCTTCCGATCGACCGACCGGGGCGAGAGCTGGGAGAAGCGGAGCGAGTACGTCTCCGGCAGCCCGCAGTACTACCAGGAGCTCTTCGCCGACCCGTTCGAGCGCGACCGCCTCTACTCGATGGACGTCTTCCTCAAGGTCTCCGACGACGGCGGCGCCACCTGGACCAACCTCGGCGAGCGCAACAAGCACGTCGACAACCACGCGATGTGGATCGACCCCGAGGACCGCGACCACTACCTCGTCGGCTGCGACGGTGGCCTCTACGAGAGCTTCGACCGCGGAGCGACCTGGCGCTACTTCGAGAACCTGCCGGTGACGCAGTTCTACCGCGTCGCCGTCGACTCGGCCTGGCCGGTCTACAACGTCTACGGCGGCACCCAGGACAACTTCACGCTCGGCGGCCCGTCGCGCACCCTGAGGCTCCAGGGGCCGGCCAACGAGGACTGGTTCGTCGCCCAGGGGGGCGACGGCTTCTGGGCCGCGATCGACCCGACCGACCCGAACATCGTCTACGCCGAGTACCAGCACGGCGGCCTCACCCGCTTCGACCGCAAGAGCGGCGAGAACGTCGACATCCAGCCGCAGCCCGGCGCCGGCGAGGAGCCGCTGCGCTGGAACTGGGACGCGCCGATGATCCTCTCGCCGCACCAGCACACCCGCCTCTACTTCGCCGCCAACAAGCTCTTCAGGAGCGACGACCGGGGCGACACCTGGCGCGCCGTCTCCCCCGACCTGACCCGGCGCATCGACCGCAACCGGCTCGAGGTCTTCGGCCGCGTCCAGCGCCCCGAGGCCCCGGCGCGCGGCGCGTCGACTTCGTTCTACGGCAACATCGTGGCGCTCGCCGAGTCGCCGCGCGTCGAGGGGCTGCTCTACGTCGGCACCGACGACGGCCTGGTGCAGGTCTCCGAGAACGGCGGCGGCGACTGGCGGCGCGTCGAGCGTTTCCCCGGCGTGCCCGACCGGACCTACGTCGCGCGCCTGGTCGCGTCGAGCCACAGCGACGACCGCGTCTTCGCGACTTTCGACAACCACAAGATGGCGGACTTCCGCCCCTACGTGCTGGTGAGCGACGACCGCGGCCGCACCTGGCGCTCGATCGCCGGCGACCTGCCCGCGCGCGGCACCGTCTACGCCCTCGTCGAGGATCCGGTGCGGCCCGACCTGCTGTTCGCCGGCACCGAGTTCGGCCTCTTCTTCACCCTCGACGGTGGTATGCGGTGGGTCCGCCTGACCGGCGGGCTGCCCACCATTCAGGTACGCGACCTCGCCATCCAGGCGCGCGAGAGCGACCTCGTGCTCGCGACCTTCGGCCGAGGCTTCTACGTGCTCGACGACTACTCGCCGTTGCGCGCGCTGACGCCGGAGCTGCTGGCCGGCGACGCCCACCTCTTCGCGGTCGACAAGGCGTGGCTGTACGTCGAGAGCTCGCGCATCGGCGGCCGTGAGGGCGGCTTCCTCGGCGAGACCTATTGGACCGCCCCCAACCCGCCGTTCGGCGCGCTCTTCACCTACTACCTGCGCGAGGGCTGGGAAAGCAGCAAGGCGAAGCGGCGGCAGGCCGAGCTCGAGGCAATCGAAGCCGGCAAGAAGATCGACTTCCCCTCCTTCGACACCCTGCGCGCCGAGGAACGCGAGGAAGACTCGGCGATCGTCGCCACGATCCGCGACGCCGACGGCCAGGTGGTGCGCCGGCTGCACGCCCCGGACAAAGCCGGCATGGCGCGGCTCGCCTGGGACCTGCGCTACCCGACCGTCGACCCCGAGGGGGCGGAGGAGCCCGAGTTTCCCTGGGAGCAGAAGCCGCGCGGCCCACTGGTCGCCCCGGGCGAGTACGAGGTGACGCTCGAGCGGCTGCGCGACGGGGCCGCCACGCGACTCGGCGAGACGCGCCGCTTCGAGGTCGACGCGCTCGGCAACGCGACTCTAGCGGCCGCCGACCGCGAGGCGGTGCTGGCCTTCCAGGCGCGCGCCGCGCGCCTGCAGCGCGCCGTGCTCGGCGCCGAGCACTTGGTGGCCGAGACCGAGGAGCGTCTGGACAAGGTGCGCGCCGCGATCCGCGCCACGCCCGGGCTCGACCCGAGCCACGACCGGCGCGCGCGCGAGCTCGAGCTCGAGCTGGAGGAGATCGCCATCGAGCTCTCCGGCGACCGCTTCCTGCGCCGGCGCAACGAGCCGACCCTGCCCTCGATCTCCGAACGGATCGAGGCCGTCGTGCTCAGCTCCTGGTACTCGACTTCCGAGCCGACCGCGACCCAGCGCGACGCCTACCGGATCGCCGGCGCCGCCTTCGAGGGATTGCTCGCCCGCCTGCGCGCTCTGGTCGCGAACGACATCGTCGAGCTCGAGCGCCAGCTCGAGGCGGCGGGCGCGCCCTGGACGCCCGGGCGAGTGCCCGAGTGGACGCCCGAGCAGTGAGAGAGAGCGTCGAGCGCGAGCGCCGGGTCCTCTGGCAGGATCCGGCGCTCGCCGTTCGCCGCGCCGCAGCGGGCTCCGGGCTACAATAGACGCCCCTTCGACTTCGAGGAGCCGCGCCATGCTCGAGCAATTGCAGCAGATCGACACGTCCGTCATCGACGAGCTGATGGAGATCAAGCAGGAGCGGGAGACCGTTTCCGAGCGCCTCGCCAAGATGGTCGAGGACCAGGGCAAGGTCTCGGACGTCGTCTATCGTCGTGTCCGCCGCGACTACGAAGCGAAGATCGCGGCGCTCGAGCGCAAGGCGGCGCCGCTCAAGGACAAGGCCCGGCAGGAGTTCGCCAAGCTCAAGTCGCTGCTCGACCGGATCGAGTCGGCGCACCAGGCGACCAAGCTCGACAAGGAAGAGGTCGAGTTCCGCCACAAGCTCGGCGAGTTCCCCGAAGGGGACTACGACAAGCGCGTCTCCGAGCTCGACGACAAGCTGGACAAGCAGGCCTCGGAGCTCGAGGAGGCCGAGTCGGTCAAGGAGCAGTTCGTCGGCGCCTTCGATTCGGAGGAGGACCTCGCGGTCCCGCCGGCGGCGCCGGCCGGCGCCGTCCGATCGGCCGAGCCGGCGGCGCCCGAGCCCGGCATCACGACGCCGCAGCCGGTCTCGCCGGCGCCCGGCGCCACCGCCGAGCTGCCGCTCGCGGAACCCGCGCCGCCGCTCGTGCCGCCGCCGCTGCCGGTACCCGAGCTGGCCGGCGGGGGCTTGGCGACGCCCGGCGAGGGGACGGTGATCCTCGGCGAGGAGGCGCCGCCCCCGCCCCCAGGCAGCGCGGCGCCCGCCGTCGCTTCCCCGGCGGACACCAAAGAGCTATCGGCCTCCGGCTCGACGCCGGCCGCGGGCAAGACCGTGGTGCTGGTCAAGGGCAAGCTGATCGCGATCGACACCGACCTCGGCGCCACCGAGTTCGCGCTCGAGCCACTCACCTTCATCGGCCGCACGCCGGAGAATCAGATCCGCCTCAACAAGCCGGCGGTCTCGCGCCGGCACGCGCAGATCGCCCAGTCCGAGAGCGGCTACCTGCTGCGCGACCTGAACTCCGAGAACGGCACCTACGTCAACGGCGAGCGCGTCAAGGAGCGGCCGCTCACCGACGGCGACCGCGTTCAGATCGGCACCGTCCGCTTCGTCTTCCGCGCCGGCTAGGGAGCGAACTCGAGCCGCGAGCGATTGCGCCCGCCGTCGCGGCGGTAGACGGCGGCGCGCGCCAACGTGCGAGCGAGATGGATGCCGAGGCCGCCGATCGCGCGCTCCTCGAGGCTCGCACCCGTATCGGGCGCAGGGCGGGCGAAGGGGTCGAACTGCGGCCCATCGTCGGCGATCTCGAGCTCGAGCGCCCCGTCCGGAAGGCGCCCGAGCCGCAGCTCGACCTCGGGCTTGT
This sequence comes from Acidobacteriota bacterium, assembly GCA_011525905.1. Taxonomy (GTDB): domain Bacteria; phylum Acidobacteriota; class Thermoanaerobaculia; order Multivoradales; family JAGPDF01; genus JACTMI01. Next base: position 6,898 of record WYBK01000123.1, read on the forward strand.
CCCGTCCCTCGCGATGGTTGAGCACGTTCGAGACCAGCTCGTCGGTCGCCAGCAGCACGTCGTGCCGCGGCTTGCCCTCGATCGCCGCCTCCGCCATCGCCTCGGCGAGGGCGTCGAGCAGACGCCCGAGCCCCGCGAGCGTCGGCCGGTCGAGCCGGCCGCCGAAGATCTCCTCGCTCATCGCTCCCCTCCCGGCGGCGGCGCGCTCAGCCGGCTCCGCTCCTCCGCCACGCTCGCCGCGAGCCCCGCCGTCGCCATTCGCTCGAGCGGCTGTCGGGCCAGGGCCACCAGCCAAGCCGCCATCGCGGCGGCGTCGTGGCGGTCCGGCGGGGGCATCAACGCCGCCAGCCGGCGGCTCGCCTGGGCCGCCAGGCGGGCGACGCACTCGAGCGCGCGGTCCGAGAGCGGCGGATCGCCGCGATAGACCGCCAGGCGGCCGCCCGGCCGCAGCTCCGGCAGCCGATCGACTCCGAGGAATCGCCTCGCGAGATCGTCCCGATAGGCGTCGAAGGCCTCGAGCAGCCCGGCGTAGTCGGCGATCAGCTCGTCGAGCAGGTTGCTGCGCATGCGGCCCGCCAGGCGTAGCGTGAGGTAGTGGAAGCACTCGTGCGCCAGCCGCAAGGTGACCGAGCGCTCGCACCAGACCTCGTCTGCGAGGCCGAGCTCCTCGGCGGGCACGGCCGAGTAAGGGCCGGTCGAGAGCAGGATCAGACGGTCCTGCCAGAGCTCCTTGCGCCCGGCGAGAACCGCCATCTCGGCCGCCCACTGCTCGGCGCTCGCCGGCCCGCCGCGCGCGCGTTCCCAGTCGGCGCGGTAGCGGTCGACCCGCTCCCAGTCGGCGAGCCCCTTGATCAAACAAGCGCCCATCGAATCGGGCACCGGTTCCGGCTCGTTGCGGCAGGTGAAGGCGCGCACCAGGGCCACGAAGTCGGCGCGCCGCCGCGCGACCAGTACCGGCACCGGCCCGGCCGGCGACTCGTGGAGCGACAGCTCGAGCTCGGCGGGCGACTCGGCGAGCGCCAGCGCCACCCGAGGCGTTCCCCGGTCGAACTCGCCGCGCCGCGTCGCCGCGCGGTACTCCGGCGCCTGCGACGCCCCGGCGGCGATCGGAAAGCGCAGCTGCGGAAATCGGCGCGAGAGCGCCGCGGCCGCGCCGCTCGAGTTCGCCTCGGCGACGTAGCCGCGGAAGGCCTCCACTTGCGGCTCGGGCGGCAACGGCGGAAAGCCCACCGGCAGGTCGAGCTCGCAGTAGGGATTCTCGGCATAGGCCAGCAGCTCTCCGAGCAGCTCGGGTCCCGCGCCGAGCGAGCGCCAGATGCCCGCTCGCTCCTCCAGGCCGTCCGTGCCCCGGCCGGACATGGCTCAGGCGAGCTGGCGCTTGGCGAGCGCCGCGAACTTCCCGTCGAGGGCCATCAGCTCGGCGTAGCTGCCCTGCTCCATCACCTGTCCGGCCTCCAGGTA
>WYBK01000009.1 GCA_011525905.1 Acidobacteriota bacterium
CGGCGCAGATCGCGGTGCGCTTCTACAAGGAGGCCGGACGCGAGGCCGAGCCCGAGCGCTGCGCCCGCTGCGGCCACGGCTTCACCTCGAAGATGCACGCCGAGGACCTGATCGAAGTCGAGCGCCGCCTCGGCTTCGACTACCGCATCGATCCGGGGAAGGCAAGCCTGACCGACCACTACCAGCGCGTCTGCCCGCCGTGCCGGCGCGCGCTCCTGGCCGCGGCGCAGGGTGCCGCCTGGCGCGGCGTCCGCGGCGGCGTTCTGGTGGCGGCCGGGGCGGCGCCGGCGCACGTCAACCCGGGACTCGGCGAAGGGCCGTTGGGTCGCGCCGACGCGGAGAACTTCCATGGCTGAACCGAATCCGACCGCGCGACGTACGCGCCACACCCTCCTCGACCCGCCCGCGGGCGACCCGTTCGGGCCGCGCCCCGCCTGGTCGGCGGGGGTGCGCCTGGACACCGGCGTCGAGCCCGACCGCATCGTCGACACTCACTGCTGCTTCTGCGGCCAGCAGTGCGGCATCCGGCTGAAGGTCAAGGACGAGCAGGTGGTCGGCTTCGAGCCGCGCTACGACTTCCCGTTCAACCGCGGCATGCTCTGCCCGAAGGGGATCAAGCGCTACCTGCAGGGGGCGCACCCCGACCGGCTGCTCTCCGCGCTCGAGCGCGACGAGGCGGCGCCCGGCGGCTTCCGTCCGGTCCCGTACGAGCGCGCGATCGAGCGCGCCGCCGCCGAGATCCGGCGCATCCAGGAGGCGCACGGGCGCGACGCCATGGCGGTGCTCTCGGGGGCGAGCCTGACCACCGAGAAGGCCTACCTGATGGGCAAGTTCGCCCACGTCGCGCTCGCGACCTCGAACATCGACTACAACGGCCGGCTCTGCATGGTCTCGGCCGGCGCCGGCAACACCAAGGCCTTCGGCATCGACCGCGCCGCCAACCCCTGGAGCGACATCCTCGGTGCCGAAGTGATCTGGATCTCGGGCGCCAACGTCGCCGAGTGCGCGCCGATCACCACCGACTACGTCTGGCAGGCGCGCGAGCGCGGCGCGAAGGTGATCGTCGTCGACCCGCGCCTGACGCCGATCGCCCGCACCTGCGACCTCTTCCTGCCGATCCGGCCGGGAACCGACGTCGCTCTGTTCAATGGCGTCCTCCGGCTGATGATCGAGAACGGCTGGGTCGATCGCGCCTTCGTCGAGCGCTCGACGGTCGGCTTCGAGGAGGTCGCGCGGCACGTCGACGAATGGACGCCGGCGAAGACGGCGCGCGTGACCGGCATCGCCGAGGCGGCGATCCGGCGGGCCGCCGAGTGGTGGGGGACGGCGAAGACCAGCTTCCTGATGCACGCCCGCGGCATCGAGCACTCGAGTCACGGCGTCGCCAACGTGCTCGGTGCCATCAACCTGGTGCTCGCCTCGGGCCGCATCGGCCGCGAGTTCTGCGGCTACGCCACGATCACCGGTCAGGGCAACGGCCAGGGCGGCCGCGAGCACGGCCAGAAGTGCGACCAGCTCCCCGGCGGCCGCAAGCTCGCCGATCCGGAGGCGCGCAGCTACGTCGCCGGGGTCTGGGGGATCGCGCCCGAGGAGCTGCCGCAGCCGGGCGTCGACGCCTACGAGATCTTCCGGCGGATCGAGCGCGGCGAGATCAAGGGGCTGCTCTCGATCTGCTTCAACCCGCTGGTGTCGCTGCCCGACAGCGATTTCGTGCGCGCCATGCTCGGCCGCCTCGATTTCTACGTCGCGATCGACTTCTTCCTCAACGAGACCGCGCGCCACGCCGACCTCGTGCTCCCCGGCTCGCTCCACGAGGAGGACGAGGGGACGGTCACCACCGCCGAGGGGCGGGTGATCAAGATCAACAAGGCGATCGAGTGCCCCGGCGAGGCGCGCCAGGACTGGCGCATCGTCCAGGACCTGGCGCGAGCTCTCGGTCGCGAACGCGGCTTCACCTTCTCCGGTCCACGCGCGATCTTCGAGGAGCTGCGAGTCGCCTCGAAGGGGGGCGTGGCCGACTATTCGGGCATCACCTGGGAGAAGGTCGAACGCCAGCAGGGCGTCTTCTGGCCCTGCCCGTCGGACGACCATCCCGGAACGCCGCGCCTGTTCGAGCCCGGCTCGTGGAACGTCGTGGCGCGAGGCGCCGGCCCCTTCTACTTCCCCGACGGCAAGGCGCGCTTCAATCTGGCGGTCTACACGCCGCCGACCGAGGTCCCCGACGCGGAGTATCCGCTGATCCTGACCAGCGGCCGCCTGATCGGCCAGTTCCTCTCCGGCACGCAGACGCGGAGGATCGGGCCGCTGCTCGACATGGACCCCGAGCCGTTCATCGAGCTCCATCCGCATCTCGCCGAGCACCTGGGCATCGGCGACGGCACCTGGGCGACCGCCGAGACGCGCCGCGGCCGGCTGACGCTGCGCGCCCGGGTCGTCGCGACCATCCGCCCCGACACGATCTTCGTCCCGTACCACTGGCCCGGCCGGCGCAGCGTCAACCGGCTGACGATCGCCGCCCAGGACCCGATCTCGAAGATCCCGGAGTTCAAGGCCTGCGCCGTGCGGCTGCGGCCGGCGACCGCGGAGGAATCGCGGGAGTCCGCTGCGGTCTCGTCCCCTTCCCGACGCCCGTCGCTGCCGCTGGCGGGCGGCTGAAGAGGGGCCCGATGCCCGTCCCCGCCGACCGCCACTTCTACCTCGACCCGGCGCGCTGCATCGGCTGCAACGCCTGTGTCCAGGCCTGCTCGGAGTGCGACACCCACAAGGGGGTGTCGATGATCCAGC
>WYBK01000124.1 GCA_011525905.1 Acidobacteriota bacterium
GCGGCCGGCGCGGGCGTGGCCGGGGCGCCGGCGGCCGGCGCGGGACGCCGCGCCTCGTCCGCGCCGCCGCCCGAGCAGGCGGCCGCCGCCACGCAGAGCAGGGCGGCGGCGCCGCGACGCAGGGACCCTTCGGTCGCTCGGGGAGCCATGGGACTCGACCGGGAGTCTAGACGATCTCGGCACTGCGCATCGGCGTACCGTGCGACGGGCTCGACTAAGCTTGCGCCATGGAACCCTGCGTCTCGCGTCGCCCCGGCCTGCCGATCCTCCTCCTGCTGCTCGCTCTGGCCGGCTGTCGCGCCGCGACGCCGCCGCCGCGCGGGCAGCCGGCCGCCGCCCCGCCGGCTCCGGTCGCCGGAGAGAGCCTGGCGGCCGTGCTCTGGTTGCAGACCGCGGCCGAGGCCGAGCAGCTCGACCGCTCGACCTTCGCGGCGGCCGAGCGCGCGCTCGTGGCCGCGCTCGCCGATCCCGGCAGGAGCGCGCTCGATCAGGGAGAGGCCGCGGCGGCGCTGCCGCCGGCGGTGATCGCCGACGTCGACGAGACGCTGCTCGACAACTCGCCCTACGAGGCACGAGGGTTGCTCGAGGGGCGCGGTTTCGATCCCGCGACCTGGCACGAATGGGTCGAGCGCGCCGAGGCCGCTCCTCGTCCGGGCGCGCTCGAGTTCGCGCGGCGGGCCGCGGCGCTCGGCGTCGAGGTCTTCTACGTCACGAACCGCGACGCTCGGCAGGAAGCGGCGACGCGCCGCAATCTGCTGGAGGCCGGTTTCCCGCTCCATCCCGAGCTCGACACGGTGCTGGTCGAAGGGGAGCGCCCCGAGTGGGGTCGCGACAAGGAGAGCCGGCGCGCGGCGGTCGCCCGAACGCACCGTGTCCTGCTCCTGCTCGGCGACGATCTGAACGACTTCGTCAGCGGCGCCTTCGCCACCCCCGAGGCGCGGCGCGAGCTCGCGAGCCGCCATGCCCGCCGCTTCGGCCACGACTGGTTCCTGTTCGCCAATCCGGTCTACGGCTCTTGGTCGCGCGCGCTCGAGGGCAACGAACGCGGTCTCGCGCCGGAGGAGGCGCGGCGACGTCGGCTGGAGCATCTGCGCGCCTGGCAGTGAGCGCGCACGGCACGCTCGGCGAGCGGCAGGGGCGCTTCGCGCGCATCTACGCGGTGGTCCGGAGGATCCCGCGCGGGCGCGTGGCGAGCTACGGCCAGGTCGCGGCGCTCGCCGGCCTGCCCGGACGAGCTCGCCTGGTCGGTTACGCGCTCGCGGCGCTTCCCGACGGCAGCGCCCTCCCCTGGCAGCGCGTGGTCAACGCGCGCGGCGAGGTCAGCCCGCGCGCCGAGCCGGGACGCGACCACTACCAACGCCACCTCCTCGAAGAGGAGGGCGTGCGCTTCGACTCGGGGGGCCGCATCGACCTCGGACGCTTCGGCTGGACGCCGCGCGGCCGTCCCCGCGCGGGGGGCTGAGCCGACCGCTTCCGGTATCCTCGAGACCCCGTGCGTCGGCGCAACTCCACCTTCCTCGAGGAGCTCGGACCGGGCGGTTTCTCCTCGCTCCTGCTCGCTCTCGTCACCGCGATCGCCGGGCTCGGGCTGCCCATCGCCTGGCGTCTGCGCGAGGTGCGGCGGCGCGCCGCCGGCGAGCCGCTGCGCGCGGCCGACGCGATCCTCGTGCTCGGGCGCGAGCTCGTCGCGGACCAGCCTACCGCAGTCTTCCGCGCACGGCTCGAGCGCGGCGCGGCGCTCCATCGCGCCGGCTGGGCTCCGCGACTGGTGGTCTCCGGCGGCATGACGGGCACCGCCGGCCGCAGCGAGGCCGCGGCCGGGCGCGAGCACCTCGAGCGGCTCGGCGTGCCGCCCGGCGCGGTCTGGACCGAGGACGCGTCGCGCCACACCCTGGAGAACCTGTTCAACGTGCGCGCGACGCTGCGGGCGCGCGGGCTCACGCGCCTGATCCTGGTCTCCGACCCCCTGCACCTGGCGCGCGCCGCGACGCTGGCGGCCGGGCTCGGGCTCGACGTCGTCTGCGCGCCGGCGGTCGAGGCGCCGCCGCGCCCGGGAACGCTCGGCTGGTGGGCGCGCGCGCTGCGCGAGGCCTTCCTCCTGCACTGGTATCACGTCGGGCTCGTCTACAGCCGGGCGCTCGGCTCCGAGAAGCTGCTCGGCCGCGTCACCTGAGGTTCCCGGGACGACGGACGAGCGCCCTCCGATTCGCTAGGATCCCGCGGTTCCCGCGAAGGAGGTTCGATGCCCCGGTTGCCCGCCGTCTCCCTGCTCGTCCCGTCGCTCGCCCTCTCGCTGCCGCTCGCCGCGTCCGCCGCCGACCTCGACGCGCTCGGCCGGATCCGCGCCGAGGGCTTTCGCGATTCGCAGGTGATGACGCTCGCCCGCCACCTGACCGACGCCATCGGCCCGCGTCTGACCGGCTCGCCGCAGATGAAGAGGGCCAACGACTGGGTGCGCGAGACGCTGGCCGGCTGGGGGCTGGCCGACGCGCGCAACGAGCCCTACGAGTTCGGCGAGGGGTGGAGCTTCGGCCGTTGCGAGCTGCGCATGACGGCGCCGGCGCCGGCGGTGCTCTTCGCGCTGCCCAAGGCGTGGACCCCGGCGACCGAGGGAGTGGTGCGCGGACCGGCGATGCGAGTCGAGCTCGAATCGCTCGAGGACGTCGAGAAGCTCGCCGGCCGCGTGGCGGGCAAGATCCTCTTCGTCGGCAAGGCGCCGGAGCGACGCGACCCCGCCGACCCGATGTTCGAGCGCCACACGCCGGAGGCGCTCGAGGAGCTGGTTGCCTACGACGCTCCGGCCGAGCGCGGGCGCGAGGCTTGGCGTGAACGGGCGCGCAAGCGGCGGGAGCTCTGGCGCGCGGCCAACGAGCGGCTCGTCGCCGAGGGTGCGCTCGCCACGGTCGACGTCTCCTCCTTCGACCATGGGGCGATCCGGCTGGGCAGCGCGGGCACGAACGGGTTGACGGGCGAAGCCGAAGGGGTGCCGTCGGTCGTCCTGGGAGCCGAGCAGTACGCGCGCGTCCTGCGGCTGCTCGACGAGGGGATCGAGGTCGAGCTCGAGCTCGCCGTCGAGGCGACCTTTCACCGCGCGGAGACGCGCGCCTGGAACACGCTCGCCGACCTGCCCGGGGGCGCCGCGAGAGGGGAGGTCGTGATGGCCGGGGCCCACCTCGACTCCTGGCACGGCGGCACCGGTGCGACCGACAACGCCGCGGGCGTCGCCGTCGTGATGGAGGCGGCGCGCATCCTCCGCTCGCTCGGCCGCACGCCGCTGCGCACGATCCGCTTCGCCTTCTGGAGCGGCGAGGAGCAGGGGCTGCTCGGCTCGCGCGCCTACGTCGAGAGCCACCTCGCGACCCGGCCGGAGGCGACCGACCCGGACGAGCTCGCCCTGCCGCGCCGCTGGCGCCGCGAGACCTGGCCGATCCGCCCGCTGGCCGGCCACGCGAGCCACTACGCCTACTTCAACCTCGACAACGGCGGCGGCCGGATCCGGGGTCTCTATGCCCAGGAGAACCTCGGCGCCCGGGCGCTGTTCGAGCGCTGGCTGGCGCCGCTCGCCGACCTCGGGGCCGCCACCGTGACGATGGAGAACACCTCGTCGACCGATCACCTCCCCTTCGATCGGGTCGGCCTGCCCGGCTTCCAGTTCATCCAGGACGAGCGCGACTACGGCACGCGCACGCATCACTCCCACCTCGACACGTTCGACTACCTCGAGCGCGACGATCTGATGCAGGCCGCGGTGGCGGTGGCCAGCGTGCTCTGGCAAGCGGCCAACGAACCGGGCCCCTTCCCGCGCAAGCCGATGCCGGAGGAGCCCGCCCCGCCGGAGCCGAAGCGCCGGCCCGGGGAGGCCGCCGCGCCGGCGCAGTGAGGGCTCCGGCTAGAATCCCCTCGGAAGCGCTCGGGGGCTGGTGCCTCCCGCGGTCTTCAAAACCGTCGTCCGGCGCCGGTAGCGGCGGCGGGGGTGGGTTCGATTCCCATGCGCTTCCGCCACCTCCCGCCGCGCGAGATGCCGTTCAGGGACAGGTCGCGAACGCCGTCGTGTCGAGGATCGGCGCGAACGGCGCCCCCAGCGGGTTGACGTAGACGCGCGTCTCGTCGGCGGCGGTGTCGGTCACCGTCAGCGTCACCTCGACGTTGGTCAGGCCCGCCGCGAAGACCCAGTAGTTGGCGCCGCCGGGGAAATCGCAGGCGTCGAGGACCTTGACCAGCAGCTCGGTGTTGTCCGGGGCGAAGAACCAGAACTCGCCGCTGTCGGCCGAGCCGAGAATCGCCTGGCCGTCGCCGGAGGCGCCCTGGAAATCGCGCCACTCGGCGGTGACCCGGAAGCGGCCCTGGTCGAGGCAGTGAGTGGTCGCGTCGGGCAGGCAGTCGGGGTACTCGACCTCGACCAGCTCGAGCGCGTCGTCCTTGATGTAACCGATGCCGCGCCCGTACCACTTCTCGCTGATCGCGCCCTCGCCGTCGAGCGGCGAGGTCTCGACGACGTACATCACCTGCTCGAACGTCCCGGCCGGCACCTCGAGCGTCGCGTCGAGGTCGACCACCTCCCCCTGGTCGAGGGCGATGCCCGGCGCGATCTCGTTGAAGTAGCGCGCCCCGAGCAGCGGCGAGCCCGGCATGATGACGCCGGCCTCGGCGCCGTCGATGCCGGAGCGCCAAGCGCCGCCGTGGCCGACGATCTCGCCGTCTTCGTAGTCGTCGACGTCCTCGCCGAAGTACCAGACGTCGCCGGTCTCGCGGCAGACGGCGAAGAAGTTGCGCGAGACCTCGACCAGCTCGCCGTCCTCGAGCTCGCGCTCCTCGTAGACGCGGGTCAGCACGCCGTCGACCAGCTCGGTCTCGGCGAGCACGCTGTTGAACGCCTCGATCTCGATCGTCTCCCCTTCGTCCTCCTCCTCGCCCTCGAGGTGGAGCACCAGCCCGGGCCAGAGCGGGAAGTAGGGGTGGCTGCCGACCGTGGTGAAGGTGCAGCGCTCGCGGTCGAACTCGGCGGTGAAGGGCGGCTCGTGCGCCGAAGCGGGAAGACTCGCGAGCAGCGCGAGGAGCGCCGCCAGCGCGAGGGCGGCTCGAGGGGCGTCGATTCGGATCACGGGGTCTCCTTTCGCTCGGTGGAGCGGGTTGCGTAGCGCACGGCTCGGGATCGCGCCGCGCTAGACTTGGATGCCGGAGAGCTCGAGATCCTTCGCGACGAGGTCAGGCGGGCGCGGCGCTCCGCGAGAAGCAGGCTCTCGCTCGCGGTCGCCTGCGCGATCCTGCTGGCGGCTGCGGCGAGCGCCCGCGCGCCGGCAGACCGCCCCTGGCGCGGCCGGCCGCTCGCCGAGGCGCTGCTCGCGCTGCGCGAGAGCGGCCTGACGTTGGTCTTCACCGACGCCGTCGTGGCACCCGGCCTGACGGTGGTCGAGGAGCCGGCCGCGTCCGCGCCGCGCGAGATCCTCGACGAGATCCTCGCGCCCCACGGACTCGCCGCGCACGAAGGCCCGGGCGGCGTCCTGGTGGTAGTCGCGCTGCGGGTCGCCGAGACGGCGGCGGCGACGCTGGCCGGCGAGGTCGTGCGGCGCGGCGGCGCCCCGATCGCCGGGGCCCGCGTGATCGTCGAGGAAGCGGGGCTCGAAGCGTCGACCGACGCCGCGGGGCGCTTTTCGATCCCCGGGCTCGCGGGTCGAGAGCTGACCTTGAGGATCGAGGCCGACGGTTATCTCGAGGGGCGGGTCGAAGGGGTGGCGGCCGCGGCGGAAAGAGAGGGTGGGCTGCGCATCGAGCTCGATCCGAGCCCGTTCGTTCTCGACGAGATCGTCGTGCGGCCGAGCCGCTTGTCGCTGCTCCACGCCCGCCCGGAATCGCCCTTGGCGCTGAGCCGCGACGAGATCGCCGCGCTGCCTCACCTCGGCGACGATCTCTTCCGCGCCATCTCGCTGCTCCCGGGCGCGGCCGCCAACGACGTCACCGCGCAGTTCAGCGTCCACGGCGGGCGGCGCGACGAGGTCGAGATCCGGCTCGACGGCCAGGAGCTCTACGACGCATTCCATCTCGCCGAGCACGACCACGCGACGAGCGTCGTGCCGGCGCGCAGCCTCGCGGGCGCGAGCCTCTCGACCGGCGCCTTCGCGGCGGATCGGGGCGACCGGATGAGCGGCGTGCTCGAGCTCACGACCCTCGATGCGCCGCGGGACCGCCGCTTCGCGGTCGGGCTCGGCGTGCTCGATCTCTCGTTCGCCGGCGGCGGGCGGCTGCCGCGGGAGCGGGGAGGTTGGGCGGTGCACTTGCGGCGCGGCTCGCTCGATCTGGCCGCCGATGCGATCGGCGACGTCGGGCCCGAGTACTGGGACCTGTTCGCCAAGCTCGAGCTCGAGGGCGAGCGCGCTGTCCAGAGCCTGCGCCTGCTCGCGACCGACGACGACTACGAGCTGCTCGAGCGCGAGGCGGAGGACTTCGAGCGGATCTCGACCGCCTACGAGAAGCAGTATCTCTGGTTCGTCGACCGGCGCTCGGCGGGCGAGCGCTTCCTGGTCGAGAGCTTCGCCTCCTGGGCGAGGATCCGCCGCGATCGCAATGGTCTCGCGAGCGAGGAGAAGGGGGAATTCGCGCTCGAGGACCGGCGCGAGACCGAGGTCTTCGAGCTCTCCCAGAGCTTCGACCTCGAGCGGTCGGCGAGCCGGCTGCTGCGCTTCGGCTGGCTCGGCCGTCGCTACGACACCCGCTTCGACTATCGCCTCGAGCGCGAGCCGGCGCTCGCGATCGAAGCGCCGTTCGCGCCGCCGCGCGCGGACTCGATCCGCTTTCGGGGACCGCTGGGCGGGGAGCATTGGGGCGCCTGGGCGAGCGAACGGCGCACCTTCGGCGGCCGGCTGACCGCCGAGGCCGGCCTGCGCTTCGACCGTCATGCGGCGACCGACGACGAGCTCTGGAGCCCGCGTCTCAGTCTCGCCTGGCGGCTCGGCGAGCGCGGTGTGGCGCGCGCCGGTTGGGGACGCTATTTCCAGAGTCAGCGTCCCTACGAGCTCGGCGTCGAGGACGGGCTCGACCGCTTGGCGCCGGCCGAGCGCTCGGAGCACGCGGTCCTCGGCCTCGAGGCGCTGGTGCGGCGCACCCGCCCGGGGCTCGAGGCGGTGCGCTTCGAGGTCTATCGCCGCGCGGTCTCCGATCCCCGGCGGCGCGGCGAGAACCTGCTCGAGCCGACGAATCCGTTCCAGGAGACCGAGCCCGACCGCGTCGTCCTGGTGCCGGAGAGCGGCGAGGCCGAGGGGGTCGAGCTGCTGTTGCGCGGCGCCGGGCCGGAGTGGCTGCGCTGGTGGCTCGCCTACTCCTGGTCGCGTTCGCGGGAGCGCTTCGGCGGCGCCCTCGGCGAGGTGCCGCGCGCGCTCGACCAGAGGCATGCCGTCGGGCTCGACCTCAACCTCGATCTGCCGGCGGGCTGGGATCTGAATCTCGCCTGGCGCTACCGCACGGGCTGGCCGACGACGCCGGTCGAGCGCTTCGTCCGCGAGCCGGACGAACCGGAGGAGCCGGAAGGCCCCGGAGAGGACGAGGAGCCCGACGGCGACGAGGGCCTGGCCGCCGCCGAGCCGGAGGTCGCGCTGCGATTCGGGCCACTGCGCAGCCAGCGCTTCCCCGACTACCACCGTCTCGACCTGCGCGCGAGTCGCCGCTGGCTCTCGCGCCGGGGCAGCTTCACGCTCTACTTCGACGTGCAGAACCTGCTCGACCGGAGGAATCTCGCGGGCTACGGGCTGACTCTGGACGACGACGAGCAGCCGGCGCTCGAAGCCGAGTACTGGCCGGAGATCGTGCCCTCCGCGGGTCTGGTCTGGGAGTTCTAGTCGGCTCGGCGAACCAGCAGCTCGCTCGACGAGAGCTCTCCCGAGAGGCCGGCGCCCGGCAACACCGCGAACGGCACTTGGTCGGCGCGCAGGGCGCCGACGCCGCCACGCACCCGGATCGCTTCGGCGCGCGCCTCGAGCTCGGCGCTCTCGTAGCGCAGCCGCCATCCGGCCTCGCGGCAGGCCCAGCGCAGGACCTCCCCCAGGGTGCGTCCCGAGACGGCGAAGGGGGGCGCGGCGGCGAGCGCCCACCCCCAGGCGGGATCGTCGGCAGCGAGCTCGCGCCGCTCGACCGAGCCGTCGGTGTGGATCAGCAGCTCCTCGGCAGGGGCGGCCACCAGCTCGCCGCCGGTCCGCTCGACGGCGACCGCTCCGGAGCGCACGCGGATCTCGAGCGCGCGGGCGCCGTTCTCGATCAGGCGCACGGAGAACTGCGTGCCGACGTCGCGGGCGGTGCCGAGCGGCGTGCGGACGCGCACCCCGCCCGTCGCGCGTTCGCCCGAGTCGACGTAGAGCGCGCCGCGGGTCAGCTCGATCTCCTCGGCGCTCGCGATCCGGACGCGGGTCTCCCCGCCGAGTCGCAAGGAGGTGCCGGCGCCCCCGAGCGCGAGCGCCGCGCTCGAGGCGCCGCCGGAAGTCTCGAGCGCCGAGCCCGCGAGGAGCCGACCGCCGACCGTGGCCGGGGCCATCCGGCTCGTCGGCGTCGAGGCGAGGAGGCGCCCTTCGAACGCCGCGATCTCCGCGACGGCGGCCGGCGCGATACCTCGGGAGGTCCAGAGCCCGAGCGCCAGGGCGAGCGCGAGCAACGCCGCCAGCCCCGTGACCGTGGCGAGGCGCCGGCGACGCCGCCGCCGCGCGAGCCCGAAGCGCCACGCCGCGCGGGCCGCGGCGCCGATCCGCGCGAGGTCTTCCTCCGGCAGGGGCGGGCGGGGGCCGGCGCGCTCGAGCAGCGCGGCGAGCGCGTGCTCGTCCTCGGCGCCGGGCCGTTCGTCAGGTCGCGGCTCGCGCTCGGACATGGTCGGGGGCTCCTGGCTGCGGCGCGGCCTCGCCGCCCAGCTCGCGGTAGGCCCGGCGAAAGGCCTCCCGGGCGCGGGTCAGCAGCGACTCGGCCGCCTTGGGGTGGAGCGACAGGCGCTCGGCGATCGCCTGCACCGGCAAGCGCTCCAGGTACTTCCACTCGAGGGCGCGCGCGTAGTGCACGGGGATGGCGTCGAGCGCGGCATGGACGAGGGACGCCGCCTCGCGGGAGAGCAGCGACGACTCCGGGCTCGCGTCGGGGGGGCGCGGCGCGGCGGGAGAGGGCAGGAGCGCGTCGTCGAGCTCGACCTCGACCGGCGCCGTGCCGCGACTCCGGAAGAGCATGCGGATCTCGTTGCGGCAGCAAGCGGTCAACCAGGTGAGCAGCGAGGCCTCGCCGCGGTAGGAGTCGATGCGCGTGAGTGCCCGGGTGAGGGTGGTCTGCACGATATCTCCCGTCAGGTCGCGATCGCCGCCGAGCCGGGAGAGCGCGAACCGGTAGAGCGGCCTCGTGAAGCGCTCCGCGAAGGCGTCGAACGCCGCCTCGTCGCCCGCCGACATCCGGGCGGTCAGCTCGCGGTCTTCCCGGTGGTCGGTCACGCTCGCAGGTCCGATGCCCCGTTCTCGCTCCCACCGCTCCCGGCGGCGGACGCTCCGTTGGATGCCGCGGGCGCCCGGTTCCTTCGCGCCGGGCCGCTCAAGGCATGCGCAGCGCCTCGGCGCGGTCCCCCGCGCCGCGCGGTGCCGCGTCCCTGCCGATCCGGACGAGCGCGTCGGCGACCGCCCAAGCCGCCAGGTCGTGCGAGCCGCCTTCGGCGATCGGACGGGCGCGCGGCGTCGCGCCGTCGGTCGCCAACCGGGCCGGGACGAAGCGCTCGCGGCCACCGCGGCCGCCGGGCAGCGGCCCCTCGAGGAGCACCTCGAAGGCGTCGCTCCAGAAGCTCGCGGCGCGGCCGCGCAGGCGCTCGAGGGCGGGCACGACGAAGAGGCGGAAGGTCACCAGCACCGAGGCGGGATTGCCCGGCAACCCGAAGATCAGCGTCTCGCCCCGCCGGGCGGCGACCAGCGGCTTGCCCGGGCGGATCGCCACGGCGTCGAACAGGGGGGTGGCGCCGACCCGCGCGAAGACCGACTCGGCGAGGTCGAACTCGCCGGCCGAGACCCCGCCGCAGGTCAGCAGCACGTCGGCGTCGAGCCCGGCGCGCACGCGCGTCTCGAGCTCGTCCGGGTCGTCGCGGGCGATGCCCAGGCTCTCGAAGCGCAGGCCGAGCCGTCGCCCGGCGGCGAGCAGCAGGTCGGTGTGCGAATCGCGCAGCGCCCCCGGCGGCGGCTCGCGGTCGGGCGGGACGATCTCGTCGCCGGTGGCGAGCAGGGCGACGCGCGGCGGCCGGTGGATCTCGACGCGCTCGATCCCCTGGCTGGCGAGCAGCGCGAGCGCCGCCGGCCCGAGCGCGGCGCCTGCGGGCAGCATCGGCGCGCCCGCCGCGAGCACCTCGCCCCGCCGCCTCACGGCAGCGCCGGCCGGCGGCGCTGCCGCCGTGAGGCGTACCTCGCCGTCGCGCCGCTCGGTCTGCTCGACGCCGATCACCCGGTCGGCGCCACGGGGCAGCGGCGCGCCGGTCATCACCGCGATCGCCGCCCCCGCGGGCAGCGCCAGCCCCGGCGGATCGCCGGCCGCCGCGGTGCCGACGACCGGCAGGATCGCGCCTTCGGCGAGGTCGCCGGCCAGAGCGTAGCCGTCGAGCGCCGAAACGTCGGCCGGCGGCAGATCGCTGGTCGCGGCGAGCGAGCGCGCGAGCACGCCGTCGAGCGCTTCGCGGCGGGGTAGGGTGCGCGGCGGCAGCGGCGCGAGCTCGCGCTCGAGCCGCCGCCAGGCCTCCTCGGCGGAGATCATGGGCCTGGTCGTATCACAACCCCGGGGTCTCCGGCTGAGATAGCATGCGCCCTCCGAAGGGAGCCGCCTTGGAGCGCCCGTACCACTACCGTGGGGATCTGCGCCAGACGGCGCTCCCCGAGATGCTCGCGATCATCCACCGGACGCGGATGTCCGGGCTCATCGAGGCGAGCTTCGGCGAGTTCAGCAAGCAGGTCTGGCTCGAGAACGGCTGTGTCGTGCACGCGGCCTCGAGCGACGTCGCCGACAGCCTCGGCAGCTACCTGCGCCGCTCCGACCGCTTGACCGACGGGCAGTTCCAGACGGCGATGCAGCTGCGGGGCCGCGAGGAGGGGCGGCGGCTCGGCGAGATCCTGATCGAGCAGGGCGCGCTCTCACCGGCGCAGGTCTACGAAGCGATCCGCGCGCAGATCGAGGGCATCGTCTGGAGCCTCTTCTCCTGGGAGGAGGGGACGGTCACCTTCCGCATGGGGGAGAACGACCCGGGCGAGATCGTGCGGATCCAGATCCCGCTGCGCCAGGTGATCGTGCGCGGGGTCAAGCGCGCGGCCAACGCCAAGAGCCTGGTCGCGCGCATGGGCGGGCGCGACACGCTGTTCGAGCCGAGCTTCCGCTTCGAGGAC
This sequence comes from Acidobacteriota bacterium, assembly GCA_011525905.1. Taxonomy (GTDB): domain Bacteria; phylum Acidobacteriota; class Thermoanaerobaculia; order Multivoradales; family JAGPDF01; genus JACTMI01. Next base: position 11,364 of record WYBK01000124.1, read on the forward strand.
ACGATCGAGATCGCCCTCGACGACGAGGAGTACCGGCTGCTCTCCGAGGTCGACGGCCAGCGCACCCTCTACGAGCTCTGCACGCAGGGGCCGCTGTCGGCGGCGGAGAACGCGCGGCTGCTCTACGCCTACTCGGTGCTCCGGCTCATCCGCAGGACGGGCAGCGCCGAGCCCGCCACGCCGAGCGGCGGCATCCGCATCAAGCTGAAGTCCGAATGAAACCCTCCAGATGAACCCCGAAGACTAGCGAGGACGGGCCATGCCCCTCTACGAGTACCAGTGTCAAAGCTGCGGCCGGCGTCACGAGGCGCTCCAGCGCGTCGGCGACCCGGACCTCGAAACCTGCCCCGAGTGCGGAGGAGCGCTCAAGAGGCTGCTCTCCGCCCCCGCCTTCCAGTTCAAGGGGAGCGGCTGGTACGTCACCGACTACGCCCGGTCGGGCGGCGCCGCCAAGGGCAGCGGCACCGACAGCGGCGGCGCGAGCGCGGAGGGGAGCGCCGCCAAGGAGGGCCAGGAGAAGAGCGCGGAGGCGAAGGGGGAGGGGAGCAAGGCCGTCGCCGACAAGCCCGCTACTCCTTCGACTTCGTCCAACTCGGCGCCGTCGAAAGACTGAGCCGCCGGCGGCCGTACAGCAGCGCGCTCACCAAGCCGATCCAGGCGGTGGCCGAGACCGCCAGCCCGGCCTCGAAGGAGCGGGGGCGGAAGAAGAGCTCGATCTCCCGCTCGCCGGCGGGCGCCTCGAAGGCGACGAAGGCGTGGTTGGCGATGGCCGCCGGCAGCTCGCGGCCGGCGGCGCGGGCCCGCCACCCCCGCCAGGCCGGGGTCGAGACCACCACCCAGCCGGGGCTCGCCATCGCGGTGCGCAGGCGGTAGCGGCTGCCGCGGCGCTCGATCGACAGCACCTCGCCGGGCCCGTTCGCGCGCGCTCCCGCGGGCTCTCGCCGGCCGCCGCGCGGCTCGAGCCAGGCGCGGCGCCGGAAGTTCGTGGTCGCGCCGAGCGCGGCGAGGCGCTCGGCCGCCGTCTCCCCCCAGCGCGTTTCGCGCGGCACGAAGGCGCGCGGCAGCAGGCGCTCGTTCTCGAGCAGCTCCCAGCCGGGCCCGCGCGCGACCTTGCGCCACCCCGGCGTCCAAGGGTGGGGGGCCGGGGCCAGCGCGAAGCGGACGTTGAGGAACGACAGGAAGGGGACGAGCCGGTCGACGCGGTTGTACCAGTACTCCTCGTCGGTGGCGAAGAGCGGGAAGACCTCGGCCAGCCGGTGCAGCGTCAGGGCGTTGTAGCCGCGCACGTCCTCGAGCTCGAAGAGCGCCGCGACGTTGGGGCGCAGCGCCGAACCGACGCCGACGACGCGGTAGGGCCCGCCGTCGCGCGGCAGGTTGGCGAGCGGCTCGACCGGCGGCGCCAGGTAGCGCGCGGGAAAGGCGCGGTAGAGATGGCCCATCTCGCCCCGGCGCTGAACGAGGACGAGCGCGAGCAGCGCGATCGCGATCGCGCGGGGGCGCGGCACGACCGCCGCCAGGCCCGCGGCGGCGACGAGGGGCAGCAGCAGCCAGGCGCCCTCGGTGCGGCGAAAGCCGGCGTCGAGCCCGAGCGCGTCCATCTCGCCGCCGAGCGCCAGCAGCGCCGCGACGGCGGCCAGCGCGGCCGCCGCCAGGGTCGCGGCGAGGCGGCGGCGGGCGCGCGGCGTCTCGAGCCCGGCCTCGAGCCCGAGCGCCGCGAGCAGCACGACCGCGGGCGCGGCCCAGAGGTAGCCGTACTCCGGCAGCGAGACGTCGAACAACGGCAGCCGGCGGACGAGGTCGGTCCAGATCGGCGCCTTGACGGCGAGCAGCGCCCCCGCCGCGGCGATGCCGGCCGCCCAGAGCCGGAGCGGCGAGCGCGACGCGACCAGGCCGAAGAGCGCGGCGGCCAGGAGCACCGAGCCGCAGTAGGCGGTCGCCGGCGCGGCGTGCACGACGCGCGGCGGATCGGCGCGCCGTCGCCCCTCGACGCCGTGCACGAACGGGATCGCGCTCGGGCGGAGATTCTCGAGCGCGGTGCCGAGGGGCACGGCGCGCTCGAGGCGGGCGTAGATCGCCTGCCGCTCCCGGTGCTGCTGAGTCTGGAACAGGACGTCGACGAAGGGCACGAGCTCGACCGCGGCGAGCGCCAGCGCTCCCAGGCCGCCCGCCAGCCCGAAGGCGAACGCGCGGCGGGTGGCGCGCGGCCTCGCGCGGGCGAGCTCGAAGAGGAAGAGCGCCCCGCCGGCGGCCACCGCGAAGAGCGCCGACTCGGGGTGTCCCGACAGGAGCAGCAGGACCCCGGCCGTCGCGAGCAGCGCCGCGCCGCGGCCGTCGGGCGCGCGCGCGACGCGCCGCGCGCCGAGCCAGAACAGCGGCGTGGCGGCGGCCGCGGGCCCCTGCGGCCACTCGAGCCAGAAGCCGACGTAGCTCGAGTAGGCCCAGCCCGCCGCGGCGACCAGGGCCACCTCCTCGCGGCAGCCCGCCTCGCGCGCGAGCAGGAACATGCCGAGCGCGGCCAGCAGCAGGGTCGTCGACGCCGTGTAAGTGAAGGACTGCGCCACCGGCAGCAGCAGTGAGAGCAGCGTCGCGGGGTGCCAGGCCGCCGGCACGGCGCTCGGGGCGAGGGGATCGCCGGCGAGCAGGAAGGGGTTCCAGAGCGGCCACTCCCCGTGGGCGATCGCCCAGCGCACCGCCTTGCGCCAGGGGATCATCTGGGTGGAGACGTCGTGCAGGATCCCCGGCGAGCGGATCTCGACGCCGAGCTCGGCGCGCGCCGAGGCGAGCGGCTCGCTCTCCCAGGCGAGGTCGACGGGCGCGTAGCTCGCGCCGCGCGCGAGCGCCGCTCCGGTGGCGACCAGCGGCAGCAGCGCGAGGACCAGGCGGGCCCGCGGCGCGATCGGGCTCACCCAGCGCGCCGCGGCGGCGAGCGCGAGCCAGGCGGTGAGGGCATAGAGGGCGAAGCTCATGGCGTCGGATGGCGGCGGCCCGCCGTGCGTGCCCGGAACGCCAGCGCGAGCGCGCCGGCCAGCGCGAGCGCGGTGCCCGGGAGGAGCCCGGGCGGCCGGTAGCGCAGCTCGATCTCGCTCTCTCCCGCCGGGGCGACGAAGGCGAGAAAGGCGCCATGACCGGCGAAGGTCTCGACGCGCCGTCCCGCGGCCTCGACCCGCCACCCCTCGGGCTCGAGCAGCGAGGTCGCGACGACGCGCTCGCCCGCGAGCCGGGCGGCGACCCGGTAGCGCCCGTCGCGTCGCTCGACGAGCTCGAGCCGGTCCCCGCCCTGAGGCGGCGGCAGTGCGTCGAGCCCGAGAGGGGTCTCGCCCGCGACCACCAGCAGCGTCTCGGCGGCGTCGAGCGTCGCGAAGGCCGACAGCAGCTCGCGTCGCTCGACGGCGAGCGTGCGCGCCGGCAAGAAGAGGCGGGGCAACGCATCGGGGGCCTCGAAGGCGACCCAGCCCGGCTCGCCGGCGACCTCGATCCGCTCCCAGCCGGGCGGGGTCTCGGCGTTCGCGGGCGCGAGCAGGTAGCGCAGCCCGACGAAGAGGCCGAGCGGATGGCCGGAGAGCGCGAAGGGCGCGAAGTACTCCGTGGTCGTCGGCGCGAAGCCGAAGGCCGGACCGGTCAGATCGAGATAGCGCTGGTCGGCGAGCGGATCGTGGACGCGCACGTCTTCGAGGCCGTGGGGGGCGAGCGACGCGGGGTAGGCGAGGCGCTCGACCGCGGCGACGCGGAACGGCGCCTCGCCGCCTCGGCGCGTGAGCTCGGCGAGCAGCGGCGAGGGGGGCCAGTGCTGGCGGACGAAACCGGCGGGCAGGAAGTCGCGGGCGAACAGGCCGAGGTCGAGGGCGAGCGCCGCGGCGAGCGCCAGCGCGGCCAGCCGTCGGCGGCGCACCGCGAGGGCCGCCGCGAGTGCGAGGAGCAGCCAGGCGACGAGCGTGCGCGGCGTGGTGCGCGCGGCGAGGCTGACGCCTGCCAGGGCGGCGGCGGCGAGCAGGGGAGGCGAGAGGCGCAGGGCGAGATGCGGACCGCGGACCTGGAGGCCGCGCGCGGGCGCAGCAGGGCGGCGCGCGCGCCGCGCGATCGCCTCGAGGCCGAGGGCGCCGCCGAGCGCCAGCGCGAGGGTCGCAACCGGCAGCGCGCGCTCGAGGGCCACGGCGCGCAGCGGCCGCAGGGTCTCGAGCGCCGCCATCAGCGGGGCGAAGCGCGCGCTCGCGAGCAGGGCGCCGAGCGCGAAGAGCGCGAGCGGCAGGGCGCGCCGGCGGGTCGCGCGCGCGGCGAGCGCGGCGGCGAGCCCGGCGAGCGCCGCGAGCCCGGCGTACCCTCCTGCCGCCCAGACCCAGTTGAACGGCCCGGTGAACTGCCCGAAGTAGGGGCGGCCGAAGACCTCCGGTCCGAGCGGCGAGCGCAGCATCGCGACGTGGGCCGGGTGGAACCATCCGGAGGCCTCGCCGGCCGCGCGGCCGCCGTCGCCGGCGAGTGCGAGCTCGGCGAAGCGCTGGGACTCGCCGACCTCGAAGGCGAAGGGGAGCCAGAGCGGGGCGGCGAGCGCCAAGCCGAGCGTCGCGGCCACCGCCAGCCGAGCGAGCGCCGCGCCCCGCGGCGCCCGGCGGCGCAGCAGCAGGAGCGCGGCGAGTGCGGCGAACACCCCGCCGGCGAGCGCGATCTCGGGGTGGCCGCCGACCGCCAGCGCCGCCGTCGCGAGCGCTGCGGCGAGCCGCTCGCCGCGGCCGTCCCGCCGGGCCAGACGGACGGCGGTAGCGGCGAGCCAGGGGACGAGCGCGAGCGCCGAGCTCTGCGGAAAGAGCGCCCAGGCCATCAGGCCGCCGCCGAGCGCGAAGGAGAGGCCGGCGAGCGCCCGGAAGAAGGGGCGCACGCCCAGCGCGGCGGCGAGCGCCCAGGCGCCGTCGAAGGCGAGCAGGAGCTTGGCGGCGAGCGCGGCGAGCAGGAAGTGCTCGAAGGGGAAGAGCCGCGCGGCGAGTGCCACCGGCGAGGCGACCTGTGCCTGCGGGTTCGACCAGGGGGAGGACTGGAGCCGGTCGGACCAGAGCGGCAGCCGCCCGTCGCCGAGCGCGCGCCGGACCTCCCCCTCCCAGGGGAGGAACTGGAAGACGGCGTCGTTGAGCAGGTCCCAAGGGCCGGGCCCCAGGTCGGGCACGCCCGGCACCGCGCGCAGCGGATGGGTCGGCGCCAGCAGCTCGACCCCCTCGAGCCGCGGCGCGAGCAGCGCGAGCGGCAGCAGCAGGGCGAGCGTGGGCCGCAGGCGGGCGACGCGCCCCCGCCCCGCCCAGCCGAGGCGCCGGAGGACCCAGCTCGCCAGCGCCTCGAGCAGCGCGAGCTGGACGACCAGCCCGAGAGCGAGGCCGAGCTTGACCTCGACGGGTCCGAGCGAGAGGGCGAGCGGCAGCATCGGCATCCGAGGCGGCGGGAGTCGGCATCCTACCGGAGCCGCCTGTACGATTCCGCGCATGAGGCTCCGCCTGCCCGCCGCGCGCCGGGTGATCGCCGTCGCGCTGCTCTGCTGGGCCCTGGCCGCCCTCGGCTGGGCCGTCGCCGTGCGCCCGGGTCGCGAGGCGGAGGCGCGCGCGGTGACGGGCGACCCCTTCCGCTGGCGCCGCGAAACGGCGTCGGTGCGAGCGCTCGAGCGGCTGCTCGCCGCGCACGGCGCGAAGATCGCGCGCGGCGCCACGGTGCTGGTGCTCGCGCGCGCTCCGGACGGCACGGCGGCCGGCCACGTCTGGCATTGGGCGCAGTACCTGGCGCCACACGTCAACTTCCACGAGGCCGAGGACGTCGGGCGCACCGCTCCCGCCGAGCACGCGCTGCTCTGGGGCGCCGCGCGGCCCCGTCCCGGCTGGCGCCGCTGGGCCTCGGAGGGGGAGTTCGCACTCTACGAGGTGAGGCCCTGAGCCTGCTCGCGTCCACCGTCGCGGCGCTCGCGACCGTCGCGGCGCTGGCCCTCGCCGGGGGCTTCCCCTCGCGCGCGCCGGGCGCGGCGCGCGGCTGGTCGTCGCTGCCCCTCGCCTTCGCCGCCGGAGCCCTCGCCCTCCACGTCGCCTTGGCCCTCGCCACTCTCGGCGGCCTGCGCTGGTCGGCCGCGCTCGTCGCCGCGACGCTCGCGGGCGTCGCCCTGGTCCGCCGGCTCGGAGCGCGGCCGACGACGTTCGGGTCCGCTCGGCCGGGCGCCGGCGCCTGGGTGGCGGCGGGTGTCGCGGCGGTCGTCTTCGTCGCCGGCGCGACCGGGTGGACCACGCAGCCCGACTTCTACTACCACTGGGGCCTGAAGGCCCGCCGCTTCCTCGAGATCGGCGGCGCCGACTACTACTTCCTCGCCGGACCGAGCGCCTGGCGGCTCCACCCCGACTACCCGCTGCTCGCGCCCGAGCTCTTCCTGCTCCCGTCGCTGCCGGGCGGCGTCTGGCGGGAGGGCGCGGCGCTCGCGCTCTCGGCGGCCACGTTCGCCCTGCTGCTGCTCGCGCTGCGCCGGGCGCTGCGCGAGGCGGGGCTCGGCGGCGCGCGGCTCGAGGTCGTCGGCGCGGCCGCGGCGGCTCTGCTGGGAGCCTTCTGGATCGCCTACGGCCTCACCGGGTCGGCCGAGCCGCTGGTCGCGCTGGCGCTGCTGCTCGCGCTGCCGGCGCTCATGGACTCGGGGAAACCCGAGCCCGCGCGCGGATGGGAGCTCGGGCTCGCCGCCGCGCTCGCCGCGGCCGCCAAGCTCGAGGGGGTGCCGCTCGCCCTGCTGGTGATCGGCGCCGACGCCCTGCGGCGGACGGTCAGGACCCGAGCGCTTCCCCCGCTCGCGCACCTCGCGCGCACCACCCTGCCGACGCTCGTCGTCGCGCTCCCCTGGCTGCTGCTCGCCCGCGCCTACCGGCTCTTCCTCGAAACCAACGCCGGCGAGTGGCGCTGGGAGCGGGCCGGCGAGATCCTCCCCGCCCTCGCCTGGAGCGCCCTCCACCCCGATTGGGCGCTCGCGCCGCTCGCGCTTCTCGCGCTGCCCTTGGCGCTCCGCCACCCCCGACTCGCGGCGGCGGCCGCGGTCGTCCTGGCGCAGCTCGCCCTTTACCTGGCGGTCTACTTCACCGGGCCGGTCGACACCCGCTTCTACGTCCTCTCGACCTTCCAGCGGCTGCTCTTCCACCTCCTGCCGGCGACCTTCGTGCTGGTCGCCGCGCGCTTCGCCGGCGCGGCGCAGCCTTTTCCGCGCGCGCCGCTTCCGCGAGAATCGGCCTCGTGAGCGGAGCCGGCCCAGTCGACAGCGTCGTCGAAGCCTTTCTCGCGAGCCCGCACGCGCGCGGCCTGCGCCCCGACCTCGCCGTCCATCCGGAGGACGAGATGCTCGACTTCGCGCTCGCCGCGCGCGCCGGCGAGCGCGACTCGGCGCTCGCCGAGTACCTCTGGAACGGCCGCTGGGTGGCGGACGCGATCGGGCAGCTCGCGAGCGCGCGTTTCGGCGGCCTCGCGCGCGTCGGCCGGATGCTCGATTTCGCTTGCGGCTACGGCCGCGTCGGCCGCTGGCTCGCGCCGGCGCTCGGACCGGGAAGCCTGACGGTCTCCGACATCCTGCCCGCAGCGGTCGCCTTCCAGTGCGAGCGCTTCGGCGTCGAGGGCCTGGTCTCGACGTCCGATCCGGAGGCCTGGCCCGCTCCCGGACGGTTCGACCTGGTCTGGGCGACCTCGCTCTTCACCCACCTGCCCGAGCCGCTCTTTCGTCGCTGGCTGGCGCGGCTGGCCGCGTTGCTCGAGCCGGGGGGCCTCTTCGCCTTCTCGGTGCTCGACATGCGCCTCTCGCCGGAATCGCGCGACGTCGGCGGCCGCGGTCACCGCTTCGAGCCGGTCTCCGAGAGCCGCGTGCTCGACGGCGCGAGCTACGGCACCGCCTGGGTGACCTGGGGATTCGTCGAGGCGGTGGTCGCGGCGCTACCGGGCAACTTCCGCGCGCGGCGGATCGTGCGGGGGCTCTGCGACTACCAGGATCTGGTCCTGGTCGGTCGGGAGCGGGAGGCGCCGCTCGACGAGGTCGAGATCGACCGGGGTCCGATCGGCTTCCTGGAGCACGCGCGGGTCGAGGGGGGGCGCCGCCTCGTCCTCGAAGGGTGGGCGGTCGACACCCTGCGCGGCGTCGCCGTCGAAGGGGTCGAGCTCGCGCTCGCCGGCCGCGTCGCGGCGCGCTGCGAGCGCTTCGCGCCGCGCGCTGCGGGCGATCTGACCGCCGTTGCCGCTCCGGGCGCGGCGACCGACTGGCGGATCGAGCTCGCCTTGCCGGAGTCCGCGGCGACGACGCCGGTGCTGCTCGCTGCGACCACCGCGCGGGGCGCCGCCAAGCCGCTCTTCCTGGGCACGGTGGCCGAGCTGCTGCGCGCGGGTGTCGAGCGCGAGCGCGACGGCTGGCGCGAGCGGGCGGAGCGGGCGGAAGCACGCGCCGAGCTGTTCGACGCGAGCCGCTTCGGCCGGGCTCACCGGGGCTGGCTGCGCGCGAAGCGCGCGCTCGGCCGGCTCCCGGCCGACTTTCCCGAGGAGCTGCTCGGCCCGCCGCGACGCCGGGGCGTCTAGAATTCCGTCGATGGGCGAACGCTCCCGCTCGCGCCGCGCGCCGCTCCGGCGCCTGACCGTCGGGTCTCTCGTCGGGCTCTGCGCGCTGCTCTCGGCGACGCTCGTCGCGCGCGGAGCGGTCGCCGACGCCTGGGCTCCCGCGGCGCTCTACGGCGCCGACGTGCGCAGCCTCGTTTTCGATCCGCGCGACCCGGACCGCGCCTTCGCCGGCAGCTCGGCGGGGCACGTCTACCGGAGCGAGGACGGCGGCCTCACCTGGCGTGCGGCCGGCGTCGAGACCCCCTTCCCCGGCTGGGTGGTGGCGGCTCTGGTCTTCGACCCGAACCGCCCGGAGCGGCTCTGGGCGGGGCTCTGGGGGATCTGGGGGGGCGGCCTGGTGGCGCGCTCCGACGATCTCGGCGCGACTTGGGAGTCGCGGCGCACGGGACTGCTCGACGGCGACCAGGTCTACGCCCTGGCGCTGGTGCCCGGTGTGCCCGACCGGATCTTCTCCGGCACCCGCACCGGCGTCTGGGTGAGCGATGACGCGGGCGGCGCCTGGCATCGCGCCTCGGCCGGCGCTCCCGACCTGGTCCACGTCTCGAGCCTGCTGGTCGACTCCGAGCGCCCCGCCTCGATCCTCGCCGGCACCTGGCGGCGCGCCTTTCGCAGCGACGACGGCGGCGTCAGCTGGCGCGGCGTCTTCGACGGCATGGTGCTCGACACCCAGGTGTTCAGTCTCCACCCCGTGCCGGGTCGCGCGGGCGAGCTCTGGGCCTCGACCTGCGGCTGGGTCTACCGGGCCGAGGGCTTCGGCGAACGGTGGCGCCGGACGAAGGAGGGGTTCGCCGAGCGGCGGACGCCGAGCTTCCGCGTCCTCTCGCCCGAGCTGCTGCTCGCCGGAACCACCGACGGCCTGCATCGCTCGATCGACGGCGGCGCCAGCTTTCGTCCCGTCGGGCCGCGAGGACTGCCAGTGCTCGCGTTGGCGCACCATCCGGCGCGGCCGGAGCGGGTGCTGGTCGGCACCGAGGGGGCCGGGATCTGGCTCTCCGAGGATGGCGGCGCCACGCTCGCGCCGCGCCTCGCCCAGACCCGCAACGTCCGCGTGCCGGCGATCGCCGTGGTCGGTGACACGGTCTACGCCGCGCTCGCGCATGCCGGACCGCTCTCCGGGGTCTGGCGCTCGCCGGACGGGCGCGGCGCCTTCGAGCCCGAGCCGGCCCGGCTCGCCACCGTGCTGGCGCTCGCGACCGCCGAAGGGAAGCTCGTCGCGGCGACCGAGCGGGGGCTCTACGAGCGTGCCGGCCTCGACTGGCGCCCGGCCGCCGAGCTCGCCGATCGCCGCGTCGACCAGCTCGTCGAGGGTGCCGAGGGACTGGTCGCGCGCGCCGGCGGCGAGCTCCACCGGCTGGCAGAGGGACGTTTCGTCCGCATTCCCCTCCCCCCCGGACCGGTGGGCTCGGCCGCGTTCGCGGCGGGCGCGCTCTGGGCGCTCGCCGGCGAATCGCTGCTGCGCCTCGAAGCCGGCGGCGGCGTCGAGCGGATCGAGCTGCCGTTCGCTCCGGGCGAGCTCGCGGGCGGCGGCAGCGCGCTCTTTCATGCCGGCGGCGAGGGTCTCCACCGCCTCGATGCGGACGGCGGCTGGCGGCGGCTCGCCGAGGGGCCGGCGCGCCTGGTCGCGACGGGCGATGCGCGCTTCGCCGCGCTGGTGCGCCGGGGCGACGAGCTGCTGCTGCTCGACGCCGAACTGGGCCGGCTGCTGCCCCTCGCGCCCCCCTTCCGCGCCGCCGACCTGCTCACGGCCCGCGTCGCCGGCGATCGCCTGCTCGCCGGCACCTCCGCCTACGGCCTCTGGGAGCGCCCGCTGCCGGAGTGACCGAGCGCAGGCCGGTCGCGCCCCGGTCGAGAGCGACGGCGCCGGCCCGCATCGTAGGATGCGCGCCAAGCGGAGGGCTCATGCGACATCTCGGCATCCTCGCCCACAGCATCGAGGGGGCGATGCTCTGTTTCCGCACGTTCTGCCACGAGGGTTTCCGGACGCTGGGGCCCCACGACCACCCGGACGTGACGCTGGACTGCATCGCGATGGCGAAGTGCATGCCCGGCTGGGAGGCCGGCGACCACGCGGCGGTCCGCGCGGTGCACGCGACGAGCGTCGAGCGCCTGGCTCGAGCGGGCGCCGAGTTCTTCGTCTGTCCGGACAACACCTCGCATCTCGCGCTCGAGGCGCCGGGCCCCGACCTCGCGCTCCCGGGCCTGCACATCGCCGAAGAGGTCGCCGCGCAGGCGGGCGCGCAGGGGCGCCGCCGGGTCGGCGTGCTGGGCACGAAGTACACGATGACGGGCCCGGTCTACCCGGGCGCCCTCGGCCGCCGCGGCATGGAGGCGGTCGTGCCCGCCGCCGCCGAGCGCGAGGCCCTCAACCGCATCATCTTCGACGAGCTGGTCGCCGGCGTCTTCACCGCCTCGTCGCGCGCCGTCTTCGTCCGCGCGATCGAATCGCTGGCCGGGCGCGGCTGCGACGCGGTCGCGCTGGTCTGCACCGAGATCCCGATCCTGATCGCCCCCGAGGACTCGCCGCTCCCCACCCTCGACTCCACCCGCCTCCTCGCCCGCGCCGCGTTCGAGGTCGCCGTGGGCGACCGGCCACTGCCCACCTGGCGCGGCGGGCCGCTGGCCTAGGCACCGGTAGAGTCGGCGACCTCGGGACGCGTCGTCACGGGGTCGGTGGACCCGGCTCGAGGAGAATGGGGAGAACCAGGATGAGCTACCTGCTGTTGATCATGGAGCCTGCCGGCCAGCGCGCCGATCGCACGGAAGCCGAAGGCCGTGCGCTCTACGACGCCATGGTGCGGTTCGGCGAGGACTTGAAGGCCCGGGGCCTGCTGCGGATCACCGAGGCGCTGCGCAGCGACGCCGACGCCGTCCGGGTGCGGGTGCGCGACGGCAGGACGGCGATGGTCGACGGGCCGTTCGCCGAGGCCAAGGAGATCGTCGGCGGTTTCTTCCTGCTCGACTGCGAGACGCGCGAGCAGGCCGTCGCGATCGCCGCCGAGTGCCCGGCCGCCGCCTTCGCGACCGTCGAGGTCCGCGAGCTGGGTCCCTGCTACACCTAGAGCCCGGACTTCGAGGCCGAGCTCACTCCGCGCGCAGCGACTCGAGGATGCGCAGGTAGGTGGCGTAGCGCTCGGGGGGGATGGTACCCGCCTCGGCGGCGGCGCGCACGGCGCAGGCGGGCTCGTGGGAGTGGGAGCAGTCCTTGAACCGACAAGAGGCGGCGGGCTCGGCGAACTCGTCGAAGTAGAGGGTGAGCTCGGCGGGTTCGAGCTTCCAGAGGCCGAACTCGCGGATTCCCGGGGTGTCGATCAGGCGGGTGCCGCGGCCCAGATCGTAGATGCGCGAGCGGGTCGTGGTGTGCCGTCCCTTGCCCCAGTGCTCCGAGACGTCGCCCACCCGCACGTCGATCTCCGGCGCGAGCGCCGCGAGCAGCGAGCTCTTGCCGACGCCGCTGTGGCCGACCAGCACGGCGACCTTGCCCTCGAGCAGGCGCGCGAGCTCGGGGATCCCCTCACCGGACTTGCCCGAGCAGAGGACGAGCGGGATCCCGAGCCGGCGGTAGGGCGCGAGCTGGGCGAGCTCCGGGTCCGCCGCGCGCGACTCGCGCGCGAGGTCGACCTTGTTGACCGCGATCGCCGCCGCGACGCCGCCGTGCGCGAGAGCGACCAGGAAGC
>WYBK01000125.1 GCA_011525905.1 Acidobacteriota bacterium
CGGAACGAGACCGCGGTCTCCCCCTGCGCGTTCTGCACCGCGACGACCGCCTCGGCGTAGAAGGGCGTCGGCATCAGCCAGGCGAGCTGCGCGCCCGGGTTCCTCAGGCCGTCCGGGCCGAGCAGGCGGCCCGAGACCACCGGCTGGTCGGCGAAGTCCCACTGGTGCGGATGCTGCGGATTCAGCCGGCCGAAGGCCGAGAAGAACGTGCCGGCCTTCACCTGCAGCCCGGCCGGCAGGGCGAGCGTCGTGAGGTAGGCCTCCTCCACCTCGACGAAGCTCTCCCCCTCCTCGTCGATCTGGAAGATCAGGTTCGCGTCGGCGCGCAGGTAGGGATCGACCACGCCCGAAAGCGTCATCTCCAGGTTCTGCACCGTGAAGCCGCGGTTCTTCGGATCGTGGCCGCCGAGCTCGAGCGTGCGCAGCTCTTCCTCGCGCGCCTCCGAGGCCGCGGCGGCGAAGAGGCCCGAGAAGGAGAGGTCGAGCAGCTTCAGCCCGCCGCGCCCGCTGGCGACCGTGGGAGGAGCTGGCGCCGGCGCGGGCGCCGTCTCCGCCGGGGCCTCGACGGCGGCCGCGCGCAGCCGCTCGAGCTGCGCCTCGAGCTCGGCGAGGCGCGCCTGGGTGGCCGCGAGCGCGGCCTTCAGCTCCGCCACCTGCGCCGCGAGCGCCTCGGCATCGGGCGGCGGCGGCGCCTGCGCCGCGACCGGCGCGGCGCCCAGCAACGCGAGGGCGACCAGGACGGCGGCGCCCGACCTGCGCTTGCGCCAGACGACGCCGAGCGCAGCGACCGTGGCGACCGCCCCGAGCAGGGCGACGATCGACGCGCCGGCCGGGAAGTCGTAGGCGAAGGAGAGGCCGAGGCCGAAGAAGGTCGAGAGCAGCGCGACCAGCAACGCCAGCACGATCACCACGCCCGTCCGCCGCGCCAGGGCGAGCGCCGCGACCGGCGGCACGATCAGGAAGGCGAAGACCGGAATCACCCCCCCGGCGCGGATCGCGAAGACGATCGCGAAGGCGAGCAGGACGTAGAAGGCGAGATTCAAGGCGTGCTCGCGCGGTGTCAGCGCTTCGTGGGCGCCGTGGCGGTAGGTCAGCTCGAAGAAGCGCCGCCCGAGCGCGGCGTGCGCCACCGCGATCGCCGCGAAGACGGCGAGCATCGTGGCGACGTCGCCCCGGTCGAGCGCCAGCACGTTGCCGAAGAGAACGTCCTGGATATCGGCTTCGCCGTGCGGGGTCTTGGCGATCAGCAGCACCGTCACCGCCGAGGAGACCGCGTAGAAGATGCCGATGACCGCCTCGAGCCGCAGGCGCGGGTCGTGAACGCGCAGCAGCGAGAAGACCGCGGCACCGAGCAGCGTCGCGCCGGTCGAGCAGACCACCGGGTCGAGGTGCGCGAAGTCCGCGAAGGCGACCCCCATCGACGAGATCTGGCCGAGCGCCAGGTCGACGAAGACGATGCCGCGCCCGACCACGTGGATGCCGAGGTAGGCGAGCAGCAGCCCCATCGCCGCGCAAGCGAGGAAGGCCTGGACCATGAAGCCGTGCTGGAGCCATTCGAACATGGCGGCCTCCCTACTGCCGGAGCGCTTCGGCCAGGCGGACGAGGTTGACGTCGAAGAGCGCGAAGTAATCGTCGGTGCCGGGCAGGCCGCCCACCGAGTTGGCGAGCGTCACCACCTTCGCGCCGGCGAGGCGCGCGACCAGCTCGGCGGTCTTCTGGTCGTAGAAGGTCGACATCAGGATGACTCGCACGCCATCGCGCCGCATCGCCTCGGCCAGCTCGGCAACGTAGCGGCCGGAGGGGGGGATCCCGGGCTTGGGCTCGACGAAGCCGACGACGCGAAAACCGAAGCGCCGCTCGAAGTAGGGCCAGGAGTTGTGGTAGGCGACCACCGGCGCCCCGGCGAGGGGCGCCGCCAGCTCGCGCCAACGCGCCAGCCGCTCGTCGAGGCCGGCGGCGAAGGCGGCGAGGTTGGCGCGATAGGCCACGGCGCCCGCCGGGTCGACCCGCTCGAGGCCGGCCGCGATGTTCGCGGCGATCGTGCGGCCGTTCTCCGGATCGAGCCAGTAGTGGGGATTGCCGTAGGGGTGGATGTCGCCGGCGCTGCGGTCCGCGGCGCTCGGCACCTGGAGCGGCGCGATGCCCTCCGAGGCGTCGACGAAGCCGGCGCCGCCGCGCTGGATCGCGGCGTTGCGCGAGTTGGCCAGCAGGTTCGGCGCCCAGCCGAGCTCGAGCTCGAGCCCGACCTGGACGAACAGGTCGGCCCGCTTGAGCTGGACCAGGTAGGAGGGCTTGGCGTCGACGAAGTGGGGATCCTGGTGGCCGGCGGCGATCGAGTCGACCTCGACGCGGTCGCCACCGACCGCGCGCGCGATGGCGGCGAGGTCGGTGGTGGTGGTGACGACGCGCACCACGGCGAGACCGGGCGCCGCTCCCGTCAGCAGGCCGGCGACGGCGGCGAACGGCAGGATGCGTCGAACGATCGGGAATCTCACGGCCTCTACCTCCTCGCGCTGCGGCTGGGTCGACCCGAGCGGCGCCGAATTCACCGACGGCGCCGCCACGCACGGCGGATGCACCCCCGGCGGGGGCGCGGTCGCTCAGACGGAAAGGGAGAGGTGGGTGGGAGGCGCGCGGCCCCGCGCCGAGCCGGCCGGCCGCTCGAGAAGCGAGCCGCAGGCCGAGCGGAGCCGGGAGCCAACGGCGCTCGCCGGCTGCGCGAGGCGCACCAGCCCGAGCGGCGGCACGGAGGCGCGCGCGACCCAGGCGCAGGCGGCGCAGGCCGGATGGTGCAGCGGCTCGGCGGCATCCCAATGCGCCGCCGCCCGGCAGGGCCCGTCGCCGACCGCGACGGCCACGTCGTGGCCGACTCGGTCGATCTCGAGCGCCGCATGCCCGTGCGGCAGCAGCTCCGCCGCGAGAACCGCCGCCGGCAGCAGCAGCGTCCCCAGCACCAACAGCCGGGAGGTCCGAGACCTCATTCGTGAAGAATAGCCGATCGGTCCGGTGCCGCCCCGGCCGGCCGGCTCAGCCGGCAACGCGCGATGCGAGGGCGATTCCCGCCGCGCCGAGGTAGAGCCCGAGTCCGAAGGCGGTGTGGCTGGCCAGGCTCTTCAGTCTCGCCCGAGCTGGATGGGGCGTCCGCGACGAGGCCACGCCGAGCCCGAGCGCCGGCTGCAGGAGGAAGAGCGGGAAGACGACCGTGGCCAGGCCGAAACCGAGCGCCGGCGGCAGCGTCGGGCCGACGAGCCATGCCGGGGAGGCCAGCGCCACGAAGGCCACCGCGAAGGCGATGCCGATCGAGTAGTGGGCGAGCCAGCCGATCGCGCATTCGCCGCGCACCCGCGGTGCGGCTCCGATGCGCGCGTGCCGGAAGGTCCCCCCGGGCAGGTGCGCCAGCCAGCGCCCGAGCAGGCAGAAGTCGAGCGACGGCACGCCGAACGCGCGCTTCAGGAA
>WYBK01000126.1 GCA_011525905.1 Acidobacteriota bacterium
CCACCGGCCGCGCCCGCGCCGCCGCTGCGCGCCGTGCCGCCGCCCGCCGCCTCGGGCGCTCACCCCCGGCTCGGCGCCCCGGCGACCCAGTCGGGCGCCTTCGCCAAGGCGGCGACCAACGGCAAGGGCGAGATCCACCGCTCGGTGGAGCTGACGCTCAAGCGCGCCGAGTTCGAGCGCGCGCGCCGCTTCCTGCTCAACCTGCGCGTCGAGGACGGCGACCACCGGATCGTCGACGCGATCAAGGACCTGCCGATCGACATCCAGGACGCCGCGAGCCTCGAGCGGGTGCTGCTGCAGCTGCACGTCGCGGTCAAGTCGAAGGACTGACCGTCCGCCGGACGGCGCGGGCCGCTGGTAGAGTCGGCGCATGCGCTGCCCGTTCTGCGCGGCCGTCGAGGATCGCGTCGTCGATTCCCGCGAGAGCCGCGATAGCGGCACGATCCGGCGCCGGCGCGAGTGCCTCGCCTGCGGACGCCGCTTCACCACCTACGAAAAGGTCGAGGAGATCGCCTTCAAGGTGGTCAAGAACGACGGCTCGCGCCAGGACTTCGACCGCGCCAAGCTCTTGCGCGGGCTCGAGAAGGCTTGCGAGAAGCGACCGGTTTCGCCCCGGCAGCTCGAGGAGGTCGCCGACGAGGCCGAGAACCTGCTCGCCGAGCGGGACGACCGCGAAATCTCGACGACCGAGCTCGGCGCCTTTCTCATGGGCCGGCTGCGCGAGCTCGACCAGGTCGCCTACGTGCGATTCGCCTCGGTCTACCGGCGGTTCGAGGACGTCGGGGAGTTCATGGAGGAGTTGAAGTCCTTGCTGAAGAACAAGCAGCCGAAGAAGCGCAAGGGGCGCAAGTGAGCAACGGCAGCCGCTCGCGCGAAACGGCGCCGGACGAGGCGCCGAAGCTGCCGGACCTGCTCCCCGTCCTGCCGCTCAAGGACGCGGTGCTCTACCCCTACATCATCGTGCCGCTGTCGATCGGCCGCGAGTCGTCGATCGGGGCGGTCGATCACGCGCTCTCCGAGCACCGTCTGGTGGCGCTGGTCGCCCAGCGCGACCCGAGCGTCGACGAGCCGCGCGCCGAGGACCTCTACGGCGTCGGCACGGCGGCGGCGATCATGCGCATGCTCAAGCTGCCCGACGGCCGCATCCGCATCCTGGCGCAGGGCGTCTCGCGCATCCGCGTCGGTCACGTCTCCGAGAACGAACCGTTCCTGCAGGCGCGGGTCGAGCCGATCGTCGAGGCGCCGTCACCCGCGCCGACGCTCGAGGTCCAGGCGCTGGTGCGCTCGGTCAAGGAAGCGATGGACCGCATCGTGTCGCTGGGCAAGGGCGTCTCCCCCGAAGTCCTGGTGCTGATCGCCAACCTCGAGGACCCGGGGCGGCTGGCCGATCTCGTCGCCTCGAATCTCGAGCTCTCGGTCGCCGACGCGCAACGCGTGCTCGAGGAGGGAGATCCGCTCGCGCGGCTGAAGGGCGTCGCGGACGAGATGCACCGCGAGATCCAACTGCTGACCATGCAGCAGGAGATCTCGTCGCAGGCGCGCGGCGAGATCGACCGCAGCCAGCGCGAGTACTTCCTGCGCCAGCAGCTGCGCGCCATCCAGCAAGAGCTCGGCGAGGGGGACGACCTCGAGGACGAGATCGCCAAGTACCGGCGCTTGGGTGAGGAGAAGGGACTCTCCGAGGAGGCGCGCGAGGAGCTCGAGCGGCAGATCCAGCGGCTCGAGCGCGCCCACCCGGACTCGGCCGAGAGCGCCGTGCAGCGTACCTATCTCGACTGGCTGACCGGCATGCCCTGGAAGCACGAGAGCGTCGATTCGATCGACCTCGAGCTGGCGCGCAAGGTGCTCGACGAGGATCACTACGATCTCGACAAGATCAAGGAGCGGATCCTCGAGTACCTGGCCGTGCGCAAGCTGCGCGGCGACGCGCGCGGCCCGATCCTCTGCTTCGTCGGTCCGCCCGGAGTGGGCAAGACCTCGCTCGGCCGGTCGATCGCCCGCGCGCTCGGCCGCAAGTTCGTCCGCCTGTCGCTCGGCGGCGTGCGCGACGAAGCCGAGATCCGCGGCCACCGCCGCACCTACGTCGGCGCCCTGCCCGGCCGCATCCTGCAGGGCATCCACCAGGCGGGCACCTCCAACCCGGTCTTCGTCCTCGACGAGATCGACAAGGTCGGCGCCGACTTCCGCGGCGACCCCTCCTCGGCGCTGCTCGAAGTGCTCGATCCGGAGCAGAACTCGACTTTCCGCGACCACTACCTGGGCGTCGCCTACGACCTCTCGAAGGTGCTCTGGCTGACCACCGCGAACCTGCTCGATCCGATCCAGCCGGCCTTCCTCGACCGGATGGAGGTCCTGCGGCTCTCGGGCTACACGCTCGAGGAGAAGCTGGTGATCGCGCGCCGCCACCTGATTCCCAAGCAGGTGGCCGAGCACGGCCTCGCGGCGCACCAGCTGGAGTTCGGCGACGGCGCGCTCGCGCGCATCGTCTCCGGCTACACCCGCGAAGCGGGCCTGCGCAACTTCGAGCGCGAGATCGCCACGGTCTGCCGCAAGGTGGCGGTCGCGGTCGCCTCGGGGCGCAAGCGGCGCGTCTCGGTCGGCCCGAAGACGATCGAGCGCTTCCTCGGCCAGCCGCGGCACTGGGCCGACGACCTGCTGTCGCGCGACCGCGTCGGCATCGCCACCGGCCTCGCCTGGACCGCGGTCGGCGGCGAGCTGATGTTGATCGAGGTGCTGGCGACGCCGGGCAAGGGGCAGCTGCTGTTGACCGGACAGCTCGGCGAGGTGATGAAGGAGTCGGCCCAGGCGGCCGTCACCTTCTGCCGCGATTGGGCCGCGCGCCACGCTTACCCGACCGAGTTCTTCGCGCAGAACGACCTGCACGTCCACGTCCCGGCCGGCGCCATCCCGAAGGACGGTCCCTCGGCCGGCGTGACCGTCGCGACCGCGATCGTCTCGGCGCTCACCGGCCGGCCGGTCGATCGCAAAGTGGCGTTGACGGGCGAGATCACCCTGCGCGGCGACGTGCTGCCGGTCGGCGGTCTCAAGGAGAAGCTGCTCGCCGCCCGGGCGGCGGGCGTGCGCGAGGTGCTGCTGCCGCGGCTCAACCGCCGCGACGTCGGGGAGATCCCCAAGCCGGCGCTCGACGAGCTCGCGCTGACCTTCGTCGACACGATGAACGAGGTGCTCGAGCGGGCGCTCAAGGCGCGGCCGCGGCCGGCCCGCGCGACGGCGAGGACGGCCCGCCGGGCGGCACGCGCGCGGTGAGCGGCGGCGAGGACGAGCTCGTCGCCTGGCTGCGCCGCCGGCTGCCCGGACGCGACTTGCTGGGGGACGACACCGCCCGCTTCGTGGCGCGTGGCGCGCTCGCGGCCACCGTCGACCAGCAGATCGAAGGGGTTCATTTTCCGTCGGGCCTCGACCCCGGCGTGGTGGCCCGCCGGTTGCTCGCGGTCAATCTCTCCGACCTCGCCGCGGCCGGCGCCCGTCCGCGCTGGGCGCTCTGCGCCATCGCCGCGCCGCCGGCCTTCGCGCACCGGCGCTTCTTCACCGCGCTGCTCGCCGCCTGCGCCGAGCAGGGGGTGACGCTCGCGGGCGGCGACCTGGCCCGCTCGCCGACGCTGGCGCTCTCGCTCACGCTGCTGGGCGAGCACCGGGCCGGCGCCAGGCCGCTCACGCGACGGCGCGCGCGTCCCGGGCAGCGGATCCGCCTCGGCGGTCCAGTCGGCGAGTCGGCGCTCGGGCGCGAGCTGCTGGTGCGCGGCGCGCGCCTGCTCCGCGGGAGAGTCCACCTCCCCCGGTCGCTCGACTTGCCCCGACGGCTGCGCGCCGCCGCGCGGCGCGCGGTGGCGCGTCACCTCGCGCCGGACCCCCAGCTCGCGCTCGGCGCCGCGCTCGCCCGCGCCGGCGGCGCGGGCGCGGTGATCGACCTCTCCGACGGGCTGGCGCGCGATCTCGGGCGCGTCTGCGAGGCGAGCGGCGTCGGCGCGCGGCTCGACCTGCCGAGCCTGCGGCGGGCGCTGGCGCCCGACTTCGAGGCGCTGTGCGCCGCGCTCGAGCTCTCCCCGCTCGGCCTCGCGCTGGGCGGCGGCGAAGACTACGTCCTGCTCTTCACGCTGCCGCGCCGGGCGCCTGCGCGCCTGCGCGCCCTCGGAATGGAGATCGGCGGCATCGAGCCGGGCGGCAAGCTCGAGATGCGCGACGCCGAGGGCCGGCTCCACCCCCTCCCCGAGCTCGGCTGGGATCACCTCCGGCCGAGCGCCGGGCAGGCCTTCGACTAGCGCATCAGCCCCCGCAGGTGACCGCAGACGGCGAGCAGCTGGCTCGCGTCGAGGCGTCCGAGGATGCCGCCGAGCAGCGGCGAGAGGATGCCGAGGACGCTCGAGACGCCGAGCCGGGCGGAGCGTTCGACCAGGAAACCGGCGCCCGCCGTGCGCAGCGCCTCGAGGTAGTAGGCGTCGAGGCCGCGCTCGGTGAGCGCGACCACGATGCGCGCCAGCTCCGCGCGGTGCCGGGTGGGATCTTCGGCGCGCTCGACCCGGTCGAGCAGGGCGAGCGTCTCGGTGCGCAGCTCCGGCGGAAGGTAGAAACGGAGGAAGAGGCGAGCGCCGCTCGCGGAATCCGCGGACGCGCTCGCCCCGCTCCTCTTGCTGCTGCTGGGATCGGCCATCGGCAGCCGATCCTACGCCCGGCTCAGTTCGTGGAGGCGACCTGGACGCTGGTGTGGTCGAGGACGTGCTCGCCCATCCACTGCGCCAGCACCTCGCGCGGCACCGGCGCGAGCGTCGCGGTCAGGGTGCGCTCGGCGCCCGCGCGCGCGACGGTGTAGCGGACGCTCTTGCCCGGGCCGAGCGCCTTCTTCGCCGCGTGCAGCTTCTCCTTGCTCTTCTCGTCGCCGAGCGCGATGCCGTCGAGCGCCACCAGGACGTCGCCGACCTGGAATCCGGCGCGCGCCGCCGGGCTGTCGGGCGCGATCGAGGCCACGGCGTAGCGCCCCTGCGCGTCCTTCTCGGTCTCGATGCCGAGCCACCCCTTGGCCGCCATCTTCTCGGCCATTCTCTGGTAGTCGGCCTGGGTGTGCGCCGTGGCGCACTTCTCGCCGCCGGCGCGGGCGGCCGCGGCTCCGAATCCGAGGGCGAGGGCGACGGCGGCGACGGTGACCAGGGACGTCCGCTTCATGGTTCGATCCTCCTGTCGGGCGGGACGCCGGCGCGGGCGCCGGGCTCCGGAGATCCCACCGGGTTTCGTTGATCCAGTCGAGGCGCCCATGCCGGCAAGCTACGCGCGGGTTCGGTAAATGTCGTCCGCGACGCGTAAAAGGTTGTGAAAGATCGTGAAATCCGCTCGCCCGCGCGCCCGCGGGGCTGGCCTCCGGCCCCGGTTTCGGTTTAGAAAGCGCGCATGCGCGCCCCCGAGGACCGACGCGCGATCGGCCGCCGCCGGATCTGGCTGCTGGTGGCCGCGGCGCTCGTGCCGCTCTGCCTCCTGCTCGTCCTCCAGTACCGCTGGCTGGTGAGCCTCGAACGAGTCTCCGCGGTCGCACACCGCGCCACTCTCGACAACTACCTCGAGGCGGTCGCCTCCGCCGTCGAGTTGCACTACCGCTCGATCGGCGAGCGCTCGCTCAATCTGCCGGCCGCGCTGTTCACGCCGGATCGGCTGCACAAGGCCGCCTACCACTTCGCCAAGAAGGGCGGCGACGAGGCCGGCCGCCTCTTCGTGGTCGGCTTCGACGGCGAGGATGCCGGACGCCCGCTCTTCTTCGACCGCGCGACGAGCGCCCTGGCGCCGCTCCCCTGGTCCGAGGAGCTGCGTGCGGTCTACGCCGCGGTGGCGCCCTGGAAAGTGCTCGCGGCCAAGCCGGGCACGCTCGAGCGGCCCTCGCTCCAGGTCGACGACCGCGACCCGGACCACCGCTCGATCGTCAACCCGATCACCGACGAGGCCGGGCGGGTGGTCGGGCTCGCCGGCCTGCTGATCGACGGCGGCCACTTCGAGCGCGAGGTGTTGCCGCGCATCGTCGCCGACGCGCTGCCCGAGTTCTCGGCCGCCGACGCCGCTGGCCGGCCGCTGCTCACGGTGCGCGACGGCGGCGGCCGCGAGGTCTGCTGCGGCGAAACCGCGCCGGCGCGCCCCGAGGAGGCGACGCGCGCGCTCGGCTTTCCGTTTCGCGACTTCAGCCTCGGCATCCACAGCCGGCACCGCACCGCAGCCGACTGGGCGCGGCGCAACTTCGCGCTCAACCTCGGCCTGTCGGCGCTGCTGACCGCGATCGTCGCAGGCGGCGTCCTGTTCGCGTTGCGCGCCGCCGCCCGCGAGATGCGGCTGTCGCAGATGAAGAGCGACTTCGTCTCCAACGTCTCGCACGAGCTGCGCACGCCGCTCGCCTCGATCCGGGTGTTCGGCGAGCTGCTGCGCCTCGGACGCGTCGAGTCGTCCGACAAGGTGCGCGAGTACGGCGAGCTGATCGAGACCGAGAGCCGCCGGCTCACCCACCTGATCGACAACATCCTCGACCTCGCACGCATCGAGTCGGGGCGCAAGAGCTACCAGCTCGCGCCGGGCGACCTCGAACGGGTGGTCGGCGAGACGCTGCGCACCTTCCGGCCCCGCCTCGTCCAGAGCGGCTTCCGGCTGGTCCACCGCGCCTGCCCCGACCCGCTGCCCCCGCTGGCGCTCGACGAGGCGGCGATCGGCCAGGCGCTCGGCAACCTGCTCGACAACGCCGTCAAGTACTCGGGGCGCTCGCGCGAGATCGCGGTCGGCGTGCGCCGCGAGGGGGACTGGGCGGTCGTCTGGGTGGAGGACCACGGTGTCGGCATCCCGCGCGACGAGCAGCCGAAGGTCTTCGACCGCTTCCACCGCGTCTCGACCGGTCTGGTGCACGACGTCAAGGGGAGCGGCCTGGGGCTGGCCATCGTCCGGCACGTCGCCGAGGCGCACCGCGGCCGCGTCGAGCTCGAGAGCCGGCCGGGCGCCGGCAGCGTCTTCTCGCTCTGGCTACCGCTCGCGCCGGCGGCCGGCGAGCCGGCGCCGCTCGGCGCGCGGCGGACCTCGGAGGCCTGATCGATGCCGGTCGTGCTGATCGTCGAGGACGACGACGCCATGTCGGTGGCGCTCGCCGACGGCTTCGCCTCGGAGGGCTACGCGGTGCGCCTGGCGCGCGACGGCGAAGCAGGGCTCGACGAGGCGCGCCGGGATCCCCCCGACCTGCTGATCCTCGACGTCATGCTGCCGCGCCTGACCGGGCTCGACGTCTGCCGCCGGCTGCGGGCCGCCGGCAGCGCGCTGCCCATCCTGATGCTCACCGCGCGCGGCCAGGAGCTCGACAAGGTGGTCGGACTGCGCGCCGGCGCCGACGACTACGTCACCAAGCCGTTCGGCTTCCTCGAGCTGGTGGCGCGCGCCGAGGCGCTGCTGCGCCGCACCGGCGGCCACGGCCGCGACGAGCCGCTGCGGCTGGGCGAGATCGAGGTCGACCTCGCCCGCCACCGCGCGACGCGCGAGGGCGAACCGATCGAGATGAGCGCGCGCGAGTTCCGGCTGCTCGCCTACTTCGCCCGCCACCGCGGCGAGGTGGTCAGCCGCGAGGCGCTGCTCGACGCCGTCTGGGAGGTGCGCAGCGGCCCGGTGACGCGCACGGTCGACGTCCACGTCGCCAAGCTGCGCAAGAAGATCGAGCCCGATCCGCGCGAGCCGCGCTTCCTGCTCACCGTGCACGGCCTCGGCTACAAGCTCGCCCCCTGAGGCCGGCCGCGGCGCGCCACCGCCGTGGCCGATCGGAATCTCCGCCCTCGAGGTCCCGCTCGAGACGGCTCCGGAGCGGCCGCGACTCCGCTAGGCTCGGCGACGGATCGCGGCCCGGCGCCTCCCCGCGCCCGAACACGCCCTGAAAGGAGTGGCATGAGCCCCATCGATCAGACCGCCCGCCCAGCCAAGGGCGAGCACGCCGATTTCTACGCCGGCTACGTCGCCGCCGTCCCCGACGGCGACATCTCGGAAACGCTCGAGCGCGAGGGGCGCGCGATCGTCGAGCGGCTGCGCGCCCTGCCGGCCGAGGCCGCCGACCACGCCTACGCGCCGGGCAAGTGGCGCGTGCGCGAGGTGGTCGCCCACGTCGCCGACGCCGAGCGCGTCTTCGCCTGTCGCGCGCTGCGTTTCGGCCGCGGCGACCGGACCCCCCTGCCGAGCTTCGACCAGAACGTCTACGTGCCCAACAGCCACGCCCGCACCCGCCCCTTCGCAGCGCTGGTCGACGACTTCGAGGCGGTGCGCACGGCGAGCCTCCACCTCTTCCGCTCCTTCGAGCCGGAGGACTGGAGCCGGACCGGCGAGGCGAGCGGCGCGCGTGTCACCGTGCGCGCGCTCGCCTGGATCGTCGCCGGTCACGAGCTGCACCACCGCTCGATCCTGCGCGAGCGCTACGGTCTCGCCGTCTGAGCGGGCGCGGCCTCAGCCGCCGGCGATCGCGCCGACGACGAGGAAGGGCTCCTCGCCCGCGGTCACCGCGGCCGGCAGCGGCGCGTCGGGCTCGACGTCCGAAAGGTCGCGCCCGCCGGCGTAGAAGCGGATGAAGGGGCGGCGGCGGAGCGTGCGCGCGTCGCGCGTCGTCCCCCGGAGCATCGGATAGGCCGCCTCCAGGGCGTCGAGCAGCGCGGCCTGGGTCGCCGGCGCCGCGACCTCGACCGTCACCTCGCCGGTGCGGATGCGGGCGAGGCTGCGCAGCGGCGCCGGCAGGACGACGCGGATCATGGCAGCGTCTGCACCTCGACCGAGTAGACGGCCGGCAGGTCGTGGACGATCGGCGTCCAACTGTCCCCGGAGTCGGCCGAGCCGTAGACCTGTCCGCCCGTGGTGCCGAAGTAGATGCCGCACGGATCGAGCACGTCGACCGCCATCGCGTCGCGCAGGACGTTGACGTAGCAATCGGCCTGCGGCAGCCCGCGGGTGAGCGGCTCCCACTCCTCGCCGCCGCTGCGGCTGCGGTAGACGCGCAGCTTCCCCTCGGGCGGATAGTGCAGCGAGTCGCTGGTGATCGGCACCACGTAGACCGTCTCCGGCTCGTGGGCGTGGACGTCGATCGGGAAGCCGAAGTCGGTCGGCAGGTTGCCGGAGACCTCGCGCCAGGAGTCGCCGCCGTCGTCGCTGCGCATCACGTCCCAGTGCTTCTGCATGAAGAGCACGTCGGGGCGCTCGGGATGGCAGGCGATCCGGTGGACGCAGTGCCCGACCTCGGCGTTCGGATCGGGGATGTACTCGGACTTCAGTCCCCGGTTCTTCGGCGCCCAGGTCGCGCCGCCGTCGTCGGTGCGGAAGACGCCGGCCGCCGAGATGGCGATGTGCAGCCGCTCGGGGCGCGTCGGGTCGAGCAGGATGGTGTGCAGGCCCATGCCGCCGGCGCCCGGCTGCCAGTTCGGGCCGGAGCCGTGACCGCGCAGGCCGGAGAGCTCCCGCCAGCTCTTGCCACCGTCGGTCGAACGGAAGAGCGCGGCGTCCTCGACGCCCGCGTAGACCTGGTCGGGATCGTCGAGCGCCGGCTCGAAGTGCCAGACGCGCTTGAACTCCCAGGGGTGGGGGGAGCCGTCGTACCACTGGTGCGTGCCGGGCACGCCGTCGTAGACGAACTCGTTGCCCACCGCCTCCCAGGTCGCGCCGCCGTCGTCGGAGCGCTGGACCACCTGGCCGAACCAGCCGCTCGACTGCGAGGCGTAGATCCGGTTCGGATCGGCCGGCGAGCCCTTGAGGTGGTAGATCTCCCAGCCGCCGAAGTGCGGCCCCTCGACTCGCCAGCTCTGCCGCTTGCCGTCCGAGGTCAGGACGAAGGCACCCTTCTTGGTGCCGACCAGCACGCGAACGCCGCTCATCTCCCGCTCCTCTCCCGCGCCTCGCCGACGCGCGCCACGCCTCACGACGCATCCCGGGGTTCCCGGCCGCCAGTATAGCGACCCCGCTCCGGGACATCGGACCGGTCCGCCCCGCCCGCTCCCGTTCCGTCCCAACCCCTTCCTCACCGAATCGACGATCGAAGAACCCCAGAATCGACGGTCCAGGGCCGCGAGAATCGAATAGAAGCGAATCCGCTGGGTACTGGAGCCCACCCGCGCCGCGCCTCGCCCAGGCTGCGCTCGAGAAGCTCCGTTTACGGGGAGTCGGGTGGTCGCCCTGGCCCACCCGCGGCGCCGAGCGGCCGTCCCCGCCCGCGCGCGGCCCAAGGCGATCTCCGCCGTTTCGCCGCCACTCCACGCCGGTCGCGATGCGCCGGTGCGTTTCCCAGCCACCCCCCTCAGAGCCCGC
The DNA here is from genome assembly GCA_011525905.1 of Acidobacteriota bacterium. Classification (GTDB taxonomy): domain Bacteria; phylum Acidobacteriota; class Thermoanaerobaculia; order Multivoradales; family JAGPDF01; genus JACTMI01. The sequence goes on from WYBK01000126.1 coordinate 10,294, forward strand.
CGACGATCGAGCCGCCGCGACGGCGACCGCGCAGCGCCTCGACGATCTCCCAGCCACCCCCTTCAATGCCCGCTTTCACGGCGCCCGACCGAGCGCGACGCCGATCGCGCAGCGCCGCGGCGGGCGCGAGTGCTCGATTCCTGGTGACGGGGGGACTAACATCCGCGCCGTGGCGCCGACCGGACCGCAACACCCCGAGCTCTCGCGCGAGGAGATCCTCCGCTACAGCCGCCATCTCCTGTTGCCCGAGGTGACGCTCGAGGGACAGCGACGGCTCAAGGGCTCGAGCGTCCTGGTGGTCGGCGCCGGCGGCCTCGGCTCGCCCCTGGCGCTCTACCTCGCGGCAGCCGGCGTCGGGCGGATCGGCCTGGTCGACTTCGACCGCGTCGACCTGACCAACCTCCAGCGGCAAATTCTCTATTCGAGCGACGACGTCGGCCGGCCGAAGCTCGAGGCGGCGCGGGAGCGGCTCGCCGCGCTCAACCCGGACATCGAGATCGTCGCCCACGAGGGGCGCCTGACGAGCGACGACGCGCTCGAGCTCGTCGGCCGCTACGACGTGGTCGCCGACGGCACGGACAACTTCCCGACCCGCTACTTGGTCAACGACGCCTGCGTCCTGACCGGGCGCCCCAACGTCTACGCCAGCATCTTCCGCTTCGACGGCCAGCTCTCGGTCTTCGACGCGGCGCGCGGCCCCTGCTACCGCTGCCTGTTTCCCGAGCCGCCGCCGCCGGGGCTGGTCCCTTCCTGCGCCGACGGCGGCGTGCTCGGCGTGCTGCCCGGCGTCGTCGGCACGCTCCAGGCGCTCGAGGCGCTCAAGCTCCTGCTCGGCATCGGCTCGCCACTGGTCGGCCGCCTGCTGCTCTTCGACGCGCTCGGCCTCTCCTGGCGCGAGCTCGCGGTCGAGAAGGACCCCGGCTGCCCGGTCTGCGGCGAAACGCCGACGATCCGCGCGCCGATCGACTACGAGGCCTTCTGCGGCCTGCGCGGCGCCGAGGAGACGCCCGACCTCGCCGGCCTCCCCACGCTGAGCGTCGAAGAGCTCGCGCGGCGGCGGGCGGCGGGTGAGGTGGTCGAGCTGCTCGACATCCGCGAGCCGCACGAGGCGGCGATCGCGAGCATCCCCGGCGCCCGGCTGATGCCGCTCGGCGAGCTGCCGGCGCGCCTCCACGAGCTCGACTCGGCGCGCAGCTACACCCTTTCCTGCCACAAGGGGACGCGCAGCGTCCAGGCCTATCACCTGCTGCGCAGCGCCGGCTTCGCCAAGCTGCGCGTGCTCGACGGCGGCGTCGACGCCTGGGCCGAGCGCATCGACCCGTCGCTGCCCCGCTACTGAGAGCGGCTGGCGACTCAGCCGAGGCCCGGGTAGCGGCCGAGGTAGATCAGGAGGAAGGCCAGGGAGTTCGAGACGCCGTGCGCGACGATCGGCAGGCTCAAGTTGCGGCGGTTTCCGAGATAGAGGAGGCCGAGCAACAGACCGCTCAGCCCCTCCTGGAGCCACCCCGCGACGCCTTGCTCGGTGTGCCCCCAGCCGAACAGCGCGCTCGTCAGCAGCAGGCTCGCCGCCCAGGCGCCGCGGCCATCGCCGAGCAGCTCGGCGACTCGCTTCATCAGGAAGCCCCGGAAGCAGATCTCCTCGCCGAACGCCGCCATTGTCCAGGAAAGCGCCAGGAAGAGGAGCAGCAGCGGCAGGTCGCCCTGGATCGCCGCGAGCTCGGAGTAATCGGGCTCGGCACCGAAGCGGGCGCTGATCCAGGGCGTCGTGACGAGAACCGCGAGCAGCTCGAGCGCGACGCCGGCGACCGCGCCGACGGCCAGAGTGGCGAGCGGTCGTGCGGGCCGCCGGAGGCCGATCGCCGCCCACTGCTCGCCGCGCCAACGCAGCGCCAGCCAGACCAGCGGGAGCAGCAGCACCGTCTGGGTGAGCGGCACCAGGCCGTAGGCGTCGGCGACGACGACCGCGACGAAGGCCGCGATCTCGATCGAAGCGCGCAGGCGCATGTCCGGTCTACGTCCGGGAGTGGTGGACATTACATCTCGGAGGCGCGAAGGATCTTCTGCCCGGTCTTCTCCCGGTGAGCCGATCCTCGCGCTCAGTCGGCGGGCTCGGCTCTCGCAACGAGCTCGTAGTGCTGCACCTCGGGCTCGAACTCGAGAAGATAGCCGGCGTCCTCGGGGTAGTACTTGGCGCGCAGCAGGTCGGCGCCGGCGAAGCCGCGGATCGCCGCCTCGGACTCCCAGCGGGTGACGCAGAGAAAGTGCGCGACCTCGCCCTCGTCCCGGCGCAGCACGTCGACCGCGAGGTTGCCGGCGACCGAGCGATAGTCCGGGATCGCCCGCTCCGCGAGGAAACGGGCGTACTCGTCGGCGCGGCCCCGCGTGGTGCGGCCATGCCAGATGCGCACGATCATCGCGCCTCCCGCGCTCGCGCCCCGCGCGCGCGTGCCTTGGCCGCCTCGATCACGCGGTCCTTCGTGGGCGCGGAGGTCCGCAGCGAATCGAGCAGCGTCCCGGCCGCGCTCGCGACGGCGTCGACCGCCCGCTCGAAGGCCAGCTCGTTCGCCCTCGAAGGAGTGTGGAAGCCGCTCACCTTGCGCACGAACTGGAGGGCCGCGGCACGCACCTCCTCCTCCGTCGCCGGCGGATCGAAATTGAAGAGAGTCTTGATGCTCCGGCACATGTCGACACCTCCCGCGCCGACAATCGTAGCTTCTGACCACCCCCTCCCCACCCCGACCTGGCCGGCTCCGCGGCCGCGCTCGCCCCGGCTGCTAGCCTTGCACCGATGTCGGAGATCGTCGAAGGAGCTCCGGAAGAGCCGCGAACGACGCTGCCGGAGCGGTTGGCGCGCTGGCTCGACCGGCTCCGCCCCTCCGAGGGGCTCCAGCTCGCCGCGGCCGGCATCGCGGTCGGCCTGCTGGCGGGGGGCGCGGTGCGCCTCTTCCAGTGGGGACACGAGGCGCTCGCGCACCTCTCGCGAAGCGGCGTCGCGCCGCTCCCGGGACCGGCCCGCTGGCTCGCGACGCTCGTCCTGCCGGCGCTCGGCGCGGCGCTCGCCGGCGCCATCGTCGCCCGCTTCGTCGGTCGGGAACGCCACCATGGCGTGGCCGGAGTGATCGAGTCGGTGGCGCTCGCCGGCGGGCGGCTGCGCTACTGGCGCACCCCCGCCAAGGCGCTGGGCGCCGCGGTGGCGATCGGCGGCGGCGCCTCGGTTGGGCCGGAGGATCCCTCGGTCCAGCTCGGCGCGAGCGCCGGATCGATGCTCGGCCAGCTCTTCCGCCTGTCGCGCGAACGAGTGCGCGCGCTGGTCGGCGCCGGCACGGCGGCGGGGCTCGCGGCCGCCTTCAACGCCCCGATCGCCGGCCTCTTCTTCGCGGTCGAGATCGTGCTGGGCGAGCTCGGCACGACCGCGCTCTCGGCCGCCATCCTCGCCGCGGTGAGCGCCGCCGCGCTCACCCAGGCGCTGGTCGGCATCCATCCGGCCTTCGCGGTGCCGGCCTATCCGGGCATCGCGCCGGCCGAGCTCCTCCTCTTCCTGCCGCTCGGTCTGCTCGCCGGCCTGGTCGCCGCCGCCTACGTCGCGGGCGTCGACCGGCTGCGCCACGCGCTCGAGTCGAGGCCTCGGCCGATTCCGCTGCCGCTGCGCGCGGGCGTCGCCGGGCTCGCGGTCGGCGCGCTCGCGCTCGCCGCACCCGGCGTCCTCGGCACCGGCTACGGCGCGATCGAGGCGATCCTCTCGAGCGGCGCGCTGCTCCTCGTGCCGCTCACGCTGCTCGTGGTCGCCAAGCTCGCGGCGACGGTCGCCTCGATCGGCGCCGGCGTGCCCGGCGGCACCTTCGCGCCGGCGCTCGTGCTCGGCGCGGCGCTCGGCGGCGCCTGGGCGGCGGGTCTCGCCCTCCTCTCCCCCGCCTTCGTCGCCTCGGCGCCCGCCTTCGCGCTGGTCGGGATGGCCGCCGTGCTCGGTGCGGCGATGCACGCGCCGCTCACCGCGGTCCTCCTGGTCTTCGAGCTGACCGGCGACTACCGCGCGATCCTGCCGACCTTTCTCGGCACCGTGACGGCGCTGGCGGTCGAGCGCGGCCTGGTCGGCGAGTCGATGCACTCGCTGGCGCTCGCCCGCAAGGGGATCCGGCTGCGCCGTGGCCGGGACGTCGATCTGCTCGCGTCGATCCGCGTCGAAGAGGTCGCGGCGACCGCCGTCGAGCTGCCGCCGCTGCCGGCCGATCTCTCCCTCGCCGAGGCGCGTCGACGGCTGCTCGAGCGGCGCGCCCAAGGGCTGGCGGTGATCGACGGGGACGGCCGTCTCGCCGGCATCTGCACAGTCGCCGACCTCGACCGCGCCGCCGACCGCTCCGCGCCCACCGGCACGACGGTCGCCGAGATCGCCACCCGCGACCCGCTGGTCGCCTTCCCCGAGGAGTCGCTGGCGAGCGCTCTCGAACGGATGGCGGGCCGCGGCGTCGGCCGCCTGCCGGTGGTCGATCCGGCCGATCCGGGGCGGCTCGTCGGCCTGCTGCGGCGCAGCGACGTCGTCCGCGCCTACGAGCTCGCCCGCTCCCGGCGCGAAGCCGAGCGCCGCCGCGCCGGAGGATGAGCCGGCGGACCGACCTTGGTCAGGGGCGACGGCCGCTGGCGCGTGCTACCTTGCAGCTCGTGCCTCGCCTTCCCGCTTCTCTGGCCACCGCTCTCGCGCTGCTCGCGGCGTCGGCGGCACCGCTCGGCGCGCGCGCCGCGACCGAGCGGATCGAGGTCCACCTCGGCGTCGACGCCGCCGGCACGCCGAGCGCGCTCTGGCTCGAGCTGCTCGCGCGCCGGCTGCCGGAAGAGCGCGTGGCCGAGGGCGCGGCGCTCGTCCGGCCGCTGACCCGCGAGGAGCGCGCCTGGGAGGAGCGGATCCGCGAGCGCACGGCCGTCTGGCTCGCGCGGCTCCCCGAGCTCGTCGCCCTCTTCGAGCCGGTCGCGCCGCCGCGCGCCGTGCGCGTCGTGCTCGGCAACCGCCTGGGCGAGGACGCCTTCACCCACGACCCGACGACCGTCGGCTTCGACCTCTCCCGGCTCGTCGCGCTCTACGGCGACGCGCGCAGCGAGGAGAACCGCGACCGCATCGACCGCCTCTACCTGCACGAGCACCTGCACCTCCTGCAGAAGGCTTGGTTCCCGGAGCACCCGCAGCCGATGGCCACGCCGTTCGAGCTCGCCGAGCTCGAGATCTGGACCGAGGGGCTGGGCAATCACCGCTCGATGTCGGCCAAGTGGCGCGCCGAGGGAGGCACCCCGTCGGCGGCCGCGCGCGCCGCGCTCGACCGGCTCGAGCCGCGCTACGTCGAGCGGATGACGGCGCTCGCCTGCGCCCCTCCCGAGGAGGCGCGCCGCCTGACCGCCGATCTCTCGAACGGCCCCTTCGCCGAGAAATGGGGAGCGCTGACGGCCGCGCTCTGGCTCGAGCGGGAGGCGAGCGCCGACCCGACGGCGCTGCGCCGCTTCGTCCAGGGCGGCGCCGCGGAAGTGCGCGAGCTCGCCCGCCGCAACCTCCCACCCGCGCTCTTCGCCGACCTCGAGCGGGCGCGCGTGCGCGCCGCAGCCTGCCGCTGACGCGTCGGTCGGCTCAGGGCGCTTCGATGCGGGTCACCGCCAGCGGGCGGTCGGCCCAGGGGGCGCGCCAGGTCCCGCTCCGAGCGTCGGGCTCGAAGGTCACGACCGCCCAGTCGAAGGGGAGGAACCAGGAGCGCTCGTCGAGGCGGCGCATCGCGCTGCGGCGGCTCGGCGTCCAGACGACGAGCGGCACGCCGTCGTCGAGCTCGATCCGGAAGGGATGGGGAATCGTCTCCAACCGGTAGGCGCCGGCGAGGCGGGGATCCACGACACCCGTCGCGACGGTCGCCGGCGCTTTCGGCGGCTCGTAGGGGAGGCCGAGGCAGGCCGTGGCCGCGAGCTCGGCGATCGAGCCGGTCATCGGCGCGTAGTTGTTGGATAGCACGACGACGGTAACCTCGTCCTCGGGGAAGTAGATCGCGTGCGCGTTGGCCCCCGGAAAGGAGCCGCTCGAGCGGAAGGCGGGCCGCCCGTGGAGCTTCGCCAGGGAGAAGAGCTGCTCGGGCGGCACCGAGGCGAGGC
>WYBK01000127.1 GCA_011525905.1 Acidobacteriota bacterium
TCGACGAACGGCATCGGCACGACGGTGGCGCCGCGCTCGCCCCACTCGCTCGCCACCCGCAGTGCCGAGCCGGGGGCGGCCAGGTCGGACGGCACCCAGCAGAAGCCGATGTTCTTCTCGAGGCGCGGCGAGTGGATCGCCGAGGTCACCCGCCCGACCGGGTCGCCGCCCGCCACGCGGCGCGCCGGCCACTTGACGTTGTTGAGCTCGGGGAAGGGGTCGCCGTCGAGCTCGATGCCGACCAGCCGGCGCGCGACGCCCCGCTCGCGGATCCGGCGCAGCTCGGCGATCGCGAGGCAGTCCTCGTCCGCGAGCCCGAAGTCGACCAGCCGCTCGAGCCCGATCTCGAACGGGTTGTCCTCGTAGGTCATGTCGGCGCCCCAGTTGAGGATTCCCCCCTCGATCCGGCGGATGTCCGACGGGCCGGTCGGCACCACTCCGTGCGGCGCGCCGACCTCGAGCAGCGTCTGCCAGAGCTCGCCGCCGCGCGCCGGGTCGAGCAGGTAGAGCTCGTAGCCGACCTCGCTGGTCCAGCCGGTGCGGGTGACGATCACCGGGATGCCGCGCACCTCGGCGCGCCGCCACCAGTAGTATCTGAGGTCGAGGATCTCCGGCCCGAGCAGGTCGGCCATCAGCGCCTTCGACTTCGGCCCCTGCACCTGCAGCGGCGCGACGTCGAGCTCGCGGATCCTCACCTCGAGCTGCGGGTAGGCGTTCCTGAGGCCGCGCGCGAAGAGCAGGGCGTCGGAGGAGGCGAGCGCGAACCAGAAGGTCGTCTCGTCCATGCGGGTCATCACCGGGTCGTTGATCACGCCGCCGTCGCGGTCGCAGATCAGCACGTACTTGCCCTGGCCGACCGCGCACTTCGACAGGTCGCGCGGCGTCAGCAGTTGGGCGAAGCGCAGGCCGTCGCGCCCCGAGATCTCGAGGCAGCGCTCGACCGCGACGTCCCAGATCGTCACGCCGGTCAGCAGCGCCTCGAACTCCTCCTCGAAGCTGGCGAAGCGGATCGGGAAGTACATGTGGTTGTAGACGGTGAAGCCCTGCGGCGAGAAGCGCTGCGTCGCCTCGAAGTAGGGCGTGCGCCGGTTGCGCGCGCCGCGCTGCACCAGGGACATGTCGAAGGGTGGCATCGGTCTCCCTCCCGCGGGCCAGGAGCGGCCGGACGGCTCCGACTCTACGCCCGGCCCGCGCGCAGCGCCCCGCCCGGCGGCGTCGCCCTCCTGTACGATCGGCGCCGCCGGAGAGCCGACCGATGCCCATCTCGAAGACGATCGCGGCGCTCCTGCTCTCGCTGGCGGCGGGGGCGGCGCGCCCGGCACCCGCCGAGGAGCTGACCCTCTACGCCGCGGCGAGCCTGCGCGACGCGGTCGAGGCGCTCGCGCCGGCGCTCGAGCGGGCGACCGGCGCGCGGCTGGTGGTCAACCTGGGCGCCTCGAGCGACCTGGCGCGGCAGATCGTCGCCGCCGGCAAGGCCGACCTCTTCTTCTCGGCGGACGAGGCCTGGATGGACCACGTCGCCCGCTCCGGGTTGCTCGACGCCGGCTCGCGCCGCTCGCCGCTCGGCAACCGCCTGGTCGTCGTCGCTCCCCTCGACTCCGGCCTCGCGCTGCGCGGCGCCGCGGACCTCGCGGCGCCGGGGGTCCGCCGGCTGTCGCTCGCCGACCCCGCGGTCGTGCCGGCCGGCCGGTACGCGCGCGCCTGGCTCGAGGCCGCCGGCGTCTGGGCCGCCTTGGCGCCGCGCGTCGTGCCGGCCCTCGACGTGCGCGCGGCGCTCGCGGCGGTCGAGTCGGGCGCCTGCGAGGCCGGCATCGTCTATCGCACCGACGCGGCGATCTCGCGGCGCGTCCGGATCGCCTATGAGGTCCCCGAGGGGGAGGGGCCGGCGATCTCCTACGCGCTCGCGGCGATCGCCGGACGCCCCGGCCTCGCCCGCGCGCGCGCCGCGGTCGACTGGCTCTCCGGCCCCGAGGCGGCGGCGGTCTTCGAACGCTTCGGCTTCGTCGCGCGCTCCTCTCCGCGGTGAGCGAGGCCGCGTCGACCGCCCTCCTGCTCAGCGCGCGGGTCGCGTTCTGGGCGACGCTCGCCATCCTGCCGCCGGGGATCGCCCTCGGCTGGCTGCTGGCGCGCCGCGAGGTTCCGGGCAAGGCGCTGATCGAGACGCTGACCGCGCTGCCCCTGGTGCTGCCGCCGACCGCCGTCGGCTACCTGCTGCTGCGCCTGCTGGCGCGCGACGGACCGCTCGGCGCGCGCACGCTCGGCTTCGATCTCGACCTGCTGCTCACCTGGAAGGGCGCGGTCCTCGCCGCGGCCGTGATGGCGCTGCCGCTGGTCGTGCGCACCGCACGCGTCGCCTTCGAGGAGGTCGACCCCCGGCTCGAGGGAATGGCGCGCACCCTCGGGCTCGGCCCCGTGGCGACCTTCGGGCGGGTGACGTTGCCGCTGGCGCGTCGCGGCCTCGCCGCGGCGGCGGTGCTCGGCTTCAGCCGGGCGCTCGGCGAGTTCGGCGCCACGATCATCGTGGCCGGCAACATCCCGGGGCGGACGCAGACCCTGGCGCTGGCGATCTTCAGCGACATGCAGGTCGGCCGCGACCGGGAGGCGATGGCGCTGGTCGGCGTCACGGTCGCGCTCGCCTTCGCGGCCCTCTGGCTGGTCGAGAGCCTGCTGCGCAAGGGGAGGGCGCGGCGGTGAGCGTCCGCTTCGCGATCGACCTGGCGGTGCCGTGCGAGCACTTCGAGGTCGCGGTCGAGTGGCGGAGCGAGCGGCGGGCGCTCGGCCTCTTCGGCCCCTCCGGCGCCGGCAAGACGACCCTGCTCGAGGCGCTCGCCGGGCTGCGGCGCGGCGTGCGCGGACGGATCGAGGTCGGCGGCCGGGTCTGGCTCGACTCGACGCGCGGCATCCGGCTGCCGCCGGAGCGGCGCGGCGTCGGCTACGTCCCCCAGGAGGGGCTGCTCTTCCCCCACCTCGACGTGCTCGGCAACCTGCGGCTCGGCGCGGCGCGCGCCGGAGCGGGAGAGCGCCGGCTGGTGCCCGAGCGGGTGCTCGAGGTGCTCGAGCTCGCGCCGCTCGCGCGGCGGCCCGCGCGCGAGCTCTCGGGCGGGGAACGCCAGCGGGTGGCGCTCGCGCGCGCCCTCTGCTCGTCACCGGGGCTTCTGCTGCTCGACGAGCCGCTGGCGAGCCTCGACCTGCCGCTGCGCCGGCGGATCCTCCCCCACCTGCTGCGGGTGCGCGAGGAGTTCGGCATCCCGACGCTCCACGTCTCCCACGACGCCGCCGAGGCGACGCTGCTCTGCGAGGAGATCTGCGTGCTCGAGCGGGGACGTGTCGTCGCGCGCGGCGCGCCCGGCGAGGTGCTGACCGATCCGGAGCGATCGGCCGCGCTCGACGGCGGCGGCGTCAACCTGCTCGAGGGGCGCGTGACGGCGATCGCCGAATCGCTGGCGCGCCTCGAGCTCGAGCCCGGGCTGGTGATCGAGGTCGCCGACGAAGGGGGGCTCGAGCCGGGGCGGCGCGCCGCTTTCGAGCTGCGGGCGAGCGACATCCTGCTGGCGTTGGGCCGCCCCCCCGGCCTCTCGGCGCAGAACGTCCTGCCGGCGACCGTCGAGGCGGTCCACCTGCCCGGGGCCGGCGAGCCGCACGCTCCGGCGCGGGTGACCGCGCGGCTGGGGGCCGGGTCGCGGCGGATCGTGGTGGCGGTGAGCCCGCGCGCCTGCCGCGAGCTGGCGTTGGCGCCGGCGGCGCCGATCCATCTCGTCTTCAAGGCCCAGGGGTGCCGGCTGGTCGCGAGCTTCTGATCCGGCCGGGTCGACCGGATGGCTTGATTCCGGGGGCGATCCGTCGCACGATCCGGATCGCGTCCCCCGCGGAGGAGTCTTCCATGCGCTCCCCGATGCCGCTCGGTTTCGCGCTCCTGCTCGCCGCCACCGCTTGCGCGCCGACGCTGGTGGGCGACGGCGCCGCGCGGCCGCCGCAGCCGCCGGCGGCGGCCGCCGACTGGGTCGGCCACCTGGAGCGCGACTTGGTGCCGTTCTGGACGCAGCCGGCGGCGCTCGGCGAGCCGCTCGGCGCCTTTCCGACGTTTCGCTGCGACGACGGGCGAGCCTGGGACCCCGGCGACCCCTGCCCAGAGCTTGCCCAGGCTCCCGGCTGGTTGCGTGAGGCGCTCGGCCGGGACTACTGGCGCATGCGGGGCCGGCAGACCTACTTCTACGGCGCGGCCTTCCATCTGCTGGGGGAGGAGCGGCTGCTCGAGCTGGCTCGCGCCGGCGCGCTGGCGATCGCCGCCCAGGTCGACGGCTACGGGAGCATCCCGACTTGGATCGGACCGCAGGGAGAGGGACCGGCGCGCGGCGAGCGCACGGCACAGGATCTCGCCTACGCCCAGCTCGGCCTGGCCATGACCTGGTACCTGACGCGCGATCCGCTGCTGCTCGAGCCGCTGCTCGCGGTCGAGCGCCACCTGTTCGAGAGCTACTGGCGCGACGATTGGGGGATGCTCGCCTGGACGCTCGACGGCCCCGAGGCGGGGCACCAGGAGCTGGTGGCGCAGCTCGACCCGATCAACGCCTTCCTGCTGCTCGGGGCGCCCAGCCTGCCCGAGCCGCACCGCGAGCGCTGGCTCGCGCACCTGGAGCGGCTGGCGCGCGTGCTGATCGGGCGCTACTGGTCCGAA
>WYBK01000128.1 GCA_011525905.1 Acidobacteriota bacterium
GCCGCGCCGAACCTCGAAGTCGGCCGCCGTCAGCCCGCGCACCGGCCGCCCATCGGCGTCGGTGACCACGACGTCGAGGTTGACCACCACGACCTCGGTCCGCTCGACGAAGAGCGGCGGTTCCGCGATCTCCTGGGCTCGCGCACCCAGAGACCCCCAGAGCGCCAGCCCCAGCGAGAGCTGGAACGCGAGAGCCGGAGCCGCTCGGTTCGGAATCGCGAACATTCGAAGCCTCCCCGGAAGGAAGAATCCGACCGCTTTCCCGCTCGATGGCGCGAGCCAACCTGCAGGAAGCGGATGGGGGTCAACGGCCCGATCCTAGACGAGCCGCGGCTCTCGGGCTTGCTAGCGAACGATCAGGACCGGGCAGAGGGCTCGGTGGACGACGGCGTTCGACGTGCTGCCCAGGCAGAGGTCGGCGCTCGTGGTGTGTCCCCGGGTGCCGAGGACGATCAGCTCGGCGTGCTGGACCGCCGCGAACTCGAGGACCTCCTTGGCCGGGTTCCCGGCGAGGACGACCTCTTCGACCCGCCCCGGGAAGCCGCCGAGCGCCGAATGGGTTGCGGCGAAGACGCGCTCGGCGACCGCCCGGACCTTGGCGTCGGCGGGGTCCGCGGGGAAGTCGACGATGCCGGCGTAGAGGTCGGTGGGCGGCGGGGTCGGAAAGACGAAGACGAGGAAGAGCTGCGGCGTCGAACGACCGTCGCCCGGCCAGTGCTTCGAGATCCACTCCGCGGCCCGCAGGCTCGAGGGGGAACCGTCGGTGGCGAGGAGATAGCGCATGGTCCGATCCTCCGAGAGCTGGCGTCGGCCATCGTGGGCCGTCGGCGCCAGGCGGCACCCGACCCCGCAGGGCGAATCTCCGGTCGCCGCGAGCGGGCCGGCGCTTGACGCATTGCGAGCATATGCTCAGAATACTCGCGTGGCCAGACCCCGGCAGGGGCGGAGGCAACGAACTCCATGAGCCCTTTCGAATCGACGGCGGCGGCCGGCAGCGAAGCCGGCGCGAGAATCTGAGATGCCTCGGCCTCCCTGTCCGCGCCGCATCTCGGGGGCTCCGGCCAGCGACTACTTCAAGCCGCGGGGCGTCCCGATGAGCCAGCTCGAGGAGATCGCGCTCAGCCTCGACGAGCTCGAGGCGCTGCGCCTGGCCGACCTCGAGGGGCAGTATCAGGACGGTGCCGCCGAATCGATGGGCGTCTCGCGCGCGACCTTCGGCCGGATCGTCGAGTCGGCGCGGCGCAAGGTCGCCGACGCGTTGGTCCATGGCAAGGCGCTGGCGATCGGCGGCGGCGTCGTGACCTGGACCGGTCCGCGGCGCTTCGCCTGTGACGCCTGCGGCCACCTCTGGTCGAAGCCGGTCGGCGGACCGCCGCCCGACGGCTGCCCGGTCTGCGGCAGCGCGCGCTTCCGGAAAACCGATCGCGGCCCGCTCGCCGCGCCCGCCCGCGGCCCCTCCTCCCTGGGCGTGCGGAGGTCGGAGCGATGAGCCGAACCCCTGCCCTCTGCGAGCGTCGATGGGCTCGAGCGGTTGCGCTCGCCACCTTCTGGCTGCTCCTCGAAGCGGCCGCGATCCTCGCCCAGGGCGTGGGTACCGTGCGCGCGGTGCTCTTCGTTTCGCCCCGCTGCCCCCACTGCCGGACGGTGCGCGAGGAGGTGCTGCCGATCTTCGCCGAGCGCTTCGGCGCCCGCGTCGAGATCGCTCTGGTGAGCACGGCGACGCCTTCGGGAGTCGAGCTCTTCCGGGCTGCCTGCCGGCGATACGGTGTCTCGCGTCCCGGCGTGCCGATGCTCGTCGTCGGTGACCGGGTCCTGCTCGGCGCCCGGCAGATCCCCGATCTGTTCCCGGCGCTCGCCGAGGAGTGGCTGGCCGCCGGCGGCTCCCCTTGGCCGGAGATTCCCGGCCTCGAGGAGCTCGTCGCGCCGCTCGAGCAGGCGGCAAAGGCAGCGCCCGCGCCGGCGACGAGCTCGCGGACTACGGCTGCGTCGCGCGCTGGAGTCGCGCCGGGAGCCGCTCCCGCTGCCGCACTCGCGCTCGAGGCAGCGGACACGGCTGCCACGGCTCCTCCGGTGGAGCCGGCTCGGGCCACGCCGACGCCGGAGCCCACCCGGCCGGCTCCGAGAGCGATCGTGCCCGCCTCGGCCCCTGCCGCGGCCGAATCGCCGAGCGATCCGGCGGCCGGGACCTCGACCGGAGAGGCGGCTCCGGGTCCGCTCCCCGTCGCCGCGCGCCCGCTCGCGCCGTTGCCCGAGAGGGAGCCGCGGCCAGAGCCGCCGCCTCCGCGAACGCTCCCCTCGCCGCCGCCGGTCGCGCTGCGCGACCTCACGGCAGCCGAAGAGGTCTCGCAAGGCCTTCTCGACCGCATCGCCCTCGACCCGCAGGGCAACTCGCTGGCGATTCTGGTGCTGCTCGGCATGACGCTGGTCGCGGCGCGCTCCGCTCTGCTCGTCCCGCGTTGGCGCGAGGTGCGCTGGCAGGTGCCGGAGAGCTGGACGATCCCCGTCCTGGCACTCGCCGGCCTCGGTGTGGCCGCCTACCTCTCCTGGGTCGAGATCGGTGGGGCCGAGGCAGTCTGCGGTCCGGTCGGCGACTGCAACACCGTGCAGCAGAGCGCCTACGCCACGCTCTTCGGCATCGTGCCGATCGGCGTGCTCGGCGTTGTCGGCTTCGCCGCGATCCTCTTGGGCTGGTGGGCGGGGCGGCTCGCGGCCGGCCGGGCGCGCGCGGGGATCGGCTTGGCGCTGTTCGCGCTGACCGGCTGCGGAACGCTCTTCTCGATCTATCTGACCTTCCTCGAACCCTTCGTGATCGGCGCGACCTGCCTCTGGTGCCTCGGTTCCGCCGTGATCATGACGCTGCTCCACCGGCTCTCGGCCGGCCAGGACGCCGCCGCGGCGCCGGCGCCGGAAAGTGTCCGGGCGAAGCCGCCGACAGGGAGAACCTCGTGAACCGAGCCAATCATCCGACCCGCATCGGCATCATCCTCTGCGACCGCTACGCCAGCTGCGCCGGCGGCAAGTGCTTCCGCGCCCTGCGCGCGCGCGAGGGCGCCTTCGATACCTACCGGGACCGCGAGGTCGAGGTCGTCGGCTTCACCACTTGCGGCGGCTGCCCGGGGGGCAACATCGAGTCCGCGCCGGAGGAGATGAAGCGCAACGGCGCCGAGGTGATCCACCTCGCGACGGGGTTCGTCGTCGGCTACCCGCCCTGCCCCTTCCTCGAGACCTTCGAGCGTTTCATTCCCGAGAGGTTCAACCTGCCGGTGGTGATCGGCACGCACCCGATCCCCCAGAAGTACTTCGAAGTCCACGAGCGCTGCGGCACCTGGAGAGACCCGGCGTGGGCGCCGCGACTGCGGCCGACGCTCGCCGACGAGGCGACCCGCCGGGCCTACGACTGACTTGTCCGAGCGAGCGTTCCTGCCCCGCTTCGGCTAACGTCTCGGGGCGATGAGCTGGCCCTGGCTCGCGATCGCCCTGGAGGCGGCTTGGATCGTCGGGGTGGGGATCTGGATCCTCGCCGACCGGCGGGCGCCCACCTCGACGCTCGCCTGGATCGTGGTGCTCGCCTTCC
>WYBK01000129.1 GCA_011525905.1 Acidobacteriota bacterium
ACGCGGGGTCCGCGCTCCTCGCGCGCATCGCGCTCCTGCGCATCTGATCGCCCCCCGCCGGTCCGCGCGCGGCCCGCGTGGGGCCGTGCGCCCGGGAGAGGTGTATCGATCGGGGAGAGCGAGCATGGCGTTCCAGGGTCTTCTGTCGAGTCGTCTTTCGCGCCGGCTGGCGCCGCTGGCCGTCGGCCTGGCGGTGGTGGCGGCCTGCGCGCCGCACGAGCACGGTCCCGATGCGGACCATTCCCACGAGGAGATCGAGGGCCCGGAGCCCTGGGCGGTGACCGCCTGGGGGGAGCGCTACGAGATCTTCCCGGAGACCGATCCGCTGGTTGCCGGCGAGGTGGCCGCGTCGCACACGCACGTCACGGTGCTCGACGGCTTCGCGCCGCTCCTCGAGGGGAGGGTCGCGATCGTCCTGCGCGACCCGGCGGGAGGCGAGGAGGTCTTCGAGGCGACCGAGGCGAAGCGGCCGGGGATCTTCGCGATCGAGGTCCGCCCGGCGCGCGAGGGGGAGCGGGAGCTCCTCTTCCGCGTCGACGCCGCGGCCGGGTTCGAGGAGATCCCCGGTGGCCGGGTCCGCGTCGGGAGCGCCGAGGCGCCGGGCGGGCTCCTCGGCGAAGAGGACGGCGGCGCACCCTTCGACGAGATCTCCTTCCTCAAGGAGCAGCAGTGGCGCACGCCGTTCGCGACCGTCTGGTCCGCGCCGGGCGGGCTCGCCGCCGGCATCACGGCGCCGGCGCGCGTCGTCGCGCGCCCGGGCGGCGACCGGGTCCTGGCGGCCCCGGCGTCGGGGCGCGTCGAGGCCGACCCCTGGCCCTACCCGGGGATGACCGCGACGCGCGGCCGCGCGCTCTTCCGCGTCGTGCCCCGACTCGACGAGGACGTGAGCCTCGCCGAGCGCGAGGCCGAGGCGGCGGCGCTCGAGGCGGAGCTCGCCGCCTCGGCGGCGCGCGCGGAGCGCCTCGCCCGCCTCGCGCGGGAAGGGCTCCTGTCCGAGCAGGAGGCGGAGCTCGCGGAAGCCGAGCGGCGCGCCCTCGCCGCGCACCTCGAGGCGGCGCGTCGCGACGTCGAGACCGTGCGCCACGCGCGTGCCGGCGGCGCCGGCGGTGCGTCCGAGAGCCTGCCGCTCGCGGCGCCCTTCGACGGGGCGATCGCGACGGTCGAGGTCACCCCGGGCCAGTCGGTCGAGGCGGGCTCGCCGCTCGCGCGCTTCGTCGCCTCCGGCCGCTGGTGGCTCGAGGCGGCGCTGCCGCCCCGGCTCGCCGCGGCTCTCGCCCCCGGTCCCGTGACGGTATCGCTCCGCCTCCCGGGCGGGGAGCCCGTGCCGCTGCCGCCGGGGAGCGCCCGGCTCGCCGCGCTCTCCCCCGCGGTCGACGACGGCAGCGGGCGAGTGATCGCGCTCCTCGAGCTGCCGGAGGCGCTGCCGCCGGCGCTCGGCGGCCTGCGTGCAGGGCTCTCGCTGGAGCTCGAGATGGCGGCCGGCGAATCGGTCGCGGGCATCGTCGCGCCCGCCGAGGCGGTGGTCGACGACTCCGGCGTCCCGGTCGTCTACCTGCAGCGCTCGGGAGAGGGATTCGAGAGGCGCGAGGTGCGCGTCGTCGCGCGCCAGGGAGAGCGTGTCGTGCTCGCGGGGGTCGCCCCCGGCGAGCGGCTCGTGGTGCGCGGCGGCGGCGCCGTCCGCCGCTCGACGCTCGCCGGCGCCGGCGTGGCCGACGGCCACGTGCACTGAGAGGGGCGCGAGATGCTGAAGCGGCTCATCGGCCTGTCTCTCGGCGCTCCGCGCGCCGTCCTCCTCCTCTTCGCCGGTCTGTTGGTGGCGGGGGCGATCGTGGTTCCCGGCCTCCCCGTCGACGTCTTCCCCGACCTCTCCGCGCCCACGGTGACGGTCCTCACCGAAGCCCAGGGGTGGGCGCCCGAGGAGGTCGAGCTCTTCGTCACGCTGCCGATCGAGTCGGCGGTCAACGGCGCCTCGGGCGTGCGGCGGGTGCGCTCCGTCTCGGCCGCCGGGATCTCGGTGGTCTGGGTCGAGTTCGAGTGGGGGGAGGACGTCTACCGTGCCCGCCAGGTGGTCGCGGAGCGGACCGCGACCCTCGACCTGCCCGAGGGGATCGCGGCACCGCGGCTCGGGCCGATCTCCTCGATCATGGGGGAGATCACCTTCCTCGCGCTCACCGCCGAGCCCGGCACGGTCGACGCGCGCGAGCTCCGCCGCATCGCCGAGGTCGTGCTGCGGCGCAACCTCCTCGCGATCCCGGGCATCTCCCAGGTCGTTCCGATCGGCGGCGAGGTGCGCGAGGTGCAGGTCGAGCTCGACCCGGGGCGCCTCGCGGCGCGTCGGATCTCGCTCGAGGAGGTCGCCGATGCCCTGGCCGAGGCCTCCGGCCGTCCCGCGGCGGGCTTCCACGTCGACTCGGGGCAGGAGTACCTGGTGCGCGGCCTCGCCCGCGCGCGACGGCACGAGGACTTCGCGAGCGCGGTGGTGCGCGAGACCGACGCCGGGCCGGTGCTGGTCGGCGATCTCGGCAGCGTCGCCGACGGCGACGAGCCGAAGCGCGGAACCGCGGCCTATCGCGCGCGGCCGGCGGTGGTGCTCTCGGTCCAGAAGCAGCCCGGCGCCTCGACGCTCGGGCTCACCCGCGCGATCGACCGGGTGCTCGGCGACCTCGAGCGCTCGCTGCCGCCGGGGGTCGCGATCGAGCGGGAGAATTTCCGCCAGGCCGACTTCATCGAGGTCGCCGTCGCCAACGTCACCAAGGCGCTCGCCGAGGGTGCGGTGCTGGTGATCCTGATCCTCGTCCTCTTCCTGGGCGATGCGCGCGCGACGCTGATCTCGGCGCTCGCGCTGCCGACCTCGCTGGTCGCCGGCGTCCTCGCCTTCTCGGCCTTCGGCGCCTCGATCAACACCATGACGCTCGGCGGCCTCACCATCGCGATCGGCGCGCTGGTCGACGACGCGATCATCGACGTCGAGAACGTGCTGCGCCGATTGCGCGAGGAGCGCGCGAAACCGGAGGGGGAGCGCCGCCCGGCGCTCGAGGTCGTCTTCCGTGCTTCGGTCGAGGTGCGCGGCGCGATCCTCTTCGCGACACTGGTCATCGGCCTCGTCTTCCTGCCGCTCTTCTTCCTCCCCGGCATCGAGGGCCTGCTGCTCCGCCCGCTCGGCCTCGCCTACCTTGCGGCGCTCTTCGCCTCGCTGGTCGTCTCGGTGACGCTCACCCCCGCGCTCTGCCTGCTGCTGCTGACGCGCGGGCGCTCGCTCGAGCGCGGCGAGCCCTGGCTCCTGCGCGCGCTCGCGCGCCGCTACGAGCGCGATCTCGGCCGGGTGCTGGCGCGCCCCGCGCCGATCCTCGTCGCCGCGGCGCTCGCGCTCGTCGGCGCGCTCGCGCTCGTCCCGCAGCTCGGCCGGAGCTTCCTCCCCGAGTTCAACGAAGGATCGCTCACCGTCTCGGTGGTCGCGCCGCCGGGCACGTCGCTCGCGGACTCCGACGCCCTCGGCCGCGCGGTCGAGGAGGCGCTGCTCGCGTTCCCCGAGGTCGTCTCGACCTCGCGCCGGACCGGGCGCGCCGAGCGCGACGAGCACGTCCAGGGCGCCAACGCCTCGGAGATGGAGGTGGTCCTCCGCACGGGACGGCCGAAGCAGGAGCTGCTCGCCGCGATGCGCCAGAGCGTCGCGACGATTCCCGGCGTCGTGGTGACCTTCGGGCAGCCGATCTCGCACCGGATCGACCACATGCTCTCGGGCTCGAAGTCGAACCTCGCGGTCAAGGTCTTCGGCCCGGAGCTCGGAACGCTCCGGTCGCTCGCCGGCCAGGTCGAGAGGGCGCTCGTCGGGGTGCCCGGGATCGTCGACCTCTCGAACCAGGAGCAGGCGGCGGTGCCGCAGCTCGTCTTCGATCTCGACCGCGAGGCGATGGCGCGCCACGGCCTGCCGGCGGCCGAGGCGGCGCGCAACCTCGAGGCGATCTTCCAGGGGTCGCCGGCCGCCGAGCTGGTCGAGGACGGCATCGTCTCGCGCGTGGTCGTCCGCTTCCCCGAGCGCTTCCGGGCCGACCGCGCGGCGCTCGGCGACCTGCCGGTCGTCACGCCCGACGGCGAGCTCCTGCCGCTCGCCGCGGTCGCCCGCCCCCGCTTCGACCTCGGGCCGGGCCTCGTCCGGCGCGAGAACGTCCAGCGGGTCGCGCTCCTGTCAGCGAACGTCTCGGGCACGGATCTCGGCGGGACGGTCGAGCGGGCGCGCGCGGCGGTCGCGGAATCGGTCGAGCTCCCGCCCGGCTACCGGGTGGTCTTCGGCGGCCAGTTCGAGGAGGCGGCGCGCGGGACGCGCGACCTGCTGGCGCTCTCGGCGCTCGTTTTCGCTGCAACTTGGGGACTGCTCTGGCTCGCCTTCCGCAGCCACCGGCAGGTCGCGATCGTCCTGGTCAACCTGCCGCTCGCCCTCGTCGGCGGCGTCGCCGCGCTCTGGCTCGCCGGCGGCACCGTCTCGGTCGCCTCGCTCGTCGGCTTCGTCACGCTCTTCGGCATCGCGACCCGCAACGGCGTGCTGCTCGTCTCGCGCTACCGCGATCTCGGAGCGGAGGGCGCCGGGCTCGACGACGCGGTCCGCCGCGGCTCGCGCGAGCGGCTGGCGCCGGTGCTGATGACCGCGCTCACCGCGGCGCTCGCGCTGGTGCCGCTCGCGCTCCAGGGCGACCGGCCGGGCAACGAGATTCAGAGCCCGATGGCGGTGGTGATCCTCGGCGGCCTGCTGACCTCGACGCTCCTCAACCTGCTGATCGTGCCGGTGCTCTACCGGCGGTGGGGCGACGACGGTCAGCGGGCGGCGGGCCCGCCGGCGCGGGCGAACGGCACCACGTAGCCGACCGTCCAGTGCTCGCGGCGGTCGCCGTGGGTGTTGAGGCTCCAGGCGACGAGATAGCGCTCGGCGACGACCACGCCGAGCCGGGCCGCGAGGGAGAGGCCGCCCAGATGGGGCTCGAGCGGATCGAGCTCGCCCTTCGACCGGCGCGCGCCGAGGAAGGTCTCGAGGGTCCAGCGCCGGGAAGGGCGCCAGCTCGCCTGGGCGCCGGCGGCGACGAGCGTCCGCAGGCCCGGCGCCGCGTCGAGCTCGAATCGGGGGCCGACTTCCAGCCGCGGCCCGAGCGACGCCCAGCGCTCCGCGGTGACGACCGCCCGCGCGTGCCAGCTCGCACGGTGGTAGCGGAGATCGACCGGATCGCCGCCGATCACGCGGTGGACGGCGTTCTGCAGCCGCTCGCCGAAGAGGCCGTTGCCGACGCGCACGACGCCGCCGCCCAGGCGCAGGTTCCAGCCGCGAGGGGCGGCGACGTCGCGCCTCGCCTCGAGGTAGGTCTCGTCGAAGCGCAGGCCGGCCGCGCGGTCGGTGAAGGCCCGTTCGAAGAGCGCGAAGGTCGTCGCGCCGCGGTCGATCTCGAAGCCCAACGAGAAGGAGTAGAGGTCGTCCTTCGTAGGGTTGCGCGTGAAGATGTCGTTCTCGGTCGAGACGCTCAGGGTCTGCGCGACGAGGGCGGAGGCGCCCAGCGCGAGCGTCAGGGCGACCGCGACGATCGTCGCGGCACGCCGCCGGCGGGTCCAGGTTTGCGGGTTCGAGGGGGTGCGCATCGTCGGGCTCCTCCGGCGCTCGGCGCCGTTCGGTCGGTTCGAGCCGGAGGACGGGGCGGGGCGCGCGGCCTTACGACGCGCGACGCGCGCGAGAGGAGGGTCGTCGGCGACCTTCGGCGGGCCGCTGTAAGGGGGGGAAGGCAGGCGCGTCTGCCCGGCTGCAACGGCTCGAAAGGAGCGAGAGATGAACCCGAACGAAACCCAGCAGATCGAGATCGTCGTCCAGCGCGGCTACCACCCGAACCGTCCGTCGCTCGTCGCGGGCACGCCCGCCCGCGTCACCTTCGTGCGGCGCGAGGCGGGGGGGTGCAGCCGGGAGGTGGTCTTCCCGACGCTCGGCATCCGCCGCGAGCTGCCGCAGGACGTGCCGGTCACGATCGACCTGCCGGCGCAGCCCGCCGGAACGATCGCCTTCACCTGCGGTATGAACATGATGCGCGGCGCGATCCCGGTCGTGCCCGCCTGAGCCCGCGGCACCCGCTCCGC
>WYBK01000130.1 GCA_011525905.1 Acidobacteriota bacterium
AGCGACGAAGAGGCCATCCAGATGTGGGACACGACGGAAGGGATGAAGTTCCTCAACACCTTCTTCGTGACCTTCCGCACCTTCCTCGGCGTGGTCGGGGCGCTGACGCTGGTGGTCGGCGGCATCGGCGTGTCGAACATCATGAACGTCGCGGTCGAGGAGCGCACGAAGGAGATCGGCGTCAAGATGGCGCTCGGTGCCAAGCGGCGCTGGATCCTCAATCAGTTCCTGATCGAAACGCTGATGCTGACGACCGGCGGCGGCCTCGTCGGCTTCCTGATCTCCTGGGGGATCTGCACCGTCTTCCCGTCGCTCGGGCTCGCCGAGTACGTCGGCGACCCGATGATCTCGCCGCAGGTGGCCGCGATCACGACGCTCATCCTCGGCGGCATCGGCGTCGTCGCCGGCTACTTCCCGGCCCGCACCGCGGCGTCGCTGCGGCCGGTCGAAGCGTTGAGGATGTAGCCGTGCTGCGCGCCGGCCTGATCTTCAAGCTCTTCCGCCGCGGCGCTCAGATCCAGCGCAAGCGCATGGCGATGACCGTCGCCGCGATCGCCTGGGGCACGCTGTCGATCGTCCTGCTGCTCTCCTTCGGCGAGGGGATGAAGCGCTCGTTCTCCAAAGGTTCGAAGGGCCTGGGGGAGGGGATCGTGGTGGTCTGGGCGAACGCCACCTCGAAGGCGTTCGAGGGCTTCCCGCAGGGGCGCAACCTCCGCTTCCACCCGGACGACGTCGCTCTCGTGCGCGCGACGATTCCCGAGATCGTCTCGGCCTCCGGCGAGATGCGCCGCTGGGGCAACAACCTGAGCCACGGCCGTAAGTCGCTGACCAAGCCGGTGATCGGCGCGGAGCCCGAGTACGGCGAGCTGCGCAACATGATCCCGGTCGAGGGCGGACGATTCTTGAACGTCCGCGACGAGACCGAAAAGCGGCGGGTCGCCTTCGTCGGGGACGAGCTCGCCGAGGAGCTGTTCGGCGAGAAGGACCCGGTCGGCGAGACGCTGCTGATCAACCAGGTGCCGTTCACCGTCGTCGGCGTGCTCAAGAAGAAGATCCAGATGGGCATGTACGGCGGCCCGGATTCGAACGTCGCGGTGATTCCGCTGTCGACTTTCCGCTCGCTGTTCGGCCGCGTCTACCTGTCGGACATGGTCGTCAAGGCGGCGGATCCGGCCGAGAACGAGACGATCAAGAAGCGGTTGTTCGAGGTGCTGGGCGCCAAGTACCGCTTCGACCCGACCGACGAGCGGGCGCTGCAGATGTGGGACACCCACGAGTCGCAGCAGGTCACCATCAACATCTCGCTGGGCATCCAGATCTTCCTCGGCGTGATCGGCGGGCTGACGCTGCTGATCGGCGGCGTCGGGGTCGCCAACATCATGTACGCGGTGGTCAAGCACCGCACCAAGGAGATCGGCGTCCAGATGGCGCTCGGCGCCCGCCGGTCCTACGTGCTGGGACCGCTGGTGCTCGAGTCGCTGGCGCTCACCGCCTTCGGCGGGGCGATCGGCGTCGGCGTCGGCTACGGTCTGGTGCGCCTGCTCGGCTTCCTGCAAACCAAGGCGAACAGCGAGGCGCTCGAGTTCATGGGCGCCCCGACCTTCTCGCCCGCCATCGCGGCGACCACCGTGCTGCTGCTCGGCACGATCGGTTTCCTGGCGGGCTACTTCCCCTCGCGGCGCGCGGTGGCGATCCAGCCGGCCGAGGCGCTGCGTTACGAGTGACGCGAGGTCCGTGCGATGCTCTTCTCACCCAAGAACGGCAAGAAGTCGAACGGCGGCAACGGCGAGATCATCGCCATGCGCGCGCTGCGCAAGGTCTACGACACCGGCGCGATCCAGGTCGAGGCGCTGCGCGGCATCGACCTCGCCGTCCACCGCAACGAGTTCGTCTCGATCGTCGGCCCGTCGGGCTCGGGCAAGTCGACGCTGCTCAACATCGTCGGCTGCCTCGACGTCGCGACCGAGGGCTCCTACCTGCTCGACGGCGAGGAGGTCGCCGGGCTCGACCTCGACCAGCTCGCCGACATCCGCAACCGCAAGGTCGGCTTCGTCTTCCAGAGCTTCAACCTGCTGCCGCACATCACCGCCTACGAGAACGTCGAGATGCCGCTGCTGTTCAAGGGCGCCGGCGCGCGCGAGCGCCGGGAGCGGGTCGAGACCCTGTTCGAGCAGGTCGGTCTCGGCGACCGGATGCACCACCGTCCGGTCGAGCTCTCGGGCGGCCAGATGCAGCGCGTCGCCATCGCCCGCGCCCTCGCCTGCGAGCCGGCCCTGCTGCTCGCCGACGAGCCGACCGGCAACCTCGACACCACGTCGGGCAAGGACATCCTCGGGCTGTTCGAGGACCTCGCCGAGCGCGGCCACACCCTGGTGCTGATCACCCACGACATGGCCCTGGCCGAGCGCACCAAGCGGATCGTGCGCATCCAGGACGGCCGCATCGTCGAGGACCGCCCCACCAGCCAAGCCGCCTGACCCCCTGCCGTCGAGGTGACAGTTACCTCGGAGGTAACTGTCACCTCGATTGGGCGCGGGGGTACACTGAGATGCGAGGAGGCGCTCATGCGGCGAATCGCGATCTCGATCCTCGCTCCCGTCCTGGCCCTGGTGCTCGGCTGCGCGACCAACCCGGCCACCGGCAAGCGTCAGCTCAACTTCTACTCCGAGGCCCAGGAGATCGCCATGGGCCGCGAGGCGGACGCGCAGATCACCGCCCAGCTCGGCCTGGTCGACGACCCGGCTCTCCAGGCCTACGTCTCGGATCTCGGCAAGCGGCTGGCGGCGGAGTCCGAGCGCCCCAACCTCCCCTGGAGCTTCAAGGTCGTCGACGACGCGGTGGTCAACGCCTTCGCGCTTCCGGGCGGCTTCATCTACGTCACACGCGGCATCCTCGCTCACATGCGCTCGGAGGCCGAGCTCGCCTCGGTGCTCGGCCACGAGATCGGCCACGTCACCGCGCAGCACTCGGTCAACCAGATGTCGAAGCAGCAGATCGCGATGGGGGGGCTGCTGGTCGGCATGATCGCGGTGCCCGAGGTGGCGCAGGCGGGGGACCTCGCCCAAGCGGGGCTCGGTCTGCTCTTCTTGAAGTACGGCCGCGACGACGAGCGGCAGGCCGACGACCTCGGTCTGCGCTACATGGTCGACACCGGCTTCGAGACGCGCGAGATGCCGAAGATGTTCGGCGTGCTCGAGGGCGTCGGCGAGATCGCCGGCGGCGGCCGCATCCCCAACTGGCTCGCCAGCCACCCCGAGCCCGGTCTGCGGCGCGAGCGCTCGACGCGACTGATCGCCGAGCGCGGGTATCCGCCCGGCGAGGTCGGCGCCGAGCGCTTCCTGCGGCGCACCGAGGGCCTCGTTTTCGGCGACGATCCCCGTCAGGGCTTCTTCGAGAAGGGGGTCTTCTATCACCCGGAGCTCGCCTTCCGCCTCGACTTCCCTGCGGGCTGGAAGGCGGCCAACGAGCGCAGCCGCGTGGTCGCCGTGCATCCCGACCAGATCGCCATGGTCGAGCTGAGGCTCGCGCGCGAGGCGAGCGCCGCCGCCGCGGCCGACGCGTTCCTGCGCCAGGAGGGGCTGACGCCCGGCCGCGCCGAGCGGCTCCGCGTCAACGGCCTCGCCGGCGTCGCGGCGCCCTTCGAGGTGCCGCGTCAGACGGGTTCCTCGATCGCGGGCCGCGCGGTCTTCGTCGAGCTCGGCGAGCGCGTCTTCCGACTCATGGGCCTCGCGGTCGCCGAGCAAGCCTCGCGCGTGCGCGGCGACATCGGCCGCTTTCTCGACGGCTTCGCGCGGCTGACCGACCGCGACAAGCTCGACGTCCGCCCGCAGCGGCTGGCGCTGGTCGAGCTGCCGCGCGCGATGAGCTTCGAGGAGTTTCTCCGCCGCCACCCGTCGGAAGCCGACGCGCGCGTGCTCGCCCTGATCAACGGCGTCGAGGACCCGGCCGCGAGCCTGCCGGCGGGCACGCTGCTCAAGCGGATCGTGGGCGAGCGGCGCGGCGACTGACCGCGCCGCCCGCCACCGGGCTCAGCGGTCCTCGGGCGCGAGCCCCATGCCGCTGCGGTCCGGATAGGGGGGCCGCCGGGGCGCGACGAAGGGAGCGCGCTCGAGCTCGCCGAGCAGGTGCTCGATCGCGGCGTCGAGCTGGACGTCGCGCCCCTCCCGCATCTTCGACGGATCGTCGATCACCTCGAGGTCGGGGTCGACACCGTGCCCCTCGACGCCCCAGGTGCCGTCCGTCTCGTAGAAGGCGAAGGTCGGCACCGTGACCCGTGCGCCGTCGATCAGCCCCGGGTTGCCGCTGAGCCCCACCAGCCCCCCCCAGGTGCGGGTGCCGACGAGCTTGCCGAGGCCGCGCTTCTTGAACCAGTAGGGGAAATAGTCGCCGCCCGAGCCGGCGAGCCCGTTGATCAGCATCGCTTTCGGCCCGAAGTGCGCGTCCGGGGGCCAGGGCCAGTCACTGCCGTCGCGGCGCGCCCACCAGTTGGCCGGCTGCCGGTCGAGCAGCTCGATGAAGCGGGTCGGGATCTGGCCGCCGCCGTTCCAGCGCTCGTCGACGATCAGCGCCTCTCTGTCGACCTGCCCGTAGAACTGGCGGAAGAGCTCGTTCTGCCCGTCGACGCCGGTGTTCGGCACGTAGACGTAGCCGATCCGCCCGCCGCTCGCCTCCTCGACGTGACGGCGGTTCGCCTCGATCCAGGCGCGCAGGCGCAACGGGTACTCCTCGGCGACGAGCTCGACGACCACCTCGCGCGCGCTCGCGTCGAGAACCGGCTGCTCGGAGACCGTCAGGGTGACCGTGGCGCCCGCCAGGCCCTGGAAGGCCGCCCAGGGGTCCTTCTCCGGGTCGAGCGGCGCGCCGTTGACCGCGAGCAGGAAGTCCCCCTCCGCGACGTCGACGCCCGGTGCGCCGAGCGGGCCGCGCGCATCGGCGTCCCAGGGGGCGCCGCGGTGGATGCGGGCGATGCGGTAGGCGCCCCGCTCGAGGGCGAAGTCGACTCCGAGCAGGCCGACCGCGACCTGCGGCACCCCGTCCGGCGGCCCGCCGCCGTAGTAAGCATGGCCGACGTTGAGCTCGGAGATCATCTCGCGAACGACGTAGGCGACGTCGGCGCGCGAGGCGCAATCGTCGAGCATCGCGGCGTACTGCTCGTACACCCCCTCCCAGTCGACGCCGTGCATCCCCGGGTCGTAGAAGAAGTCGCGCTGCAGCCGCCAAGCCTCGCGGAACATCTGGCGCCACTCGGCGCGCGGCTCGACCGTGGCGACCAGTCCGGTGAAGGGGACCTTCGTCTCGAGCTTCTGCTCGGCCTTCGGATCGACGAGGTACCACGCCTCGCCCTGGCGAACCAGCAGCTTCTCGCCGTCGGCCGAGATGCGGAAGCCGTCGACGCCGGCGACCACGGTCTTCACCCGCTCCTTCTCCTTCTCCGCCTTCGCGTCGAACAGCTCGATGGCTCCCTTGGCGTCGCGCGGCGCTCCGGACGGCGGCGGGCGGAAATAGACGAGCTGGCCCGACGCAGTCACCGCGAGATCGGCGAAGCGCCCCCGGTCGACCGGCAGCAGAATGGCGCGCGCCTCGGCGCCCTCGAGGTCGATCGAGACCGGCTTGGGCGGCTTCGCCTCCTTCTCGGTGGAATCCTCCTTCGATCCCTCCGGCGTCTTCCCCTTCTTCCCCGGACGGGCGTCTTCGTCGCCCTTCGCCGCCTCCTCGGTGTCCTCCGTGTCCTCGGGGGCGCCCTCCTCGTCGCTCTCCGGAGCGAGCGGCCACTCGACGTCGCGCCGCAGCGGCAGGGCGTAGAGCTGCTCGATGCCGGCGTAGACGAAGGTCGTGCCGACGTCCTCGTAGATCGGGCGCGTGAAGTCGCGTTGGCTGGCGAAGTAGAGGAAGTCGCCCGCGCGGTCGAAGACCGGCAGAGAATCGGCGAAGCGGCCGGCGGTGAGCCGGTGGGAGGCGCCGGAGCGTGCGTCCCAGAGCCAGATCTCGGAGAGCAGGATGCCGCTGGCGCGCGCGTAGGCGAGCCAGCGGGAGTCGGGCGACCAGGAGACCGGGGCGGGCGGGAAGGGGGCGAGCGGGTCCTCGCCCGCCGCGACCGTCGTGCCGCTGGCGAGATCGTGCACGTGCAGCGTCGCCGACTTGTCCCAGAAGGCGAGCCGCTTCGAATCGGGCGACCAGACCGGCGCCGAGACCCACCGGTCGGCCCCCGTCGTCAGCCGCCGGGACTCTCCGCGGCCGTCGGCGGGGCGCAGGTAGAGCTCGTACTCGCCGCTCTCGTCGGAAGCGTAGGCGATCCACTTCCCGTCGGGGCTCCAGGCGGGCTGCCTCTCGGCCGCGCCGCTGGTACGCGTCAGGTTGCGCGCCGAGCCCTTCTCGGCCGGCAGCGTCCAGAGATCGCCGCGCGCCTCGAGCAGGAGACGCTGGGCCGTCGGGGAGAGTGAGACCGAGCCGGCCAGGGCGCTCACCTCGACGCGCTGCGGGCGCAGCTGCGGCCGGGCCCCCGGGATGGTCACCTCGATCTTCCGGACGGCGCCGGTCGCGAGATCGAGCAGCTCGAGCGCGGCGCCGTGCTGAAAGATCACTTCGCCGCCGCCGTCGGGACCCGGGCCGATCGCCGGCCACTTGACGTCGTAGTCGGCGTACTGCGTGAGCGCCCGCCGTTCGCCCGTGGCCGGGTCCAAGCGCCAGAGGTTGAGCCGGTGGGTCGGCCCGTCGTCGGAGAGGTAGACGAGCGCGTCGCCGTGCCACATCGGGAGGGTGTCGGTCCCCTCCCAGTCGGTCACCTTGCGCGCCTCTCCGGTCTTCAGACCGTAGAGCCAGATGTCGGTCGCCATGCCCCCCCGATAGCGCTTCCAGGTGCGGTGGTCGCGCGTGTGCGGCGTGTAGGCGAGCCACTCGCCGTCGGGCGAGACCGCGCCGACGGCGCCATACGGCACGGGCAGCTTCTCCGGCAGCCCGCCGGAGCGGTCGACGGCCCAGAGCTCCGAGGCGCGCGGCCAGCGGCCCATGCCGAAGGCGTGGAAGATCAGCCGCTCGCCCTCGGGAGTCCAGTCGCCGAGCACCTCGGTCGTCGGGTGGTGGGTGACGCGGCGGGGCACGCCGCCCTCCGCCGGCAGCGTGTAGAGATCCTCGTTGCCGTCGTAGTTGCCGACGAAGGCGATCGTCGCGCCGTCCGGACTGAAGCGCGGGCGAGACTCCTCGCCGGGCGGGCTCGCCAGCGGCGTGGCGACGCCCCCCGTGCGGGGCGCGAGCCAGAGGTCGTCGGCGTAGACGAAGACGACGTGGGTCGCGGAGACGTCGGGGTAGCGCAGCATTCCGGCATGCGGGCGAGTCTCCTGGGCGACGGCTGGGGCGGCGGCGAGCGCCGCCAGGAGGGCGAGCGAGGGACGGGGGCGAAAACGGGCTGCCATGGGATGAGCTCCTCTTCTTCGGAAGACCGGCTGCGACGGCCGGTCGATTCTACGATCCGAGAGGAGCCGTCGCCTCCTCGCCCGCCGAGCCTCGGAGTCGCCCGACCGCCCGCCGGCGGCGGGCAGCGCGAGGGGCCGGCGGCGGGCTCGCGCCGCCTGGGCTAGCATCCGGAGGCGATGGAGCCGGCGGCGATCCCCGAACGCATCGGCCGCTATCGGGTCCTCGGCGAGCTCGGCCGGGGGGCGATGGGTCGGGTCTACGTCGCCTACGATCCGAACCTCGAGCGCCGGGTCGCGCTCAAGGTGATGTCGCCCGCCGCGGGCGAGGATCCCGAGGAAGAGGAGGAGCTGCGTCAGCGCTTTCTGCTGGAGGCGCGCGCGGCCGGGCGGCTGGCGCACCCCGGCATCGTCGCGGTGCACGACGCCGACAGCGACCCCGCCTCGGGGCTCCCCTACATCGCCATGGAGCTGGTCGAGGGGGAGTCGCTCGAAGCCCTGTTGCGCCGCGAAGGCCGGCTGCCGCCGCTGCTCGCCGTCGATCTCGCCGCGCGCATCGCGCGCGCCCTCGGTTACGCGCACGCGCGCGGCATCGTGCACCGCGACGTCAAGCCGGCCAACATCCTGCTCGCCGCCGACGGCGCCGCCAAGATCGCCGACTTCGGTATCGCCAAGCTCGGCGGGCTGGGCATGACGCGCGCCGGGCGCGTGCTCGGCAGCCCATTCTTCATGTCGCCGGAGCAGGTGCAGGGGCTCGCGGTCGACGGCCGCTCCGACCTCTTCTCGCTCGGCGGCGTGCTCTACCGCGCGGTGACCGGCGAGCTCCCCTTTCCCGGCGACGGCCTGGTCACCGTCGCCTTCAAGGTCGTGCAAGTCGACCCGCGGCCGATCGACCCGGCGCTCGGCCTGCCGCCGCGGCTGGTCGAGCTGATCGCCCGGTCGATGGCGAAGGAGCCGGCCCGCCGCTTCGCCTCGGCCGACGAGATGGCCGCCGACCTCGAGGCGACCGCCCACGAGCTCGCCGATCCGGCGGGCTCCGCGGCCCGCGCCGCCTCGGTGGTCGCCGCGGCGGCCGCCCGCCTGGTGGCGCGCGCCGCACCCGCTCCGGACGATCGAAGGCGCGAGGCCCTGCGCGCCGGCACCCCCTTCGACCGGGGGGAGACGCTGGTGCTCGACGGCGACGGCAGCGCGCCGCCCCTGCCGCTCGCTGCGACGCCCGAGCCCCGGCCTCGCCACGGCGGTCGGGCCGAGCGGCGCGCGACCCTCGCCGTGGGCGCGCTCCTGCTCGTCGCGGCTGCCGCGCTCGGCGCCTGGTGGGCGAGGGCGCCGGCGGAGCGGCCGCTCCTGGCCAGCGAGCGGCGGACGCCCGCCGCCGCCGACCGTGAATCCCCCGAGTCCGACGCGCCCGGCCTCGCCGCTCCGGAGACCCTTCCCGAGCCGGCCGCGTCCGAGCCGGCCGTTGGCGGAACGCGGGTGACGGCCGCCGTCGCGCCGCCCGAGCCGAGCCGGAGCGAGGCGCCGGCCGAGCCGCCCTCCGAGGACGTCGCACCGGCCGCCGAGCCGACGGCGACGCTCTATCTCGCCTACCGCAACCGGCTCGGATCGGCGACGCTCTCGGTGCGCATCGACGGCCGCGAGATCTGGAGCCGCGCGATCGAGACCGGACCCAATCCGCTGCTGCGCGCCTTCGGCGACGAGGTGCTCGAGACGCTAATTGTGCCGGCGGGGGAGCGGGAGGTCGAGGTGCGGGTGCGCGGCCACTCGAAGCAGCTCGACGCGGCGGCGACGATCACGGGGAGCTTCGAGCCGGGCGGCCGCCGCTGGTTGCGCGTCTCCTTGAACCCGTTCGCGGAGAAGGTCAAGCTCGCCTGGGCCGGACAATGAACCCGCTGCACTGCCCGCGCTGCGGCGCGGAGCTCGAGAGCGCCGCCGCCGAGCTCGAGCCGGGCGCGGTCTGGCGCTGCCCCGCCTGCGGCCTGGACGTGCGCGTGCGCACCGGCGCGGCGGCGCTCGCGCCGGCGCCGGAGCCCGGTGCCCCGAGGGCCGGCGGCGAGCGCGCCGGCTTCACCACGCTCTTCCAGCCGCGCATCCTGCTCGACGAGCCGGAGCGACGCGGCGCGCGCGCGCGGCCGGGGGAAACCCAGCCGCTCGAGCGCCCCGAGGCGCACCCCGCGCTGCCGCCGCCGGCGCGTGTCGCCTACCTGCTGCGGGTCGGCGCGCCGGCCGGCGGCGCACGCTTGCGGGTCCCGTCGGCGCTCACGGTGCTCGGCCGCGCGGAGGCCGACGTCGATCTCGGCGACCCGTCGGTCTCGGCCCACCACTTCCAGATCGAGGCGATCGGCGCGGAGTTCTTCGTTCGCGACCTCGGCAGCCGGAACGGCACCTATCTCAACGGCACGAGGATCCGCTACGCAGAGCTCCGCCCCGGCGACCAGCTGCGCGCCGGCCGCACCGTCCTGGTCTTCCGCACAGAGGACGATGGGGTCTGAGCCCGGGCGCCGGTGTCGGGTCGGGGAGCGGGGTCAGTCCTCCCGCCAGAGCGCCGGGCGCTCTGCGCGTGCCACCCCGCCGCGCAGCTGCAACCGGTAGTCCCGATCCGGGGCGTGGGATGCGAACGAGCCGACGCGCAGATCCCCCTCGAGCGAGGCCGGCGGGTCGGCGAGCTCGTGGAGCTTGTCGAGCAGCTCCTGCGGGCCGACGCAGACTCCCTCGAGCTCGACGCGCACGGTCGCGCCCTCGCGCTCGAGGCGGAGATCGCTGTCGGGGTAGAGGCCCTCGAAGCTCTCGATGAAGTCGACCAGCTGCGTGCGCGCACCGGGTGCCGCGCCGAAGCGCAGCGTGCCCGAGACCCGCGCGGAGACCGGCTCGACGAGGGCGAGCGCCTCGGCGAGCGGGACTGGGTAGGCGTGGCTCCAGTCCTCTTTCGGCCACTCGACGCGGACCGCGCCCGGTTCGACCACCAGGCGCAGCAGGACGCCGGCCCGGTCGCGCACCACGAAGGCGCCGCCGCGCACCCGCTCGCGCTCGCCGGGGGCGAGCGCCTCGAGCAGAGCGATCAACTCGGCGGGCACCGCCGAGAGCGCGGGCGTGCCGCCCGGCTGGACGTGACGGACGACGATGCGCCCGCTGGCGCCGTCGAACTCGAGCCACTCGCCCGTGAACCCGCTCAGCCGCTTCCGGCTCTCCGCGCCGACCTCGCCGAGGTCGATCTCGCCGCTGCATTCGAAGGCCAGCGCCGCGACGTTCATGCGCCCTCCAACGCCGCCACGGCCTCGGCGGGGAAGTGCTCGACCTTGACGTCGAGCGACGAGGTCATCGCGGCGGCCTCCTTGGTGAGCGCGCGGCCGATCACCAGGCGCTGGATCTGGTTGGCGCCCTCGTAGATCTGGGTGATCTTGGCGTCGCGCATGTACTTCTCGACCGGGTAGTCGCGGCAGTAGCCGTAGCCGCCGAACATCTGCACCGCCTCGGTGGTCACCTTCATCGCGAGATCGCTCGCGAAGACCTTGCACATCGCCGCGTACTTCGAGGCGCCGGGCAGCCCCTCGTCGATGCACTTCGCGGCGCCGTAGACCAGTTGGCGCGCGGCCTCGATCTCGGTCGCCATGTCGGCGATCCGGAACTGGGTCGACTGGAAGGAGAGCACCGACTGGCCGAACTGCTGGCGCTCCGAGGTGTAGCGCAGCGCCCAGTCCATCGCCCCCTGCGCGAGGCCGAGGGCCTGTGCCGCGACGCCCGGGCGGGCGCGGTCGAGGGTCATCATGGCGTTGCCGAACCCTTTGCCCTCGACGCCACCGAGCAGGTGATCGACGGGCACCCGGCAGTCGCGGAAGTGGAGCTCGTGCACCGGCACGCAGCGGATGCCCATCAAGTCCTCGCGCTTGCCGATCTCGAAGCCGGGAGTGCCTTTCTCGACGACGAGCGGCGAAATACCGCGGCTGCCCCGGTCGGGGCGCGTCGAGGCGTAGATCGTGTAGATCGAGGCGGCGTTGCCGTTGGTGTTCCACTTCTTGTCGCCGTCCAGGACGTAGTGGTCGCCGTCGAGCGTGGCGCGGGTGCGCAGGCTGCCGGCGTCGGAGCCGGAGGCCTTCTCCGACAGCCCGAAGGCGATCAGCTTCTCGCCCGAGGCGACGGCGGGGAGCCAGCGCCGCTTCTGCTCTTCGGTGCCGCCGAGGATGATCGGGAAACTGCCGAGCGCGTTGACCGCGTAGGCGACGCCGACGCCGCCGCAGGCGCGCGAGAGCTCCTCGACGACGACGCAGAGATCGAGCACGCCGGCGCCCTGGCCGCCGTACTCCTCGGGGATCCAGATGCCCATCAGCTGCGCGTCGCGCAGCGCCTGGATCACGCTCCACGGGTACTCGCCGCTGCGGTCGAGCTCGGCGGCGACCGGGCGCACCGCCCGCTCGGCGACCTCGCGCGCCCGCTCGCGGTACTCCTGCACTCTCTTGGGCAGCAGCTCGTGCATGACTCTCTCCCCCTCCTGGCAGACTGCTCCGGTCGAGCTTCCAGGGTAGCCCCGGGTGCAGAGCGCGAGCGCCACCCTCGAGGGTGGCGGCGCCCTCCCGGCGACCGGGGAGGAGGGCGGAGGAGGCTGGGCCCGAACGAGCCGCTGCCGGAGGGCCGGGGCTCGCGCAGCGAATGGCGGGAGCGGGGCCGCGACCTCACTCACGCGGGACCCCGACCCGCCGTCGAGAGGTCGACAGGTGTCGACAGGTACCGACAGGTGCCGACAGGTGCCAGCCACCTGTCAAGTCATTCTCAGATCGAGACTTGCGAGGTGGCTGGCACCTTCGCGGGCTTTCGAGCGCACCTTCGAACACCTGCGCAGCCGAAGGTGTCCCGCGCAGTCTGCGCTGGCGCTCTGGCGGGTGCGACTCAGGTCGGGCGGCGGCGGTGCAAGGAGACCAGGGCGGCTGCGGCGAGCGCCGCGGCGAGCGCAGCAAAGCCCAGCTCGTCGAGTGTCGGGATCGAGACCCAGGTGTCGACTCGGTCGACCGTCAGGATGTAGGGACCGGTCGAGCTGCCGAAACCGTCGGCGCGAAAGGTGTAGTCCCCGGTCTCGTCGGCCGTGAAGGTCACGTAGGAGCTGTCGAAGGCGTCGCAGTCGACCCCCCAGGGGAAGTCGTCGGCGCCGAAGCCGTCGTCGTTGTAGTAGTCGGCGAGCAGGACGTCGTCCGTGTTGGGATTCGACGGCCTGAAGACCGAGAGCACCGGGTCGAGCGGTCGGCTGACGCCGTCGAAGTCGCAGACCAGGCTGGCGCCGACCTGCTGACCGGTCACCAAGAAGACGGTGTGCAGATCGAATTGGTCGGCGCTCGCGATCGTGCCGGTGAAGACGGACTGCTGGGCGTGGGCCGCGGGCAAGGCGAGCGCGGCGAGCGCGAGCGGCAGGCAGGCGAGTCGGAGGCGCATGGCGTTCCTTTCCCGGCGGAGGCCGAACCGCGGGAAGCAGCGGTATGCCGATTCCGGGAACGGGCCCTCTCACCGTCGACCGTCGTCGATTGCAGCTCGAACGCGCGGCACGTGAAGGTGCCACCTGCCGTCGCGGATTCCCGACTCGCCCGCCCGCCCGTGTCCGGGCCGGAGTCCTCGACTCGCGCCGTCAAGCTACGGCCGCTCACGCGACGAGGCTGCGGAATGGCTCACTTTCCGCCCGGTGCCGAAGGGACGGACGGCCGGCCCGGCCTCCCGCGCCCGCTGCGGCGCTCGGCAAGCGCGGTCGCGGTTCGCGAGGAATGGAGGGAAGAGAGCGGAGGGTGCCAGCCACCTATCCGACAGCCGGAAATGGGGCGCCGTCGCCCGCTCCAGGAGCGGTCGGGCGACGTCGGTCAGGACCCGCCGAGCCCGTCTCGTTTCGACACGTCGTAGCGCAGCTCGACGAAGTGCCGGCCGAAGCGGCGGACCGCGGTCAGCCGGAGCGGCGGGAACGCGATCCGGCGGGGGAGGAGGGGGCGGCCGGAGCCCAGGGTGACCGAGCCGATCTGCACGAGGATCTCGTCGAGCAGCCCGGCGTCGTGGAACTGGCCGACGAGGTCGCCGCCGCCGACCAGCCAGAGGTTCTTGCCGGCGGCCGCCCCGAGCATCGCCGCGTGCACCGGCCGGACGTCGCCGGAGACGAAGCGCAGGTCGGCGCCCGGCACGGGAGGCAGCGAGCGCGAGCTGAAGACCCAGGTCGGTTGCGCGTACGGCCAGGGTTCCGGGCTCTCGGAGCCGAGCCGGAGCCCGTTGCGCAGCAACCACTCGTAGGTGCCCGAGCCCATCGCGAGCGCCCCCACTCCGGCGATGAACTCCGGGTAGCTGGTTTCTTCCGGATCGCCGAGCTGAAAGAGCCACTCGAGCGAGTGGTCTTCGGTCGCGATGAAGCCGTCGAGGCTGGCGGCGGTGTAGTACTGGGTCTTCGAATGCTGGGTCTTCGAGAACGGGACCTTCGAGTGCTCTTCCACGGCTCCCCCCGAGGAGCGAAGGCTACCCGAGGATCCCACCCTGCGGCACCGCGAGCGCCGCGAAAGCGATCGATTACGAGGAGAGAGCGCTACCGCCCCGGCCTGTCGCGCGTGCGCCGCGGCGTTCTCCGATCCTCTCCAGTCGAACGCTTTCTGGGCGACGGGAGCTGTGCTGCGAGCGCGAGAAGGGCGATCGATTGCGGGACGCCCGAACGGTTGCCCTGCCCTGTCGCGCATGCGCCGCGGCGCCTTCCGATCCCCCTTTCAATGGAGCGCCTTCTGGGCGGCCGGAGCGGCACTGAGAGCGCGGGAAAGGCGAGCTCTTCCGGGCGGTCGGCGGAGCCGGGCGAGGTCTCGCTACTCGGGCGTCCAGGCGGCCGCCCGGGCGAGCAGGGCGTCGAGGTCGGCGCGGCGCAGCAGGCGGCCGTTGCGGACGACCGCGGCGATCCGGCCGGCGTTCTCGATCCGCTCGAGCGGGTTCGCCTCGAGCAGCACCAGGTCGGCGAGCTTTCCCGCCTCGACGGTGCCGAGCTCGTCCTCGAGGCCGAAGGTGCGCGCCGGCGAGAGCGTCGCCGCCCGCAGCGCGTCGAGCGGAGAGAGGCCCGCCTCGGTCAGCCGCGCGAGCTCGCGGTGGAGGCTCCGGCCGGGGACCAGGAAGGGGTTGCCGACGTCCGTGCCGGCGAGGATCGGGACGCCCGCCTCGTGGAGCAGGCGGACGTTGTCGAGCGCCGGCTCGGCGGTCGATCCGAGCGCCTCGGCGATCGGATCCGTTTGGGCCGACATCGCCCGCCAGCCCTCGCGGACGGAGGCGGGTAGCAGGCTCGTCCACGCCTCGTCCGCGAGCAGCGCCTCCGGCCCGGAGGCGGCGGTGATGACCAGCGTCGGAACCGAGACGACCGAATGCTCGCGAAGCGTGCGCGCGGTCTCGCGGCAGCGCTCGGCGTCGCGCGTTTCGATCGCGCGCCGCACCCACTGGAAGTGCCCGGCGACGGCGTCGGGGTAGGGTGGCATCTGCGGCAGGCGCTCGAGGAAGCCCCGGTACTCGGCCCGGAGCGAGTCGGCCGCCGACGAGCAGCCGAGCGTCATGCCGATGCCGTGCTCGATCGTGCGCTGCCCGGCGGCCGCGGCGTCCCGCGGGCGCACCGAAGCCGGAACGTGGCCGTCGACCGGGATGCCGCGCTCCCGCGCGCGCTCGAGGATCGCCGCGTAGGCCTCGGGCGTCAGCCGGTCGTAGACCTTGACGAAGTCCGCGCCCCCGTCGGCCAGGCGATCGACCGCGGCGCGCGCCTCCTCGGCGTCCCGGACCACGACGCTCCCCGGCCAGGACGGCGGGTCGCCGTCCACGATGGCGCCGTTGGCCAGGAAGCGCGGTCCCGCGAGCGTGCCGGCCTCGAGACGGCTCTGGATCTCTCGGACGAGAGCGAGCGCATCGTCGACCGTCGAGTGCATGTTGCGCACGCTGGTGACGCCATGGGCGAGGAAGAGCGGGAAGTGCCAGTCGAGGCTGGCCGCCGAGTGAACGTGAGCGTCCCAGAGCCCCGGCACCAGGAAGCCGCCGGCGCCCTCGACCACCTCGGCACGCTTCGCGATCGCCACCTCGCCGCTCGCGCCGATCTCGACGATGCGGTCGCCGTCGACGAGCACCGTGCGGCCGGGGGCGAGCGTGCCGTCGACGACGTCGACGACGGTCACGTCGCGAATCGCCAGCGTCGCGGGGCGAGGCGCCGCGCAGGCGCCGAGCACCAGGCCGAGCGCGGTTGCGAGAGCGAACGGACGGCGGCGTGGATCCTGGCGCATGAGCTGACCTCCTCGAGCGTCGGAGTGTCCATGGTCCGGCGCTCGCACGGCTGGAGTGCGCGCGATCGCCGCGAAGGGGGGGTGCACGCCGATGGTACCGTCGGCGGCGCCGAGTCGCAACGGGGCGGAGCTCGAGCTCCGCCTCCTCACCTGATCGGCAGGCCGTGCATCCGGAGGAAGGCGAGCTCGTCCCAGTAGCCGCGCTGGTGGACGATGCGGCCGGCGACGACGGTGAAAAAGCCGCAGCCGCGCAGGCCGAGCGGGTCGCGCCACTCGAGCGCGACGACGTCGCCCGCCTCGTGGATCGCCTCGGGGAGGCAGACCATCTCGGCGGCGGCGAACTCGGCGGCGAACATCGCGCGGATCGCCTCGCGGCCGCGGACCGGATCGCGGGTGACCTGGTGATTCACCGCGTCCTCGGCGTAGAGAGCGGCGAGGCCTTCGGCGTCGCCCGCGTTGAAGCGTTCGATCCAGGTCTCGACGAGCGCGCGGGGGCTCGCGGTCGGGGGGACCTCGACCGACGCTCGTCCCGGCAACCGCGCGCGCAGCCAGCGGATCTGGCCGCGGTGGCTGATCTCGTCCTCGGCGACGTGAAACCAGGCCCAGTGGGCGTTTTTCTCGGGTGCGGCGGCGAGCGGCGCCTCGAGCCAGGCATCGTCACGCGCGGCGAGCGCCGCGAGCGTCGCCGCGCGCACCGTGGCGAGCTCCCCGAGGTAGCCGTCGAGCTCGCGCCCCCGCAGTTGCCGCCGGCCGGCCTCGCCCAGGTCGAGGGCGGCGAGCAGGGGGCCCTGCTCTTCGGCCGTCGGCTCCCGCTCCTCGAAGGTCAGGATCTGGTGCCAACGCTCGACGGCGGCGGCGTGCGCGAGCAGCGCGCCGATCGAGTTGCTGCGCGCGTCGTGCAGATGGTCGAGCTCGGCCCGGGTCAGCCCCTCGACCGCGTCGAGCAGCGTCCGCCGGGACCAGGCGAGCATGCCGACCAGTCGGCCGATCGCCGGCGTGTACCCGGGCAGCGGCTCGATGCGCGAAGAGGTCATGGCCGGGAACGCATCCGACGGTTCCGCGCTCCTCCAGCCTCGCCAGCCGCGGACGCGAAGTCGGGAATGCGGAAGCGCCGGCGGTAGGCCCCCGGCGAGAGCCCGGTCGTCCGCTTGAACAGCCGCCGGAAGAAGGCGGGATCCTCGTAGCCCACGCGCCAGGCGATCTCGTCGACCGGCGCCTCGGTCCGCTCGAGCCGCCGCTTCGCCTCCTCGACGCGCAGCCGCTGGACGTAGGCGAGCGGCGTCAGGCCGGTGGCCCGCACGAAGCGGCGCTTGAAGGTCCGCGTGGCCAGGCGCGAGCGCTCGACCATCGCCTCGACCGGGCTCGCGACCGCGAAGTGGCGGGCCAGCCACTCCTGCGCGCCGCGGATCTCCCCGTCGTCGTGGTCGGTGCGCCCTTGAAAGGCGATGTAGGGCGCGAGCCCCTCCTGGTGCCACTGCAGCGCGAACGCCCGCGCGACCTCCTGCGCCAGGGTCGGGCCGGCATAGCGGGCGATCAGGTAGAGCGCCAGGTCGTGCCAGGAGGTCGAAGCTCCCGAGCTGATCAGCTCGCCGCGGCTGCCGGCGACGACGAGCACCCGCTCCGAATGGACCGGCACGGCCGAGAAGGTGGCCTGGAAGCTGCTGGCGTAGCCGTAGTGCACCGTCGCGTCCCGGCCGTCGAAGAGTCCCGTCTCGGCCAGCAGGAAGAGCCCCGAGCAGGCCGAGCAGAGGGCGGCGCCGCCCGCGTGCTGCGCGCGCAGCCAGTCGACGAGGCGCGGGTAGCGCCCCGGCCGCCACCCGTCACGCGGCAGCAGGATCGACGGCACGATGACGATGTCGCTCGTCTCGTGGCCGTCGATCGCGCGCTGCACCGGGACGGGGACGCCGCTCGCCACCTGCAGCGGGCCCACTCTCTCGCCGACGATCTCCACGGCGAATGGGGCATCGCTGCCGGCCGCTCCGCGCGGCAGGTCCATGACCCCGAAGGCGTTCAGCACGTCGAAGAGCCCGAACAGCGTGGCGGCCGAGCTCTCGGGTAGGGCGACCAGGCTCACGGTGACCGGAAACTCCCCCGGGGCCGGGGTGGGGTGCCGACCGGTGGCGAGGGCGGCGCGCGGCATGGAGCGGATTCTGCGCGAGGCGAGCGGGACCTGTCACCCCGGCGCTCGGCGGCCGGTGGCACGAACGGACCGATCGCGGGCCGATGCGCCTCTCCCGCGGCCGTCGCGACGCTGCGAATCTCTGCGCGTTCGAACCGACTCGAACGCCACTCGAGGAGCCGACGATCATGACGACGACGAGTCCCGCGACCGGGATCGATTCCCAGAAGCTCGAAGCCTTCGTGACCCGCGCGGTCGAGGATCTCTCCTCGGCCTACGGCGGCCTGATGGTCAGCCTGGGCAGCAAGCTCGGCCTCTACCGGGCGATGGCCGACGCCGGGCCGCTGCGGGCCGAGGAAATCGCCGCGCGCGCCGGCTGCGCGCCCCGTTACGTGCGCGAGTGGCTCAACGCGCAGGCCGCGGGGGGTTACGTGGAATATCACGCGGTGAGCGACACGTACGAGCTGTCGCCCGAGCAGGCCCTGGTGCTGGCCGACGAGGAGAGCCCCTTCTACTTTCCGCATGCCTGGAACCTGCCGGCAGCCCTCTGGGCGGGAGAGGAGCGGACGCTCGAGGCCATCCGCAGCGGCCGCGGCGTCGCCTGGGGCGAGCACGAGGCGCGGCTGCACTGCGGCGTGGCCGCCTTCTATCGCAACGGCTACCGCAGCAACCTCGTCCAGAGCTGGCTGCCGGCGCTCGACGGCGTCGTCGAAAGGCTCGAGGCGGGCATCGCGGTGGCCGACGTCGGCTGCGGCTGGGGGCACTCGACGGTCTTGATGGCGCAGGCCTTCCCGCGCTCGCGCTTCTTCGGCTTCGACGTGCACGCTGCCTCGATCGAGGAGGCGCAACGCAACGCCGAGCGCGCCGGGGTCGCCGATCGCGTCACGTTCGAGGTGGAGCGGGCCGACCGCTACCCGGCCCGCGACTACGGCCTGATCTGCTTCTTCGACTGCCTGCACGACCTCGGCGATCCGGTCGCCGCCGCCCGGTACGCCGGGGAGGCGCTGGCAGTCGACGGCACGGTGCTGCTGGTCGAGCCGTTCGCGCACGACCGGCTCGAGGAGAACCTTTCTCCGGTCTCGCGTCTCTACTACGCCGGCTCGACGGCGATCTGCTGCGCGCACGCGATCTCGGAGGGCGGGCGGCTGGTGCTCGGAGCGCAGGCAGGCGAGGCGCGGCTGGCCGAGGTCTTCCGCAAGGCCGGTTTCTCCCGGTTCCGCCGCGTCGCCGAGACTCCGTTCAACCTGATCCTCGAGGCGCGTCGCTGAGCGGAGGAGCCGGTCAGCCGAGGCGCTCGGGCAGCTCGGCGATCGAGTCGAGGACGAGCGTGGGCGACGGGTGGAAGCGGTGCTCGTCGCCCGCGCGGTACTTGCCGGTGCGCAGCAGCACGCCGGCGCCGACGCCGGCGCGCAGCGCCCCGGCGACGTCGAACTCGGCGTCGTCGCCGACCATGGCGAGCTCGGCGACGGCGCAGCCGAGCTC